>DASSUW010000435.1:0-15315 GCA_035706585.1 Solirubrobacteraceae bacterium | reverse complement strand
GAAGGTGCCGATCGCGATCCACAGGATCGTCGTCCAGCCGCTGACGGTCCAGATCAGGAACTCCGGCCGCTCGGCGAGGGAGTCGACCGTGCCGAAGCCCACCCCGGCGAAGATCAGCGCGAGCACGCCGAGCGCGACGAGGAAGAGCCCGCTCAACGCGGCGAACGCCTGCGCCGGCGTGTCCGGAGGTTCGAGGACGCTGCGCTGACCGCTGCCGGGAACCGTGGCCATGCAGTCGGCCTCCTTTCGGGTCGCTTCTCGCGTAGGGAAGGACCCGGCCGGCGCCGGCGGGGCGGGCGTCCGTCAGGGCGCGAACGGGCGGCGTCGACGCGCTGACGGCCGACGCGGAGCGCCGGGGGACGTCCGGCTGCTGACATCGAATGGTGGGTCGACCGGTGCCCCATGGTGGACAGGCCCCATAGCTGCGCCATGCCCCATCGCGGAGACTGCGGTGCGACCGCGAAGGAGGCCCCATGCTGCGACCCGGCGCAGACGAGTTCCCGGACCGAGACGAGACCGCACGCAAGCGCCTGCTGCTGCAGTACGCGCGCTGGCGCCGGCCGGAGGACCTCGAAGCGCTGGTGATCTCGTACCGGCCGCTGGCGCGTGCCCTGGCGCGCCGCTACGCCACCGTCTCGTGCGCGCGTGACGATCTCGACCAGGCAGCCTGCGAGGGGCTGATCAAGGCGATCCGCCGCTTCGAGCCGGACCGCGGTACGTCGTTCGCGAGCTTCGCGGTTCCAACGATCCTCGGCGAGCTGCGCCGCTTCCTGCGCGACACGTCATGGCCCGCTCACGTTCCACGGTCGCTGCAGGAGCGCGTGCGCGAGGTCCGGTCGGCGGCCGAGGACTTCCGCGCCGTGCACGGTCGCGCCGCCGGCGTGGTCGAGCTCGCCGCGGCCCTCGGATGCGGCGAGGAGGCGGTCGTCGAGGCGATCGGGGTCACCGCCACCCTGAACGTGGTGCCACTGGATCGGCCGTCCCGGCCCGACGACGCCCTCGCGGCGCCGCTCGCGGTCGGCGTCGAGGACCCCGGTTACGAGCGCATCGAATGCCTGGCCGCGATCGAACATGCGCTCGCCGCACTGTCCAGCGGGCAGAAGACGATGCTCCGCCTGCACTTCGGGGAGGACCTGACGCAGCGGCAGATCGCCGGCCGCCTCGGGGTGTCCCGCTCCGAGGTCGCCCGCACCCTCGGCGAGGCCGTCGCGCGGCTGCGCGCCGAGACGGCCGGCCGGCAGGCGGCATGAGCGCGATGCCGACATTCTTCGAGCGGGCATTCGAGGAGGAGGCGCCCGTGCGGCTCCTCGACGAGGACGTCGATCTGTTCGCCGGGCTCTCCACGCGAGGGCAACTGGAGGCCCGGGCGCGCGCGATCGTCCCGGTGATCCGCCTCGAGCGGGGCCCCTGGGCCGTCGACATGAGCGAGATCTGCGACCCCGACGGCTGCCTGGGCCTCCTCGTCCTGGACGGCATGCTGCTCCACAGTCTCGTCGTCGCCCAGGAGCCCCGCAGCGAGATCGTCGGCCCCGGCGATGTGCTGCGGCCCTGGCAGCAGGAGACGGAGCTGGCGTCGGTGCCGTTCGCCTCCGAGTGGGACGTCGTCGAGACGGCCCGGGTCGCCGTGCTCGACGAGCGGTTCCTCGCGTTCGCGGCCCGCTGGCCGAAGCTGGTCGCGGCCGTCGTGGAGCGCACCGTGCGGCGCTCGCACTGGCTCGGGCTGCAGCTCGCGATCACCGATCTGCGGCGCGTCGACCAGCGGCTGCTGCTGTTCTTCTGGCACCTCGCGGATCGCTGGGGGCGCGTCGGGCCCGAGGGGGTCGCCGTCCCACTGCCCGTCACCCACGACGTGCTCGCGCAGCTGGTCTGCGCTCAACGTCCGACCGTGACGAGCGCGCTGCGGCGCCTGACCCAGAACGGGCAGCTCCGGCGCCGCCCCGACAAGACCTGGCTGCTCGCGCACGACCCCCCGCCCGTGCCGGCCGGTGTGCGCGAGCATCTCGGCGCCACGCCGTGGCTGGCGCAGCGGTAGTCAGACGTCGGGGCCCGTCCCGACGAAGCGCCCACGGAACAACTGAATCGCCTGGATCGACCGCGTGCTCACGTTCGGGCAGCCGAGGATCCGCCGGTATGAGGTGACGGCGACCGCGAACGGCATCTCCGTGTCGTTGGGAGCGAGGATCGTGCCCGCGGGCACGGCCTTCTGGACCGTGCGCAGGACGTCGACGTCGTCGCCGTCGAGGTCACGGAACTGGATCACGATGATCCCGTTGCGCAGCGCCGCGACGAGGGCCGGCGCGCCGGGCGACTTCTCATAGACGCCCGGGCGCGCCGGAGTCGTGCCCGTCCCGCCGGCGACCGCTGGGTTCAGCTGCTCACCGGGGCGGGCGCGCTGGAGCCGGCAGCCGGCTTCACGGGCGGCCTGACGCAGCTCGGTCTCGTGCACCGGCGGCAGGCTGACCTCGTCGGGCGCGTCGCCGCCCAAGACCGCCAGCAACACCCCGATCAGGACCGCCGCGGCGACAAGCCATGCCACCACGTACGCGAGCGTCGCGAGCCGCGAGCCCCCACGGGCGCGACGCGTTTCGCGTCGTTCGAGACTCGGCATCCCCGAGGGGATGCTCCGCGCGCGCCCGGATGGCTGCCTACCGTCAGATGCATGACGGGTGCGCCGGCTCGATCAGCAGATCACCTGCAGGTGGAACGACGTCGGGACGGCCGGGTCATCCGGTTGGTCGACCAGCACCTGGTTCTTATTGGCCGGGTTGGCGCTGACACCGAACGCCGCGTCGGGGTCGGCAGTGCCGATCGCGGACGCGGTGTACGAGCATGCGCTGACGTCGCGGTCGAACGCGACCGCGTACGTGTTCGCCGCTGCGGCCGCGATCGCCGATGCCGTCGCGCCGCGCTTGGCACCGAGCTTGCCGTCGTCCGCGACGGCCGCGAACAGGAGGTCACCCGTCGCGGCGAAGTCCGCCGCGTTCTTGTCGTCGAGCCGGTCGGCGTTCAGGTTCTCGACCTTGCCGGTGCCGTTCGTCGTGAACGGGACGCCCGCGTCGCCGACGTGGATGTTCCCGCCTTCCTTGCCGTCGGTCTCGAACTCGAACGCGCGGCCGGACTTGAGGTTGTTGGCCCGGACGCACGGCTCGTGGCCGGGATCCGAGCGGCAGCCGTAGATCGCGCCGCCGCCGTCGCCGTCGCGCTTGTTCGACTGGCGGGTGCCGTAGGTGCCGTTGTCGGCGATGATCTGGGTCTCGCTGTGGAGGGAGCCGCCGCGGTCCGGATTGCGGTGGCCGGCGATCAGCGAGCGGCCCTCGCCCGCGCCGATCGCGACACCGGGTATCCCGATCGCGAGGATCAGCGCAGCGGCGATGGCGTAACGGCCGGAGACACGCGCGCGGGCGCGCCGAAGCGTCGACTTCATGGGGAGCAGCCTCCTTCGGGCAGTCAGAACACGGTTGCCGCCGCGCCTGGGTGCGACGCGCGGCGTTCTCCCGTGACACGACCGGCCGACCGGCGGTTGCGGTCGCCGATCCGCCGGCGCGCCGGATCGTCTGCGCACTGACGGTGCATGCGCCACCCACGAGGTCGTGGGGCAACCGCAGCGGCCAGGTGAGTTCCCGGCTCTCGCCCTTGGTGCGCACGCTGATCAGGCGGCACGTCCACTCGGTGGGCGAACTCGAGCTGCTCGTGATGCTGCACGCGGAGCGCGACCGCGGCTGGAGCGTCGACGAGATCTGCGACGCGCTCGGCTGCCCACCGAGCTGGGCCGTCGTCCAGCTCGAGGCGATGGCGCGCGCCGGCCTGCTGGAAGCCGTGGAGGGCAGCTGGCGCTTCTCGCCGGACACCGCCGAGCTCGAGGAGGCTGTCGCGGCGCTGCAGGACGCGTACCGCCTGCAGTCACGCGAGGTCGTGCGGTTCGTGTTCTCCACCCCAGGGCGCGACCTGCGGCAGTTCTCGGACGCGTTCCGCGTCCGCCGCGAGGAGCGCTGAGCGTGGCGACCGCCGTCTACGCCTTGTGCGCGCTGCTCAGCCTGGCCTGCGCGTTGCTGCTGCTGCGTGCCTGGCGGTCGACCCGGGCGCGACTGCTGCTCTGGAGCGCGCTCTGCTTCGCCTGGCTGGCGCTGAGCAACGTGCTGCTGTTCGTGGACCTCGCGATTCTCGGCGACGACGCGGACCTGCGCTGGGCGCGCAGCCTCACGTTCCTCGCCGGCACGGCGTCGCTGCTCGTCGGCCTCGTCTGGGACGCGATCGAGGGCAGCGCGCGGTGATCGACTTCCTGGACGGCGCGAGCTGCCTGGCCTGCGTGGCGATCGCGCTGTTCTTCCTGCGCTTCTGGCGCCTGACCGGAGATCGCCTGCTCGGCTACTTCGGGCTCGCGTTCGTCATGCTCGCCGTCAACCGGATCGTGCTGGCCGCGCTCGACGACGATGGCGAAGCCGACGCGTTCGTGTACCTCGCTCGCGCCGTCGCGTTCGCGTTGATCGTCGTCGCGATCCTGGAGAAGAACCGGACCCGCCGGCTCGGCTCGTCATTCGACTGACGACCCGCCGAGCGGCCCGCAACTCGGTCGCGGCGGCGGCGTTGGGATCCGCAATGCAACGTTGAACCGGCCGGGCCTCGAGACCCGGCCGGCCGGGGGAACCATCGGCGGACGGGGTCTGTCCGCCCGGGGCGAATCGCCGGCACCGCCGGCGTAGCGCAGTCACTTCCAGCGCGAGCCCGTCAGCTCACCTCGGAAACGACTGGAAGGAGCCCCGTTGAACCGGATCGTGCCCCTGCGGCACCGAAGAACCCCTGCCTGCCTGCTCGTCGCGGCGACGGCGTTCGCCGTACATGCCGCGCCGGCGGCCGCGGACTTCGGTGACCGCGTTCTCCGCAAGGGCAGTCGCGGCAAGGACGTCCGCGTGCTGCAGTCCACGCTCACCCGTCTCGGCCACGCGACGACGGTCGACGGCATCTTCGGGCCGGCCACGCGCCGGAGCGTGCGCCGCTATGAGCGGGCCGAGGACCTGCGGGTCGACGGCCGCGTCTCGCGCCCGCAGGCCCGCGGTATGCGGATCCGTCTCGAGCGCCGCGCGACGGCGCCCGAGCCGGCGGCCGCGCCCACGGGCAAGGCGACGCTGTCGGCGGACGGACGCACCGCCGTCGCACCGGCCGACGCGCCGCGGCGCGTGCAGCGGGCGGTCGCGGCCGCGAACCGCATCACGCGCAAGCCGTACCACTAAGGCGGCGGCCACGGCCGCTTCCGCGACTCCGGCTACGACTGCTCCGGGGCCGTGTCCTACGTCCTGCACGGCGCCGGACTGCTGCGCCGCGCGCGCGACTCCAGCGGCCTCATGTCGTGGCGGCGTCGCGGGCGCGGCCGCTGGATCACGGTCTACTCGAATCCCGGACACGCGTACATGGTCGTCGCGGGCCTGCGCTTCGACACGTCCGGCCGGGGCGAGCGCGGGCCGCGCTGGCGTCGCGAGTCGCGCTCGCCGCGCCGCTACGTCGCCCGCCACGCGGGGGCGCTCTGATGCGCGCGCTGCTGATCGCCCTCGCCGCGCTGCTGCTCGCGGCGCCGGCGGCCGAGGCGCGCAAGTCGCAGTTCACGATCTTCGAGGCGGGCCGCGAGATCCGCAGCCACGACTTCGGCACGCGCGCGCGTGTGCTCGACGAGATCCAGGGGTTCGGCGTGCACTGGGTCCGCATCGTCATGTACTGGCGTGACGTCGCGCCCAAGCCGCGCGCGAACGCGCGGCCGCAGTTCGACGAGACCGACCCGCGCGCGTACAACTGGACCACCTACGACCGCGCCATCAACGAGGCGCGGGCCCGCGGCCTGCGCGTCCTGGTGACGCCGAGCGGGCCGGCGCCGGACTGGGCGACGCTGGGCGGTGACGGCGTGCACTTCCCGAGCCCGACGCGCTTCCGCCGCTTCATGACCGCGGTCGGCCGCCAGTTCGGCTCGCGCATCAAGCTGTGGTCGATCTGGAACGAGCCGAACCACCCGCAGTTCCTCGGCCCGCAGTACCGCCGCGGCAAGCCGTACTCACCCAAGCTGTACCGACGGCTGTTCTGGGCCGCCAAGAAGGCGCTCAAGCGCACCGGCAATCGCCGCGACCGCGTGCTGATGGGCGAGACGGCCCCGCGCGGCAACCGGCACGTCGTCTACCCGCTGCGGTTCCTGCGCAGCTCGCTGTGCCTCAATCGCCGCTATCACAAGCGGCGTCGCTGCCACCGGCTGCCCGTCGACGGCTACGCGCATCATCCGTACACGACGCGCAGCGGCCCGTTCTTCGTCTCGCCGCGGCGCAACGACGTCACGATCGGCACGCTGGGGCGGCTCGTCCACGCGCTCAAGCGCGCCGAGCGCGCCCACGCGATCCCGCGCCACACACCGATCTACCTGACGGAGTTCGGGATCCAGAGCAAGCCCGACCCGCACTACGGCGTCAGCCAGCTGCGCCAGGCCGAGTACCGCGCGATCGGCGAGAAGATCGCGTGGAACACGCGCCGGGTGCGGGCGATCTCGCAGTACCTGATGCGCGACGACCTGCCCGGACGCGGCCGCAACCGCTACGGCGGCTTCGAGTCCGGCCTGCGCTTTGCCGGCGGCCGCAAGAAGAAGGCGTACCGCGCGTTCCGGCTGCCGATGGTCGCGCGCCGCGCCGGGCGGCGTGTCCGCCTGTGGGGCTACGTCCGGCCGCATGACGGTCGCGAGCGCGTCGAGATCCAGTACCGCCGCCACCACGGCAAGTGGCGGCGCCTCAAGCGCGACCGCACGGGACGGCGCGGCTACTGGACGACGAAGACGCGCTACCGGCGCGGCCGCTCCTACCGGGTGCGCTGGCGCTCGCCGCAGGGCACCCGCTACGCCGGCTCGCGCACGCGCGTCATCCGCTGGCGGCGCTGAGCAGCGGCGTCGTGCGCACCTGGGCCCGGCCGTTGCGCCGGGCCCACGCACGCGCCGACCGGCGGTCGCGGCTGTGAGGGGGCGACCGCCGGGTCGCGCGCATCAACCGAACACCGCCGTTGGTGGCGGTGTTGCTCTCCTCCCTCCGCGGAGCATGCCGGTCGCGGCGCCCGCCCGCCACTCGATCGTCTGACGGGTGACGATGCGGCGTTCAGCCGCCGACGCCGGCCCGGGCCGCCGCAACGAGCCGCCGGAGCATGCCTTCGACGATGCCGTCGAGCTCCTCCGCCGCGATGCCGGTCACCTCGGCGATGTGCTCGATCGGCCGGCGCGCGAGCAGCAGCGAGGCGAGCGACAGCTCGTCGGCGTCGAGCGTCTCGCCGAGCCGCTCGCGCTGATCGGCCGGCAGTGCCGGCACGGTGTCGGGTGCCGCGGCGACGTCCCGCAGGGCCTGGCACAGCACGCTGGCCTCGGCGCGCTTGGACAGGAACGCATCGGCCCGCGCGAGCATCGCCGGCGCGATCAGCGTCCGGTCCGCGAACGCGGAATAGAGCACCACGCGCGGTGCGTCCGGCCGGCTCTTGAGGCGGTGACAGAGGATCACGCCGTCGACGCCGTCGAGCGCGAAGTCCATGAGGACGACGTCGGGGGCGGCGCTCTTGAGCGTCGGCCACAGCTGTCGCGCGCCGCTGGCCGCGCCGACCACCACGAAGTCCGGCTGCTGGCCGAGGACGGCGGCCACGCCCGCCCGCATGGCGGGATGGTCGTCGACGATCAGCGTGCGGATCTGGGCACCGGGCGGCGGCATGAAGTACGGCCACTGCCCGGCAGCCAGACCGCGTGCCGGCGTATCGTCAGTTGACAGACATGCGCGGCGCCACGCTCCCGACGGCCCGGAACACGTTGTCGGGATCCCACTCGGCCTTGATGCGCGCCAGCCGCTCGTACGCGCCGGGGCGATACTGCGCGCGCACCCGCTCCGCGCCCTCGTCGCCGGTGAAGTTCAGGTACGCCACGCCGGTGGTGTGAGCCGCGAGCGCAGCGCGGAACGACCGGCCCCAGGCGATCACGTCCGCGTCGTCGGCGGGGTCGTCCCACAGCATCAGCGGATGCACGACGAAGCGAGCATCGCGACCGGCCAGCGGACCCCGATCGTGCCGCGCGACGGCGCCACCCCAGGCCACGCAGAAGATCTGCGGCGCGCTGCCCGGCATCTCCAGGGCACGCGCGTGCATCAGCTCGACCACCTCGTCGGGCAGGTCGGGGAGCTGCTCGGCCGTCCAGTAGTTGCGATAGCCGGGCGGGTCGTCGAGCGAGCACTGGAGCTCCGCGTACGTCACCGGGCCGAACGCGTCGAGATCCGCCGGTCCGAGCTCGCGGATCGGACGCAGCGCCCGCTCGCCGTCCGCGATCGGCCCGGCGTGCATCCCGGCGACGACGGCCGCCAGCTTCCCGCGCAGGTGGGCGGGGACGTCGGGATCGTCCGCCGGCGCCGTGATGTAGGCGAACGCGAGGCTGAGCTCCTCGGGCGCGTCGCGCATCACGTCGCGCCACCGCCGCAGCAGCTCCGGCCCGCGCGCGGCCGGATACATCAGCAGGCCGCCGTACACCTCGGGCCCGACGGGGTGCAGGCGCAGCTCGAGCGCCGTCACCACGCCGAAGTTGCCGCCGCCGCCGCGCAGCGCCCACAGCAGCTCGCGGTTCTCGGTCTCGGAGGCGCGGACGAGCCGGCCGTCGGCCGTCACGAGCTCTGCGGCGAGGAGGTTGTCGCACGCCAGTCCGTGCATGCGCTCAAGCCAGCCCGAGCCGCCGCCGAGCGTCAGGCCTGCGACACCGGTCGATGAGACGCGCCCGCCGGTGGTCGCGAGCCCGTGCTGCTGGGTGGCCCGGTCGACCGCGCCCCAGGTCGCGCCGCCGCCGACGCGGGCCACGCGCCGCGCGGGATCGACGTCGACGTCGTCCATGCCGCGGACGTCGAGCACGAGCCCGTCGTCGACGAGCGACAGTCCGGTCACCGAGTGCCCGCCGCCGCGGACCGCCACGTCGAGGTCGTGGTCGCGGGCGAACGCGAGCGCTGCCACGACATCATCGGGCGCCGAGCAGCGCGCGACCAGGAGCGGCCGCTTCTCGATCATGGCGTTGAACAGCGTGCACGCGTCGTCGTACTCGGGGTCGCCGGCTTCGTAGAGGCCGCCCGCGAGCCGGAAGCGCAGCTCGCCGAGCGCCGTGTCTGTGAGGGAATCGATCACGCGCCGGACGCTACGTGCGCGCGGGCGCCGTGCCTTCGCCGTAACCGGCCATCTGTCGCAACATGGCCGGAACCGGCCAGCCGGCGGCTACGGTTCGAGCAGTCCTTCGCGGCTCGCGTAGGCGACCGCCGCCGACCGCGAGGGCAAGCGCAGCTTCGCGCGGACGTTCGCGATGTGCCGGTGCACCGTGTGCGGGCTCACGACGAGCGCGTCGGCGATCTCGGCGTCGCTCAGGCCGCGCGCCACCAGCCGCAGCACGTCGAGCTCGCGCGGCGTGAGCACGCCGTGCCGGCGGGCGCCGTCCGGCAGCGCCGAGCGGCGAAGCAGCTCGTCGACGGCGGCGCTGTCACGCGTCGCGCCGAGCGAGGCGAAGACCAGCGAGGCGACGCCCGCCGCCTCGCGGGCGCGCTCGGTGTGGCCGAGCGCGAGCAGCGCGCGGGCGAGCTCGACCCGCGCGCGCGCCGCGTCGTACGGCGCCGCGGCCTCCTCGAAGCAGTCGATCGCGTCCTCGCAGCAGCGCCGGGCCTGGTCGTGGTCGCCGGCGGCCGCCGACAGCTCCGCCTGCAGCAACGCCGAGCGGCCGCGGACGTAGGACGTGCCGAACGCCGCGGCGGCGTCGACCACCTCGGTGGCCTGCCGCTCGGCGTCGGCGAGGTCGCCGAGCGCGGCGCGCGCCCGCGTCAGCAGCTCGAGCGCCGGGAGCCGATCCAGCAGCGACGTCGCCGGGAGCCGCCGCAGCACGCGCTCTGCGGCGTGGGCGGCCTCGGTCGCATCGCCGTCGGCCAGCGCGAGCTCGCCGAGCCCGACCTGACCCGCTGCGCCGGCGCGCTCGAACAGCGCGCGCGCCTGCTCGGTCCGCCCCTGGCGGGCACGCAGCTCGGCCAGGCGGCAGAGGCCGCCGGCGGCCATCCCGGGCCGCGCGCGCTCGAGGTCGTCGACGGCGCTCAGCAGCTCGCTCTCCGCGGCCGGCCAGTCTCCGTGGGCCGCGAGGATCCGGCCGTAGGACGTCCGGCAGACACCGAGCAGCTGCCGTCCGCCCCAGCGCTCGGTGAAGCGGCGCACCGCGTCACACCACTGGGCGGCGCGGCGGAAGTCCCCGATTCCGTCGCACGCCGACAGCACGCAGCAGAGCGCCCAGCCGGAGGAGATCGGAAGGTGCATCTCCTCGGCGCTCGCGATCGCGGACGCCTCGTCGAGCCGGCGCATGCCGTCCTCGACGTCGCCGCGGCACACGAGCGCCAGCCCCTCCTGCGCGAGCCCGACCGCCTCCAGGTCGGCGATGCCGAGGCGGCGGCCGAGCGCACCGGCCTCGCGTGCGAGCGCGAGCGTCGCGTCGAGGTCCCGATCGACGTTGAGCGCGAAGTCGGCGTCGATGAGCGCGAGCCAGCCGTGCTCGGACGCGACCGGCAGCGGATCGAGCAGGCGGTGCGCGCGCTCGAGCCATCCGCGTCCGACCACGTCCTCGCCGCGGAACTCCCGGTAGTCGGCGGCGACCCAGGCGGCGACGCGGCCGGCCGCGGCCGGATCGCCGTGCGCGCGGTAGAGCCGGAACGCGCGCTCGCGCGCGGAGATCGTGAGCGCCTCGTCGTTGAGCCACCAGGCCGCCCAGCCGAGCCCCTCGTACGGCTCGCCGCGTTCGCCGTCGAGCACCGCGGCCTGGAACAGATCGCGTGCCCGCTCCCAGTCACCACGGGCCAGCGCCGCGTGTGCCTCGGCGAGCCCTTCGGCGACGGCGTCGGTGTCGGTGTCCATCGGCGGACCCCGATTCTGACGCAGGGGCGCACGGCGCGGTATGCCGGGTCAGTCGACGGACGAGGCGATCGCGCGCGCTGCGCGCTCGGCCTCGAGCGTGGCCTGCCGGATCTGGCCCGGCACGGGCCGGAAGCCGACGAACCGCAGACCGGGCGCGCCCTCACCGCCGTCGGGCACGCGCGGGACGCCGCGCGCGTCGAGGACCGCGAGGTGCCCGACGATCGGCTCCAAGCCGCAGCGATACCCGGTCGCGGCGACGATCGCGTCCGCCTTCGCCACGCTGCCGTCCGCCAGCCGCGCGCCCTCGGGTTCGAGCGCGGCGACGGCGGCGACGACCGCGATCCGCCCCTCCTTGACCATGTCGACGACCGCGCGGTCGACGACGGCGGGCGCCGCGCCGAGCCGCTCGAGCCGCGTGAACGGCCCCTCGTGCGGCGCCGGAAGCCCGTAGCCGCTCAGGTCGCCGAGGACGAGCCGGCGCAGCGCACGCGTCTGTGCGTCCGCGAGACGGGCCGGCAGCCTCATCATCGCGATGCCGAGCGGATCGCCCGGGATGCCGCCCACCGCTCGCAGCAGGATGTTCGGCGGCGTCCGCACCGAGAGGCGGACCGAGCGGGCGCCGCCGCCGGCGAGGTCGGCGGCGATCTCCATCCCGGACGATCCGGCGCCGACCACCAGCACGTCGCGACCGCGGAACCGCGACGGTTCACGGTAGTCAGCCGCGTGCAGCAGCCGCCCGCGATAGCGGTCCGGCGCCCACCACGGCGGCAGTCGCGGCTCGCGCGCGTAGCCCGTCGCGACGATCACGTGCGCGGCCCCGACCTCGCCCGCGGACGTCGCCACGTGCCAGCGATCGCCGCGACGGTCGAGCCGCATGACGTCGACCCCGGTCCGCACGTCGAGGCGACGGCGCGCGGCGAACTCGCCGA
The DNA here is from genome assembly GCA_035706585.1 of Solirubrobacteraceae bacterium. GTDB lineage: Bacteria > Actinomycetota > Thermoleophilia > Solirubrobacterales > Solirubrobacteraceae > DASSUW01. The sequence goes on along the minus strand of DASSUW010000435.1, from coordinate 3,484 downwards.
GGTAGGCGACGAACTCGTCGCGCGTCGGGAACATGCCGACGCGGCGCGGGTACCGGGTCCGGCCGACGCGGGATGTGAGCCGACTCGTGTTCAGCCGCAGCCGGTCGTAGCGGGCGCGCCACGCGGCTCCGACTGCGGACCCGCGCTCGAGCACCGGCGCGCGCACGCCGGCATCGGCGAGCGCCCCGGCGGCAGCGAGGCCCGCCGGTCCGCCGCCGACGACGATCGCCTGGGCGGCTGTCTGCATGCCGGCATCGTGGCCGCCCCGGCCGCGCGCGACCATCCCCCAGCTGCGGGGGTATGCCGGCGTACATCGCGCTGGACCGTGGGCGCAGCGGCACGTAGCGTCGGCTGCGATGGGCGCGAGCGACACCCGGGCGATCGTCGTCAGGGAGGCGATCATGCGGCTGGCCGGCGCGGGCCTGCAGCCGCACGAGCTGCTTCGTCAGGTGGCGCGCCGTGTGCGATCCGTTGTGCCGTACGCGGGTGCGGGCTGGCTGCTCACCGATCCCGCCACGATGGTGCTCACTGGAGCGGTCACGGAGGACGTGCCGGAGGACCTGCAGCTCGCGCTGATTGACAACGAGCTCGTCACCAGCGACTTCGGCAAGTTCACCGAGATCGCCCGGCTCCGCCGTCCCGTCCTGCGCTTGAGCGAGGCTACGGGCGGACGGCCGGAGCGCAGCGCGCGCTTCCGCGCGCTGTACGCACCGGCCGGATACGGCCACGAACTGCGCGTCGCCTTCCGCGCCGACGGCGCCTGCTGGGCCGTGTGCTGCCTGGCGCGCCGGCGCGAGCAAGCTCCGTTCAGTGATGCCGAGGTGGCGTTCCTGGCGGACCTGAGCGAGCCGGTCGCCGTCGGGGTGCGCACCGCGCTGCGCACGCGCACGCGCGTCGGCGTGCCGAGCGCCGCGACGGACGCGGGCATGCTCGTGCTCGACGCCGCCGGTGAAATCGAGTCGATGACCGGCGCCGCCGCGCGCTGGCTGGACGAGCTGCCAGACGACGGGCTGCGCGTGCCGGGCGTCGTCCGCGAGGTCGCCCGCCGGGCCCACGCGGACCAGTCGGGCCGTGGCCGGCTACGCGCGCGCGCCCGCGTGTGCGCGCGCACGAACCGCTGGCTGCTCGTGCACGGCGCCGTCCTGCGCGGCGCGGCCGGCGAGCCGGCGCGGGCCGCGGTGATCCTCGAGCCCGCGGGGAGCGCCGAGCTCGCGCCGCTGATCGTCGCGCTCTACGGGCTGACCGAGCGCGAGCGGGAGGTCACAGCGCTGCTCGGCCGGGGACTCACGATCGCGAACATCGGCCGCACGCTCTCGATCTCGCACCATACGGTCCGCGATCACATCAAGGCGATCTTCGCCAAGCTGCGCGTCAACAGCCGCGCCGAGCTGACGGCCAAGCTGTTCTACGAGCACGTCATTCCGGCGCCAGCGGCGTCTGCTGGTGGAACGCCAGCCTCCACTCCTCGCCGCGCAGGACGTAGACGCTGCCCATGAGCGCCTTGTAGTCGAAATCGTCGCCGCGGCGACCGAGGAACCGGTACGTGAGCAGCGCGGCCTGGTCGCTGAGCTCGGTGACCTTCTGGTCCGCGAAGGCCACCGCGTCCCAGCCGGGACTCGCGTTCATGGCAGCGACCGTCTGCGGCTTGTCCATCGTCATGCCGGGAACGACCACGACGGCATGGTCGGCCAGCAGGCGTTGGTACGTGTCGCCGCTGCCGTGGGCGAGCTCGCGCTCGAGCGCGAACAGCGTTTCGGCCAGGCTCATCTCGCGTCCTCGCGCTAGCTCTCCGCCGGCTCTTCGCCCTGCGGAGTGACGGCGAACCGCACCTTGTCGCCGTCGCTGGCCGCGTCCAGGATCATGTCGTCGAGCGCGTCGGCGGCGGCCGGCTCGAGGAACACCCGGGCGCCGTCGACGTCGACGACCCGATCATCGGTATGGGGCGCATCGACGACCTCGAGGCGCAGGCCCTGCGCCGGGTCGGCGCCGCTCGTCTCGGGCAGGTAGATCCGCAACGCGGCTTCACCCGGTGCGACGAGGTTGACGGCTTCGACGGCGCTCGGCGTGAACGTGAGCATGGGGCTCCTTTCGGATGGGGTCGATCGCTGGCGGCGGCGCGCGCAAGGCGAATGGGCCACCGTCGCATGGATCATGCGCCGCCCTCGCCGCACCGGCCACCGCCATGTCATTCGGGAGACGAACGGTGCCCCGGGCGCACGCTTTCCCGTTATTCGGTCGCCGGCGCTCCGTCGGCGAGGCCCCGCAGCCGGGTCAGCGCTTCGGACAGGATCCGCGAGACGTGCATCTGCGAGCACCCGACGCGCGCCGCGATCTCGCGCTGGAGCAGGTCCAGCTCGAACCGGAGGCGGACGACCTCGCGCTCGCGCGCGGGCAACGTCGCGCTCATCTGCGAGAAGGCGACGTCGTCTTCACAGCGGGTGAGGTCATCGCGCCGGTCCACGAGCGCCTCGCGGTGCGTCAACGCTCCGGAGCGGTCCGTGTGCAGCGGGCGGTCGAGTGACACCGGGCGCTGGGCTCGCGCGGCGTCCGTGGCCTCGACGACGACCTCCCGCGGCAACCCGAGCCGCCCCGCGATGTCATCGACCGTCGGCTCGTGCCCGAGCTCCTGTGCGAGCGCGGCGCGGACCTTGGCAACCCGGAGCGACGCCTCCTGGAGGGCGCGCGGCGGCCGGACGAGCCACGTGCTGTCGCGGAAGTAGCGGCGGAGCTCACCGGCGATCGTCGGCGCGGCGTAGGTTCCGAACGTCCCGAGGTCGGGGTCCCACCGCTCGGCGGCCTTGACGAGGCCGAGGCGCGCGACCTGCACGAGATCCTCCAGTGGCTCGGTGCCGCGCGCGTAGCCGCGCGCCAGGTGAGCCGCGAGTGGCAGGTGCTTCTCGATCAACCGCTCCCGGGCATGTCCGTCGCCGGCCTGCGCCCGTCGCTGCAGCATCGCGTCCTCACGCTGGTGCCGTCGCGCGGAGCCGCCCGGCCGGGCATGGGTCGCAGGCTGGGTCATGGAGCGCGTCCGGGCGTACCCGGCCGGGAAACCACCGGGCGATTTTCGTCAGCGCGCTGACACGCTCACTTGATCAGCACGGTCGCGCCGACCGGCACGAGCCGGTAGACGCGCTTGACGGCCCGCACCCCCATCCGGATGCACCCGTGCGACGCTGCGTGGCCGAGCGACGAGGTCACGTCCGTGCCGTGGATCCCGACGCCGTCGACGATCCCCAGCCAGCGCGCCTTGAGCGGATTGTCTGCAGCCCCGCCCTCGACGACCTCGTTGCGATACGCGCCGGCCCACGGGCTGTCCGGGGCCGTCCATGCGGGGTTCTTCGCCTTGTTGGCGATCCGGAACCGCCCGCGCGGCGTCCGGTGACCCGGCATGCCGACGGCGACCTTGTAGCTCGCGACGCGCCGGCCGCGCCGGAAGACGCGCAGGCGGAAGCCGCGGCGGTGGATCGTGACGACGACCGGATGG
>DASSUW010000434.1:0-3297 GCA_035706585.1 Solirubrobacteraceae bacterium | reverse complement strand
GCTCGCCGAGCGCCCGCGCCCGCACCAGCGGCGCGTCGCGCCCGCCGCCACGCCCGAGAGCCGGCTCGCGGTGCCGCACGCCGGCGCCGCGCTGTGGGGCACGCGCCTCGTCGCGCTCGCGCTCGTCGCGATCCTGCTCGTCGCGATCGCGCTCGTGGTCAGCCGCGTGCTCTGACTAGCTGCGCCCGTGGCGGCGCTCGAGGTTCTGCTGGCGCTCCGCCATGGCCTGGGCGACGGCGAAGATGATCAGGCCGGTGACGAGCGCGGGGAACAGCACGCCGAACAGGCCGATCAGGGCGATCGAGACCTTCCAGGCCTCACTGAGCGCTAACAGCATGGGCCGCAGTGTACGCGACCGGCTCCCGTGAACGATCCGCCCGATCCCGGGCCGGCCGTCGCGAGTCCGCGCTAGCGGCTCCCGGCGTGGACCGCCAGGACCGCGTCGAGCGTGTCGGCCTCGGCCGCCGGCTTGTCGGGGCGGTGGCGGAGGACGCGCGCGAAGCGCAGCGCCACGCCGCCCGGGTACCGGCGGCTCGCCTGCACGCCGTCGAACGCGATCTCCACGACCAGCTCGGGCCGCACGTGCACGGTCCAGTCGTCGCGGCCCGTCTCGAGCGCCAGCAGCGCCTCGGTCTGCCACGTCAGCATCGCGTCGGTGAGGCCCTTGAACGTCTTGCCGAGCATCACGAACCCGTCGCCGTCCGGGTCGCGCGCGCCGAGATGCAGGTTGCTGAGCCAGCCGCGCCGGCGGCCGTGACCCCACTCGGCGGCGAGCACCACGAGGTCGAGCGTGTGGCGCGGCTTGACCTTCAGCCAGCCGGCGCCGCGGCGACCGGCCGCGTACGGCGCCTCCAGCGACTTGACGAGCACGCCCTCGTGGCCGCGCGCGAGCGCCTCGTCGAGCACCGAGCGCGCCGCCTCGGCGTCCGCCGCGACCACGCGCGGCACGCGCTGATCGTCGGGCACGAGCTCCTCGAGCGCCGTGAACCGCTCGGCGCCCGGGCGGTCGATCAGGTCCTCGCCGCCCACGTGCAGGACGTCGAAGAACTGGGCGCTGAGCCGGCCCTGGCCGAGCCGGCTGGCGGTCACCTGGAACGGCTCGGGGCGGCCGTCGGGCTTGAGCGCGATCGCCTCGCCGTCGAGAACTGCGGCGGCGCTCGGCAGCGCCCGCGCGGCGGCGACGAGCTCCGGCACGCGCTCGGTGATGTCGTCGAGCGACCGGCTGAAGACGCGCACCTCGTCACCGCTCCGGTGCACCTGCACGCGCACGCCGTCGAGCTTGAACTCGACCGCCGCCGGGCTGATCCGGCCGAACGCGGAATCGACGTCGTCGCCCGGGGCGGCGAGCATTGGCTGCACGGGCCGCAGCAGCTCGAGCGAGATCGCGCCGAGACCGGCCACCCCGTCGGTGAGCGCGACCGTCGCGACGGCGCCGAGGTCGCCGCGCAGCATCAGCGCCCGGCGGACGTCGGCCTTGGGGATGCCCGCGGCGATCGCGACGGCGTCGGTCATCACGCCGGCGAGCGCGCCCTGCGAGATGTCGCCGAGCAGGAGCGCGGTGAGGAAGCGCTGCTCGTGCTCGGTCGCCCGCCCGAGCAGCTCCTGCACCCCGGCGCGCCGCGCGGACTGGGAGCCCGGTCCCGCGAGCGCCCCGATGTGGCTGAACGCCGCCTCGACCTCCGCGACGGTGAGCGTCGGCTCGGCGGCAGGCGGCGGATGATCGCGCAGCGTCGCCCAGCCGACCCCGATCTGCCGCTGCGTCAGCTCCCCGGACAGCCACGCCACCGCGGCCGGGGTCTCCCCGGGCCCGGTGCGGCGCAGGAGCTCGGCGAGCCGTTCGATCTTGCCGCTGCGCGCGGAGGTCGCGCGCACGGCGGTCCAGGCGTCGACGAGCTCGCGCAGCAGCATCTCACGGGTGTAGCAGGCGTCCCTCCATGCCGCCCGCCACGGTGATCACCTGCCCGGTCACGTGCCCGGACGCGAGCGGCGAGCACAGGAACACGATCGCGCGCGCGACGTCCTCGGCGGTCGCGACCTTGCGCAGCGCCATCGTCGCGGTCACGCGGTCGACGGTCTCCTGCGTGAGCTCGCCCTCGGTCATCGGCGTCACGGTCCAGCCGGGAGCGACGAGGTTGACGCGGCCGTGCGGCGCCGAGCGGACGATCTCGTTCTTGAGCGTGGGGAGCAGCCCGTGCATCGCCGCCTTCGCCGCCGAGTAGTCGCCGTGGCCGCCCTCGCCGAAGATGCCCGAGGTCGAGCCGACGAGCACGAGCGAGCCGGCGCCTGACTGCGCGACGTGGCGCATGTACGCGCGCGCGGTGAGGAACGTCGCGGTGAGGTTGGACTCGATCGTCGCGCGCCAGCGGTCGAGCGACATCTCCGCGACCGGCACGTCCTCGGGGTCCCAGGTGCCGGCGTTGGCGACGCACGCGTCGAGCCGTCCGAGCCGCTCGACGGCCGCGGGCACGAGCCGGTCGGCCGCCGCTTCGTCGCGCAGGTCGGCGTGCAGCGCGACGCCGTCGATCTCCGCCGCCAGCCGCGTCGCCGCCTCGTGCGACGAGTGGTAGTGCACCGCCACGCGCACGCCCTCCGCCGCCAGCGCGCGGGCGGTCGCCGCGCCGATCCCGCCCGCGCCGCCGGTGACGAGCGCCGCCGTGCCTTCCAGTCCGAGCTCCATGGCGCGGCAGTGTGCCCGATGGGAACTCCCGGCGTCGGAGTGCGGCGCCGTGCGGGTTTCTTCTCAACGACCGTGCCGCGCGTCGCCAGTGCGAAGAAACCCGTCCTCTGGCGTGGGTTTCTTCGCAACGGTTCGCGCCGCGCGCACGATTGGGACGAAACCCACACCCGGGCCGTCGCATCTGATGTGGAATTGTGGAACAATCTCACGTCGAGATGACGTCGAACGCCGCCGCCCGCGCCCAGGTCCTGCTCGCCGCGCTGTGCTTCGCCACGACCGGGACCGCCCAGGCGCTCGGTCCGGACGGCACCGATCCCGTCGGCGTCGGCGCGACCCGCATCCTCGTCGGCGGAGCGCTGCTCGCGCTCGTCGCGCTCGTGCGCAAGCAGCGCGGCGGCCCGCGCTGGGACGCCGCGGCGGTGGCGGCCGCGGTCGCCGGCGTCGCCATCTACCAGCTGGCGTTCTTCGCCGCGGTGAACGACACCGGCGTGGCGGTGGGAACGATCGTCGCGCTCGGGTCGGCTCCCACGCTCGCCGGGCTGTTCGAGTGGATCGTCAACCGCCGCCGGCCGCCGGCGCGCTGGGCCGCGGCGACCGCGCTCGCGTGCGCCGGCGTGGCG
>DASSUW010000433.1:0-6945 GCA_035706585.1 Solirubrobacteraceae bacterium | reverse complement strand
GGCGAGGGCGGCAACCTCGGCTTCACCCGCCGCGCGCGGGTCGAGTACGCCACGGGCGGCGGGCGCATCAACGCCGACTTCATCGACAACTCGGCGGGAGTGGACTGCTCCGACCACGAGGTCAACCTGAAGATCCTGCTCGGGCTCGCCGAGCGCGCCGGCGAGTTGACGCGCGAGGAGCGCGACGCGCTCCTGCGCGAGGTCACCGACGACGTGACCGCGCACGTCCTCTACGACAGCTTCCTGCAGGCGCAGATCATCGCCCAGGAGGTCGACCGCTCGCCGGCGCGGATGTTCGCCTACGAGGATCTCGTCGCACTGCTCGAGGAGACGGGACTGCTGGACCGGGCGAGCGAGAACCTGCCGACCGGCGACGAGCTGACCGAGCGCCGCCGGGCGGGGCGCGGGCTGGAGCGGCCCGAGCTGGCGATCCTGCTGGCGTACTCGAAGCGCTGGGTCGCGCGCGCGCTGGAGGCGAGCGGGTTCGCCGGCGACGCCTGGTTCGAGCGCGACCTGCGGTCCTACTTCCCGCGGGCGGTCGTCGAGCGCTGCGGCGAGTTCCTGGTCGATCACCCGCTGCGGACGCAGCTGATCTGCATGATCAACGCCAACGCGGTCGTGAACGCGCTCGGGCCGACGTTCGTCTCCTCGCTGGTCGCCGAGCGGGGCGCCGACGTGTCGGAGGTCGTGCGCGCGTTCCGGATCGCGGTCGAGGTCACCGGCGCCGATGCCCTGTGGGAGGCGATCGAGGGGCTCTCCGGGACCGACCGGGCGGCTCAGATGGAGCTGCTGGGCGGGATCGACGCCCTCGTGGAGTCGACCGCCCGCTGGTATCTGATGTGGGCGCCGGGGGTCGACCTGGAGGCGGAGATCGCGGCGGGCTGCGACGGCTTCGAGCGGCTGGCCGCCGTGCTGCCTTCGCTCGGCACGGACGACCGCCGCCGGTCGCGCGAGGAGGTCGTCGCGCGGCTGGTCTCCGACGGCGTGCCTCCGGAGGTCGCGTCCGCGCACGCGCTGCGCGCCGAGCTCGTGCACGCGCCCGACATGGTCGCGGTCTGCCGCGCGACCGACCGCACGATCGAGGACGTCGCGCGCGTGTTCTTCGTGCTCGGCGCCGAGCTGCGGCTGGACTGGATGGAGCGCGAGCTCGGCCGGGTCCGCTCCGCGACCCGCATGCAGCGGTGGGCGCTGCAGGCCGTGCGCGAGGACGCGTTCAAGGCCCGCCGTCAGCTTGCCGAGTCCGCGCTGACGGGAACCCCCGGCGCCGAGCCGGTCGTCGCCGTCGAGCGCTTCCTGCACGACCACGCCGCCGGCGCCCGCCGGCTGGACACGTTCCTGCGCGCGCTGGCCCGCGAGGGCGAGCCCGACCTCGCGGGCCTGGCCCTCGCGGTCCGCCAGCTCGGGACCATGGTCGTCTAGCCGCGTCGCGCTCCGGCGAGGGCCGGCCCGCAGCGCCCTTTCCTGCCACCCGCCCGAGGGGCGTTCACGGGTCCCGCGGGGGCGTGACTTGGCCCTGCCGCCATCACGCGTAGGAGCAGCGGGCCGAACGCGTTCTCGCGGGACCGCTCGGCTCTGGCATGCGTCCGAACGGCTGGCCCCGATACCACGTCCGCTGGTGGACGCCACATCGGCGGCGCTCGGTTACTGGGAGGACGCAGCAAGGCGATGCTTGTGTGTCTACGTGCTCCCGAGACCGCGCACACCGGGTTCTTGCACCGGGTGTCAGCTGCCGAACGGCGGGCGAGCGGCGGGGGAATGCGACGTTGCGCCGGCGCGTCGGTGTGGTGGTTCGACCAACCCCACACGGAGGAATGACCATGACCGCACCGAGTTCCTTGAAGACGTCCACGCTGCCTGCGTTGTTCGCGGCGTCGGTGGCCGCGCGCGCCGGCGAGCCGGCGCTGCGCAGCTCCGACGGCGCGACCGTATGGACCTGGGGCGAGTACGCCCGGCGCGTTCGCGCTGCGGCCGGCGGCTATGCCGGGCTCGGAGTCGGCCGGGGCGACACGGTGGCGCTGTGGCTGACCAACCGGCCGCAGTTCCACGTCGCCGACGTGGCCGCCGTGCAGCTCGGCGCCGCGCCCTTCTCGATCTACGCGACCTTCACCTTGGAGCAGGCCGAGCATGTCATCGGCGATGCAGGCTGCCGCGTGCTCGTGACCGAGCCGGCGTTCCTGGAGCGGGCGCTCGCGGTGCGCGCGCGCGGTCGCACGGCGCTCGAGCAGATCGTGCTGGTCGAGGGAGCGCACCACCAGGCGCTCGGCTGGGAGCAGCTGTTGGCGGCCGCGCCGGCGGACTTCGATGCCGAGGCGGCGGCCGCCTCGGTGCGCCCCGACGATCTCGCCACGCTGATCTACACCTCGGGCACGACGGGTCCGCCCAAGGGCGTCGAGCTCACGCACGCCAATCTGCTGGCGCAGATCGAAGTGTTGCGCGAAGTGCTGCAGCTTCCGGACGGACTGCGCGCGATCTCGTGGCTGCCGATGGCGCACATCGCCGAGCGGCTGTGCACGCACTACATGCCGATGGCGCTGGGCTGGTCCGTGACCTCCCTGGCCGATCCGCGCGCGATCGCCGCGGCGCTTCCGCACGTGCGCCCTGAGTTCTTCTTCTCGCCCCCGCGGATCTGGGAGAAGCTGCGCGCGACGCTCGGCGAGCCGCCCGCCGGCGGCCTCGAGGCGCTCGGGCTGGACGCCGTCGAGGTCGCTGTCGTCGCGGCGGCGCCGTGCGCGCCCGAGGTGATCGAGTACTGGCACCGGCTCGGCCTGCCCCTGTTCGAGCTCTACGGCCTTTCCGAGACGACCGGCGTGGCGACCGGCAACCGGCCGGGCGCGAACCGGGTCGGGACCGTCGGCCGGCCGACAGCCGGCGTCGAGGTCGAGCTCTCCGAGCAGGGCGAGGTCCTGATCCGTGGGCCGATCGTGATGCGCGGCTATCGCAACCAGCCCGACGCGACGGCTGCCGCGATCGACGCCGACGGCTGGCTGCACACCGGCGACATCGGCGTCCTCGAAGCCGGCGGCTACCTGCGGATCGTCGATCGCATCAAGGAACTGATCATCAACGCAGCCGGCAAGAACATGTCACCCGCCAACATCGAGACGACCATCAAGGCCGCCGGCGGCGGGCTGATCGGCAACGTCTGCTGCATCGGCGACGCCCGGGCCTACAACACCGCGCTGATCACGCTCGACGCCGACGCCGCCGCCGCGCATGGGCTGTCGGCCGGCGATTCCCGCGCGGAGCAGGCGGTCGCCCTGGCCGTCGAGCGCGCGAACCTGCGCCTCGGCCGCGTGGAGCAGATCAAGCGCTTCACGGTGCTCGGCAACGACTGGGTCCCGGGCGGCGAGGAGCTAACACCCACGTCGAAGCTCAAGCGCAAGTCGATCGCGGCCATCTACGCGGCCGAGATCGACGCGATGTACTAGCGCGCGCAGAACCGGGCGCCGCGGCTGACGTCGCGGGTCGCGGAGCGAGCCGGAGGGCCTCTAGCCGCTCGGGCGACCGCGGCCGGACTCAGGCCGGCGACGTCGGGCACGACGAGCGGCGGCGGTCCCGTGCAGATGAACGCGGTGACCGCCGATCGCTCGTCGAGCAGCGAGCCAGGGATCGCGGTCGACTTCGGTGCCGGCCGCCGACCCATCGAGCGCGACGCCGTGTTGACGACTGACAGCCATCAAGTCGGCGTGCGCCCGGCCATTTGCGTGCGAAGGTCAGGCGGCCAGCCGCGCGACGGCCTCGCGCACCCCGTGCGAGATCTCATCGAGCTCGATGCGGGTCCCGAGCCCCCGCATCAGCCGCATTGCGCGGCGATTGCCGGCCAGCATCGTGCCCGAGATGCGCTCGATGCCCTCGCCGGCCGCGGCCTCGGCGAGCAGCGTCGCGAGCCGCCGGCCGAGCCCGCGCCCCTGCCATGGGTCGTCGACGACGATCGCCATCTCGGCCGTGTCGGGAGCGGTCCGCACGCAGCGGCCGATGGCGATCATGCCGCCGTCGCGGGCGTCGATCGCGACGAGTGCGATGTGGTCGTGGCCGTCGACCTCGGTCAGGTACCGCAGCTCGGCCGCGCTGAAGGAGCGCTTGGGGACGAGGAAGCGCCTGTAGACCGTCTCAGGGCTCGCGCGGCGCAGCCCGTCGACGAGCTGCGGCTTGTCCTCGGGCGCGATCGGCCGGATCACGACCGGCGCGCCGTCGGAGAGCGTAAGGCGGAGTCCACACAGCGTGGACGTCCTCGGAAAGTTCGGAGCGGTCATGTTCGTACCTCAGGGCGTGATCGGTGCAATGACCACCCCGACGCGACGGCGCCACGCCCTATTCCCGCGCACTCATCACGCGGTCAGCCGGTGAACATTCCCGGCCGGATGAGCGCCGGTGGGGCGATCAGGCGCTCGGCGGCGGCGATCTCCTCGACGTGACGCGCTCTAGTCCGCCTGAGCGACCGCGACCGGCGGCCCTGGTGAGCGCACGCGGCGCCGGTCGCCGGCGTCCGCGGACGGTGGGCGCTCGCCGAGCTTGACGACGACCACGCCGGTCACGATGAGGGCGCCGCCGACGAGCTGCAGCATGCCCGGGAGCTGGTCGAGGAGCAGCCAGGCGAAGATGACCGCCGCGACGACCTCGAGCAACGCGACGAACGAGGCCAGCCGCGAACCGAGCCGCCTGCTGGCGGCGATACCGGTCGTGTAGGCGATCGCCGCGGTGACGACGCCAAGGCCGATGAACGGCAGCCACCAGGGGACGGCTTCGCCGGCATACGTCGGCGAAGCGGTCGTTGCGTGCATGGGGAGGACGCCGGCGAGTCCGAGCAGTGCGAGGCCGACTGACCCCACGAGCAAGCCGCTGCCCGCCAGGGCGAGCGGCGGCACGCCGGTGCGCGTGTCGGCGGACAAGACGAAGTACGTCGCGGCGCCGAGCATCGCAGCGAGCGCCCACAGGACTCCGTCCAGCGCCAGATCCGCGCCCGACAGGAGGTCCAGCACCAGCACGAGCCCGACCGCGGCGACGCCCGCACCGGCGACCGTCAGCGCGCGCGGACGGTCCCCGTGACGCAGCCACAGCCACACAACGATGGCGGCGGGCGCGGTGTACTCGATCAGCAGCGCGGGGCCGACGTCCATCGTGGCGACGGCTGAGAAGTAGGCGAACTGCGTTCCGGCCACCGGCACCGCTCCGTAGAGCAGCACGATCCGCCAGTTGCGCCGAAGCAGTCCCCAGCGTCCGCTCAGCGCCCGCGCTGCGAGCGGGGCGACGACGAGCGCGGCGATTGCGATCCGTGCCAGCACGACGGCGCCGGGGTTCCAGCCGACGTCGGTCAGCCCGCGGGCCAGCGCGCCCGAGAGCGCGAACGACGTGGCCGAGACAACCGCAAGCACCAGCCCGGCTCGCACGGCAAGCGCCGCCTTCCTGTCATCAGCCATCGCCGTCATGACCAATGACAGTACCCAACTCCTGTAAGATGTCAATGTGTTGTTTGCCCATGACACCGTCGCCTCGCTGGCGGCGGCGGTCGACCTGGTCAACACGGCAGAGGAGCCCGAGACGCTCTCGACCGTCGCGGAGCTCGACGCCTGGTACGCCGACCACGGCTACACGGGCCGGCGAGACGGCGACGAGGCGGAGCTCGCCGCGCTTCGCGCGCTGCGTCCCGTCCTGCGCGAGCTGCTCACGGCGGACCGGGACCGCGCGGCCGAACTCGTCAACGCGATGCTCGCGGACGCCGCCGCGCTCCCGCAGCTCGTGCGCCACGACGCGCTCGACTGGCACATCCACGCCGTGCCCGGCGACGCGCCGCTCGATCGCCGCGTCGCCGTCGAGACCGCGATGGCGATGGTCGACGTCATCCGCGCCGACGAGCTCTCGCGCCTGTCGCTGTGCGCCGACGACCGCTGCGGCGGTCTCGTGCTCGACCTCTCGCGCAACCGGTCGCGACGCTTCTGCAGCAGGACCTGCGCGAACCGGAACGCCGTGGCGGCGTACCGCGCCCGGCGCCGCCACTACCACGCCACTTGAGCCCCGGGTCGTGCACGCGGCCTCCCGCCCGCATGGCACCGTCGCGTTCCTCGATCACGGGTCGCCCCCTGGTCTCTCGCTTGCCGCTCGCACACGTGTGCCAGAGCGGCTTGTGAGGTCACGCGCGGACGGTACCGGTCCGCGCACTCGCCGCCGAACGGCGGCGGCGCCGGCGGGCTCGCAGCACGAGCGCCACCGTCAAGCCGTAGGCGACGTGGTCGGCCCATTGGCGGCCCTGCGGCAGCGCGCGTATGGCGGCGATGTGTCGTCCGATGACCACCAGATCGAGCGTGGCGATACCCAACCCGGCGAGGACGCCCCAGGCCGGCTCGGCGCGGCGCGGCAGCGCCGCAGCCATCGCGCCTGCCCATCCGACCGAGAGCGCCAGGTGAACCGGCACGCCCGCCGCCAGGAGCACGGGCGTGCGGCGTTCGTGCGGTAGCAGGATGGTGCCGGCGGCGCGGGCTCCGTCGAGCACGTCGTCACCGCGCGCGAGCGACCACGCCGTGGACGGGATGCCCGCCAGGGTGGCGCCCGCCAAGCCGGCGACGATCGCGTCGTCGCGAATCGCCCTGTCGGGCCAGGCAAGCACGCGCGCATCCTGGCATCAACCGCGGCTCCCAACGAGCTCGCGAGAACTGCCAGCTGCCCGACCCGCGCTCCGGCCGGCGTGGCCAGACCTCAGCGGCCGACGGGCAGCGCGTCCCAGTTCTTCAGTCGCGGCAGCGGGTCGAACGCCTCGCCTCCCGCGTACCAGCCAGGCGCGGTCCACAGCTCGAAGTGCAGGTGGCAGCCGTCGGCGTTCCCGGTGTCGCCGACGGACCCGATCCGCTGGTCGGTCTCGACCGTCTCGTGCGCGCGCAGGCGCGGCCGGTGCGCCAGGTGCATGTAGACCGCGTCGAGCCCGGTGTGCCGCTCGGTGAGGACGATGTAGTT
>DASSUW010000432.1:0-7829 GCA_035706585.1 Solirubrobacteraceae bacterium | reverse complement strand
CGGTCGCACGTTCGGCCGGGGTCTCGTGCGTGGCCGTCGCGGTCTCGGCCGGCGTGGCCATCACGGTCTCGGCCGGGGTCTCGTGCGTGGCCGTCGCGGTCTCGGCCGGCGTGGCCGTCACGGTCTCGGCCGGGGTCTCGTGCGTGGCCGTCGCGGTCTCGGCGGGGGTCTCGCTCGCGCGGCCCGTCGCTGCCTCACGCGCGGTCGAGAAACGCCTCGTTGCGCGTCCCTTGGGCCCGTCCTCGGTTCGCATGGTCCTTCTCCTTCGCGCGCGTTGCCGGGCGATCCCGGCGCGCCGACATTGCCACGCGGGTGTTGCTGCCGTCAACCACGCGGGCGCGTTGCACCTGTGATTGCAGCGCATCTGCAACGCGCTGCATCAATACAGACGCGACTTTGCACCAATTCTGCGCAATTCCGGGGCTTTCGGCGCATCCGTCCGTAGCCTGACCGTGTGCGCGCCGTCCCTGCCATCGCCGTCCTGCTCTTCGCCGTCCTCGCACCGGCGGCGTCAGCGGCGTGGCGGCCACCGGTGGTCGGCGCACCGACCCGCCTGTTCGCCGTGACCACGAATCCCTTCGCCCCGGGCCAGCACCGTGGCGTCGACCTCGGCGCCGCCCCCGGCACGCCGGTTCGCGCCCCGTGCGCGGGCCGTGTCGCCGTCGCAGGGCGCGTGGGCACGAGCGGCGGGGTCGTGACGCTGCGCTGTGGCCGCTGGCGCGTGACTCACCTCCCGCTGGCGACGATCACGGTCGGCACGGGGACGCGCGTTGCGCCCGGCGCTCGGCTCGGCACGCTGGCACACGACGGCGCGCACGCCGGCCTGCACCTCGGCGTTCGCCGCCAGGGCAAACGGTTCGGCTATGTCGATCCCTCCGCTTCCTCGCGGCTACACACGGCACGCCGCTCCCGCCACTCGGCCGAGCGCCGCGCGGCCATCGTCTGCCGCCGCCCGTCGAGCCGACGGCCGCGCTGCGCGTCGAGCCGACGGCCGCGCTGCGCGTCGAGCCGACCGCCGCGCCGGCCGCCCAGCCGAAGCCCGCGCTGCCCGTCGAGCCGACCGCCGCGCCGCTCACGGCGCCTCGGCTCGCGCCGGGCACCGGACCTCTCGTCCCGGCGGCGGGCTCGGCTCGGCGTGGGCTCGCGCCGTGGCCGGCGTGGGTCGGGCTTGCGCTCGTGCTGGCCGGTGCCGGCGTCCGCTGGCACGGCGGCATCGGGACTCGAACCCGGCGGCGGCTCCAGGCGACCGTTAGGTTGAACGAATGACGTCGCTCGCCATCGGGTTCGGCCTGGGCAGCCTCACGTGCTCGGGCCTTCTCGCCGGGGGCGTGTCCGTCGCCCGCCGCTGGGTCGGCCCGCGAATGCTCCGCGCCGTCGACGGCATCGCCGGCGCCGGCGTCCTCGGCTTCGGAGGCCTGCCGGCCTTCCGGGCTCTCAGGGAGTAGCCCCCGCGGCGGGATCGACGGAACCCGGCGCCCAACCCGCACCGGAGTCGGGTTCCATCGTTGCTGCCGCCGGCGAACGTCCGGCGTTGCGAGGAGGTCGGCGTCAGGCGGTCCGCGCCGCGCCGGTCGTGGTCGTCGCCGGCCTGCGCGCGGTCGGTGACGCCAGCCCCGCGGCGATGCCCGTACCGGCGATCACGAGATGGAGGATGTTGTCGGCCGTATCGACCGGAATCAGCCACAGCACCTGATCGCCGGTGATGAAACCCCAGATCGTCACCGCGAGATAGACAGCGCCGAAGCCGAGCGCGTACATCCGGGCGGTGTCCGCGCGCCGCCAGAGCGCCAAGCCCAGCAGACCGGAGGCGATATGGACGATGTTGTGCCAGCCGTTGACCTCGAAGATGATGAAGTCGCTGCCTTCGACGTCGCTGCCCGTCCCGAACGACGAGTCGGCGATGAACCCGAGGATTCCTACCGCCAGCAGGACGATGCCGAAGAGCAGCGCATACAGCTGCGCCGGCGTTCTTTCGTTGGTCATGTCGTGCGCTCCTCCGGGGTTCGGTGTTCCGCGCGCCGGCGGTCCCGCTCTCGTGCGAACGACTGCCAGGACGCGAACAGCACCACGGCGGCCGGCGGGATCGCTACCCCGACGCCGAGCCAGTGCGAGAGCGCCGCATGCGCTGCGAGAGCCATGCCCGCTCGCTACCCGAGGCGACGCCGCGCCCGGCCGATGCGTCAGAACTCAGGCACCCACGGCTTCGATCCGTCAGGACCTTGACCGCAGCCCGGAATCCCAGCTGCCAGCGCGCCCACCGCTAGCCTTCGACGCCCGCCATGGCCTACTACATCACCACCCCGATCTACTACGTCAACGCCGCTCCCCACCTGGGTCACGCGTACACGACGATCGGGGCCGACATTCTCGCCCGCCACATGCGCCAGCGAGGCGAGGAGGTGTTCTTCCTCACCGGCACGGACGAGCATGGCGAACCCGTGGCCCAGGCGGCGGAGCGCGAAGGCGTCACGCCGAAGGAGCTGGCCGACCGCAACGCCGAGCGGTTCAAGGCGCTGCTGCCGCGCATCAACGTCTCCAACGACTACTTCATCCGCACCTCCGACCCGCGCCACCACGCGCGCGTCCAGGAGGTCATGCAGCGGATCCACGACAACGGCCACACGTACAAGGGCCTGTACGAGGGCTGGTACTGCCCTCGCTGCGCGGACTTCAAGACCGAGGCCGAGATCGGCCCCGACCAGAGCTGCCCGATCCACAAGATCCCGCTGGACCGCGAGCGCGAGGAGAACTGGTTCTTCAAGCTCTCCGCGTTCCAGGAGCCGCTCGAGCGCCTCTACGAGGAGCACGCCGACTGGGTCCGCCCCCGCCACCGCTTCAACGAGGCCCGCGCGTTCATCACGGGCGGCCTGCAGGACGTCAGCCTCAGCCGCAGCAAGGCGAAGATCACCTGGGGCGTCCAGGTCCCGTGGGACACCGAGCACGTCTTCTACGTCTGGTTCGACGCGCTGCTCAACTACTACACGGCGCTGAGCTTCGCGCGCGACGGGCACGACCTCACCGACACGTTCTGGCCGGCGACGTTCCACATCCTCGCGAAGGACATCCTCAAGTTCCACGCCGTGATCTGGCCGGCGATGCTGCTGGCCGCCGACATCCCGCTGCCGCAGCACGAGTACATCCACGGCTACCTGCTGATGAAGGACGCCTCGGGCGCCGAGCACAAGATGTCCAAGTCGCTCGGCAACGTGCTCGACCCGTTCGAGGTGATGGACACGTTCGGCACCGACGCCCTCCGCTACTACTGCTTCCGCGAGGTCAGCTTCGGCCAGGACGGCGGCGTCTCGACGATCACGTTCGGCGAGCGCTACGAGACCGAGCTCGCCAACGAGTTCGGCAACCTGGCCAGCCGCACGCTGTCGATGATCGCGCGCTACCGCGAGGGCCGGGTCCCGGACGTCGATCCCGACCCCGCGCTTGCCGCCGACTTCGCGGACGTCGTCGACGAGGTGCAGGCCCTGCTCGACAACGCGGAGATCACGCAGGCGCTGGAACGGATCTGGCAGCGCGTCCGGCGGCTGAACCGCTACGTCGAGGAGCGCGCGCCGTGGCAGCTCGCCAAGGACGAGTCGAAGGCCGCCGAGCTCGACCAGACGCTGCGCAGCCTCGCCGAAGGCCTGCGGTCGGTCACGGTCCTGCTGTGGCCGTACATCCCCGAGACGGCGGAGAAGCTGCTGGCCGCGCTCGGTGCGCCGGACACGTCGCTGGACGCGGCGCGCTACGGCCACGGGCGGGGCGGCGCGCAGGTCGAGAAACTCCCGCCGCTGTTCCCGAAACCGCAGTGATCGACTCGCACACCCACCTCGACCGCGGGCCGGCGCCCGAGGCCGAACTGGTGGCCGCCGCGCGCGCCCAGGGCGTGAACCGCATCCTCACGATCGGCATCGACGAACGCTCCCGGCGCGCGGCGCTCGCGGCGGCCGAGGCCTACGACGAGGTGTTCGCCGCCGTCGGCCAGCACCCGAACAACGCGACGGGCTACACGCAGGCGATCACCGACGAGGTGCGCGAGCTCGCCCAGCACCCGAAGTGCCTGGCGATCGGCGAGACCGGACTCGACGACTACCGCGACTACGCGCCGCGTGCCGACCAGGAGCGTGCGTTCCAGGCCCACATCGAGATCGCGCGCGAGCTCGGCAAGCCGCTGGTGATCCACACGCGCGCGGCCGAGGACGACACGATCAGCACGCTGGCGCGGCACGCCGCCGGCCTCGAGGTGATCCTGCACTGCTTCTCGATGCCCGGCCGGCTCGAGGAGTGCCTCGACCACGGCTGGTGGATCTCGTTCGCCGGCAACGTCACGTACCCGAAGGCGCAGGACCTCGCCGAGGCGGCGGAGCGCGTCCCGCTCGACCGGCTGCTGGTGGAGACCGACGCCCCGTACCTGACGCCGCAGGAGGTCCGCAAGGAGCGCAACCGGCCGGAGTACGTCGTCCACACGGCGCGCTTCGTCGCCGAGCGCCGCGGGATCTCCTACGACGAGCTCGAGACCGCGGTGGAAGCCAACGCCGCCCGGCTGCTGGGGTGGTGAGCGACCTCCCCGCGCAGCCGAGCCTGCGCCGGCTGCGCCAGTTCGGGATCCGGCCCAACCGCGAGCTGGGCCAGAACTTCCTGATCGACTCGAACATCCTCGACGTGATCGGCCGCGCCGCCGAGCTCAGCGCGGGCGACGTCGTGCTCGAGGTCGGCGGCGGGCTCGGGGTGCTGTCCGAGTACCTTGCCGACCGCGCGCGCCACGTGCACGTCGTCGAGGTCGACCGCCGCCTCGAACCGCCGCTGCGCGACGCGCTCGACGCTCACCCCAACACGACGCTCCACCTCGCCGATGCCGTCAAGCTCGACCTGGGCAGCCTCGACCCCATGCCGACCAAGGTCGTCGCGAACCTCCCGTACGGCGTCGCCGCCACCGTGATCCTGCGCACGATCGAGCAGCTACCGGACGCGCAGCGGTGGGTCGCGATGGTGCAGAAGGAGGTCGGGCAGCGGCTCGCGGCGCGACCGGGCACGCCCGCCTACGGGGTCCCGTCGGTGCTCGCCCAGCTGGCGTGCGATGTGAGCGTCCTGCGGCCGATCGCCCGCACGGTGTTTCACCCGGTCCCGAACGTCGACTCCGTGCTCGTCGGCCTGCAGCGGCACGGGCCGGCGCCCGCGCCGGCGCTGCGGCGGCTCGTCCAGCAGGGCTTCGCGCACCGCCGCAAGGCGCTCGCGCGCAGCGTCTCGCTCGCGCCCGGCGGTGAGTCGCGCGACGCCGTCCGGGCGGCGCTCGAACGCCTCGGCCACCGCGCCGACGCCCGCGCCGAGGCGCTCGGCCCCGAGGACTGGCGCGCGTTGTACGACGCGCTGCGGGACGCGCCGGAGGCACCGTGATCGCGCCCGGCAAGGTCAACCTCTCCCTGTTCGTCGGCGCCCCGCGCGAGACCGACGGCCTGCACCCGCTCGTGTCGGTCGTGCAGGCGGTGACGCTCGCCGACGAGGTGACGATGGTGCCCGCCGCGCGCGACGAGGTCGTGTGCGCGGGCGTCGAGGGTCCGAACCTGGCGGAGCGTGCGCTGGCCGTGTTCCGCGAGGCCACCGGCTGGCGCGAGCCGCAGCGGATCACGATCATCAAGCGGATCCCGGTCGCCGCCGGCATGGGCGGGGGCTCGTCGGACGCCGCTGCGGTGCTGCGGCTGGCCGCGAGCGCGGCGGGGATCGACGACCGCGCGCTGCTCGGCGAGCTCGCCTTCCGGATCGGCGCCGACGTGCCGAGCCTGCTCGATCCCGGCCGCGTGCTGATGGCCGGCGCCGGCGAGCGGGTCGAGCGCCTGCCCGACCCGGAGCCCTTCGGCCTCGTGATCGTGCCGTCGTCCGAGGCGCTGTCGACGCCCGCCGTCTATCGCGAGTTCGACCGGCTCGGCGGCGCCCGCCCCGCCGCCGAGCTTGCCGCGCGCGAGGAGGAGGCGCGCGCCGGCGAGCCGCCGCCGCCGGTCAACGATCTCCAGGACGCCGCCCGCAGCCTGTGCCCGGCGATCGACCCGGTGCTCGAGCAGGTCGGCGCGGCCGGCGCCGACCACGCGCTCGTCTCCGGCTCCGGTCCGACCGTGTTCGGCTTCTTCCATGACGCGGAGCGCGCCCGGGCCGCGGCGGGTCGCCTCCGCGGCGCGATCGCAGTCGAGCCGCTGCGATGAAGTGGGGCTGGATCGTCGGCGCGGTGGCCCTCGCGGGCTACCTGATCGTGCGCCACCGCAAGCACGGCCGCTGGACGCTGGTCGCCGGCTGGGTCGGCGTCGGTCTCGCCGCTGCGATCGGCAGCGGCGCGATCCCGCTGCCGAACCTCGAGCAGCTGCTCGAGGACGCCGGCGAGGCGCTCGGCGCGTGGACGTACCTGCTCGTCGGCGTGCTCGCGTTCCTCGAGACCGGCGCGTTCGTCGGCTTCATCGCTCCGGGAGAGACCGCCGTGATCGTCGGCGGCCTCGTGGCCGGCCAGGGGCAGATCTCGCTGCCGGTGCTGATCGCGATCGTCTGGGCATGCGCCGTGGCCGGCGACACGACGTCGTTCGTCCTCGGGCGCCGGCTCGGCCGCGGGTGGCTGCTGCGGCACGGCGAGCGGCTCAAGATCACCGACGAGCGGCTGCAGACCGTCGAGCAGTTCTTCGACCGCCGCGGCGGACTGACGATCCTGATCGGCCGCTTCATCGGGTTCGTCCGGCCGCTGGCGCCGTTCCTGGCCGGCGCCGCACGGATGCCGCTGCGGCGCTTCCTCCCGTACGACGTGCTCGGCGCCGGCCTGTGGACGGCGACGTTCGCGACGCTCGGCTACGTCTTCTGGCACTCGTTCGACCAGCTCACGCGCTACGTCTCACGCGGGCTGTTCGCGTTCGGGACGTTCATCGTCGTCGTCGCGCTGCTGGTGTGGCTCGTGCGGTTGCGGCGCGATCCCGAGCTGCGCCGGCGCGTGCAGGACTGGCTGGACCAGCGGCGCGAGAAGCCCGGCTGGCGGTACGTCGTGCGAGCGGCCGGGCCGGTCTGGCGGTTCGTCGGTCGTCCGACGGCGTGGGGTGCCGACCTGGCGGCGCGCGTCAGCCTCCAGCGGCTGACGCCCGGCGATCTCGGCCTCGAGCTCACGACGATGCTCGCGCTGCTGGCCGTCGGCGGCTTCACGTTCTTCTTCGTGGGCGAGATCGCGTCCGAGCCCGCGTTGCCGCGCATCGACGAAACGGCGGCCGATCTCGCTGAACGGCTGGCGTCCGACCCGCTGATCGAGATCGCGAAGGTCGTCACCGACATCGGGGCGCTCAGCGTGATCGTGCCCGTGACCGCCGCGACCGCGGCATGGGCGGCGCTCCGGCGGCGCTGGATCGACGTCGTGACGCTGGTGGTCGGCCAGGGCCTGCTGGTGCTGTGCGTGCAGGTCGCCAAGGCTGCGTACGACCGCGACCGGCCGCTCGGCGGGCTCGTCGACGCGGACTACGGCGCGTACCCGTCCGGCCACACCGCGTACGCGGTCACGCTGGTGGCCTGCGCGACGGTGCTCGTCCGCGCCGGAAGCGGCTGGGCCGTGCGGTTCGCGGCCGTGACCGTGGCGGCGATCCTGGTCGCCGTCGTCGCCGCGACGCGCGTGTACCTGCGCGTCCACCACTTCACCGACGTCATCGGCGGGGCCGCTCTCGGCGTCGCAATTTGGAGCCTGGTAGGGACATTTGCGCTTGTCGCCGGTTACGTGCGTCAAAATGACGGCCGATCGCGATGATCCACGACCGCGTCACCCAGATCGTCATCGGTGTGGCGGCGTTCATCTCGCTGCTCGCCTGGGTCACCTTGGTCGCCATCCC
>DASSUW010000431.1:0-11262 GCA_035706585.1 Solirubrobacteraceae bacterium | reverse complement strand
CCTCAGGCGAGGCGCTTCTCGAAGAAGTTCGTGGCGTACGGGTCGTCGTTGTACCGCGCGATCTCGACGTAGCCGCGGCGCTTGTACATCGTCTGGGCCTCGGTGAGCGCGCGGTTCGTGTACAGGCGCACGCTGCGCCGGCCGCGGGCGGCCGCCTCGGCCTCGAGCGCGTCGAGCAGCCGGGCGCCGATCCCGAGCCCGCGGTGCGGGCGGTCGATCCACATCCGCACGATCTCGCCGACGCCCGGTGCGATGGTCTTGAGGGCGCCGCAGCCGGCCGGCTGGCCGCTCAGCCGCGCGACCAGGAAGACGTCGAGGTCGTCCGCGGGCAGCGTGCGCCGTGGATCGAACCCGTCCTCGAAGCGCTCGGCCAGCTCGCCGAAGTAGTGCGCCAGGCACCAGCGCGCGTCCGGCGACGACTGCTCCTCCACCGCGATCGACACCATCGCGAGCGCGAGCAGCCGCCGGACCTCGGCCTGCGCGCGCAGCAGCCGCGCCTGCTGCTCGTCGGTCAGCGCGGCGAACGTTGCCGCCACGTTCTCGTCGGTGAGCCGATCGAGCTCGCGCATCTCCGCGCGACCGGCGGCGGTGAGCCGCAGCCGGCTCGTCCGGCGGTCGGCGGGGTCGGGGTCGGCGGTGACGAGGCCGTCGCGCTTGAGCGCGCCGATCATCCGCGACACGTAACCCGAGTCGAGTCCCAGCCGGACCCGGATGTCCCGCGGCGTTGCGTCGTGCGCGCCGATCTCGAAGAGCACGCGCAGCTCGGCCAGCGGGCGGCGGCCGAGATGCCGGTCCGAGAGCGCCCCGACGTGGCGCGTGACGAGGCGGTTGAAGCTGCGCGCGAGCGCGATGTCCTGTTCTCCCACCATTATCTGACCTGAGTCAGAGATTATGCGGCGCGTCAAGCAACGCTCACCGACGGGCGCAGCAACTCTCACTGCCGGCCGACGTTGGATGGTTAGGCTCGGCCACGGACGACGACGGGAGGCTCGGATGCGGACACGGACGACACTGGCGGGGATCGCCGCGACGGCAAGCCTGGCCGCGGCGGCGCCTGCGCGCGCTGCCGACGAGGTCGTCGCCACCGTGGCGAAGCCGACGAGCGTGTCGGCGGCGCGCGGCCATGCCGTCTGGAGTGCCTGGGACCCGGCGGTCGACGGCTATCGCCTCATGCACTACGACCGGACCGGCCGCATCCTGCCCGTCCAGATGCCGCCGAACCGCGTTCCGTTCGACGCCGACGTCGGCAAGGACCCCCACGGCGGCACGATGGCCGTCTTCTCCCGCTGCGACCGCCCGCCGATCAGCACGTGGCAGCTCAACGGGCGCCGCGGCTGCGATCTGTACGCCACACGGCTGGGCAGCGGCGGCGGACGCGGGCAGGTGAAGCTTCGTGACGCGAGCAGCCCGGGCGGCGACGAGTACTGGCCGGCGGTGTGGAACGGGCGGCTCGCGTTCACCCGCACGTACCGCGCGCGCGGGCACCGCGACCGCCGCTACGTGTACTGGCGCACGCTCCGCGGCCATGGCCACTCGCACCGGCTCCGCCGCGGGCCGGCGGGCGGGGTCCCGGAGCAGCTCGACATGCGCGGGCGGAAGGTTGCCTACCTCTGGACCTTCGAGTACGGCGGCCAGGTGCGGGTGGCCGGCACGCGCGGCGGCGGGCGCGCGGTCGTGCGCGTGCCGGGCAGCGGCGCCGCCTTCCGCGACCTGCTCGCCCAGGGGCCGACGCTCGGCGGCGGCTCCGTCCACTGGGCCGTCGCGAGCACCGATCCGGTCGTCAGCGAGATCCGCCGGACCGATCTCGGCGACCGCGATCAGGAGCGCGCGATCACGCGCATCGCCGGGACCGGCGGCCTTGCGACGCGCGGCTTCAGCTTCGACCGCGGGGTCGCGTGGTACGTCCGTGCGGTGGACGACCACACGTTCGAGATCCACCGCGTGACGGGCCTGCGCTACGAGCCGGCGCCGCCGCTGGACGTCAACTGAGCGCGTAGGCGCCGGGCTCGAGCTGCGCGGTCCGTCGCCGGTAGGCGGTCCACGTCCACGGCCACTGGTTCGCGTCGAACCCGTTCTCGTCGACGTACCAGTTCGTGCAGCCGCTGGCCCATACGGTGCCGGCGAGCGCGCGGCGCATGTCGCGGTCGAACGCCTCGGCGCGCTCGCGGGTGAGCTCGATCCGCGTGGCGCCCGTGCGGTCGAGCTCCCGCAGCGCGGCGAGCACGTGGTTCATCCCGGCCTCGATCGTCGAGATCACCGAGCCGGTGCCGCCGTTCGTGTTCGGGCCGTAGATCAGGAACATGTTCGGAAAGCCCGGGACCGTGAGCCCGTAGTAGGCGCGCGGCCGGCCCGCCCACGCGCCGGCGAGCGTGCGGCCGTCCGCGCCGGCAATCTCCATCGGCGCGACGAAGTCGTGGGTCTTGAAGCCGGTCGCGAGGACGATCGCGTCGGCGGGGCGCTCGCGCCCGTCGGCCGTGCGGATCCCGCCCGGCGTCACCGCGGCGATCCGGTCGGTGACCAGCGAGACGTTCGGCCTCGTCAGCGTCGGATACCAGTCGTCGGTGAGCATGATGCGCTTGCAGCCGACCTCGTCGGTGGGCGTCACCGCCCGTCGCAGCTCCGGGTCGTCGATCGCCCGGTTGATCTGCCAGCGGCCGATCGCGCGGATCGCCGGCAGGATCCAGCGGTGCCTGGTCATCGCCGCAGCCCCGAAGTCGTGGAACGCGAAGATCGACCAGCGGTCGAGCCGCTGCAGGGCGGGGAACCGCGCGAACAGCCGCTTCGTGCGCTCGCGGTAGGGGAAGTCCATCTTCGGGATCGTCCAGCCCGGCGAGCGCTGGTAGATGTCGAGCTGGGCGACCTGCGGCTGGATCGCGGGCGCGACCTGGATCGCGCTGCAGCCCGTACCGACGACCGCCACGCGGCGGCCGGCCAGCTCCACGTCGTGGCGCCAGCGTGCCGTGTGGAACGCCGGGCCCGCGAAGTCGCCGAGGCCCGGCAGTGCGGGCACGCTCGGCACCGAGAGCTGGCCGCACGCCGGGATCAGGACGTCGGCCTGGTGCTCGCCGCGCGACGTCGAGATCGTCCAGCGGCGGGTCTGCTCGTCCCAGCGCGCCGCCGTCACCTCGGTGCCGGTCCGCACGCGCTCGAGCACTCCATGCCGGCGCGCGACGTCCTCGACGTAGTCCTGGATCTCCGGTTGCGGCGAGAAGCGCCGTGACCAGCGCGGATTGGGCGCGAACGAGAACTCGTACAGGTGCGACGGGATGTCGCAGCTCGCGCCGGGATACGTGTTGGCGTTCCAGACGCCGCCGACGCGCTCGCCGCGCTCGAACACGGTCAGATCGGCGTAGCCGGCGCGGCGCAGCATGACCGCGGCACCGATGCCGCCGAAGCCGCCGCCGACGATCGCGAACGAGCGCTGAGCTGTCATGTACACGAGGCTAGTGCCGGGGGCGCCGCGGCGCCCCCGGCACTGCACCTGGCTACGGCGCGCTCGTGAAGCCGTAGATGTCCGAGTTGCCGAACGTCGCCGGGCAGGCCTGCTGCACCGGTGGCGCCACCGGCGCCTCGTCCTCCTGGTCACGGCCGCGTTCGCGCTGCTCGGCGCCGCGCGGCTCCTCCGGCTCGGCCGTCGGCTGGCCGGTCTCGACCGCCTCCTCGTGCAGCTCCTGGCGGAACTCGTCGATGTCCGGGCAGTCGGCGCCGCCGCGCATGTCGTTCCACACGCTCATGCTGTACGTGCGGGTCGCCGCGGAGTACACGTAGTCGCCGAGGAACTCGGCCGCGAGGTTGTTCTGCGACGAGCCGCGCGCGTCGCCCGGCGCCCCGCGGTGGACCGGCGCGAACGCGCCGACCGCGCCGCCGCTGACGGGGGCGCGCAGGACCTGACCGATCAGCGGCCGGTCGTTCTCGGGCCCTTCGGCGCTCGGCTTGAACGGCTCGGTGAACGCGTTGTAGACGAGCCAGACGGCGGACCCGTTCGGCGCGATCGACGGCGCCGAGTAGTACCCGCGATCGCTCCCCACCTCCACGCGCCGCGGCGCCGTCCAGCCCAGGCCGCCGGACGGCGACGTGCTGAACATCACGTGCTCGCGGTTGAGCCCGTCGCGGCCGTCGACCCACGTGAGCACGAGCCGGTCGGTCGCGTCGGCACCGCTCGGGGCGCCGTTCGCGATGTCAACCGACGGCGCGGGGGAGAGGTCGCTGCGCGCGCCGGCGACGCCGTCCTCGACGCACCGCCCGATCGACGCCTCGAAGAAATTGCAGGTGTCGAACGCGGTGAAGATCGTCCGCGGGCGTTCGAACGTCCGGCCGCCGTCGAACGAGCGGATCATCTGGATCTCCCCGGCGGCGGCGGTGACGGCGTTGAAGCCGAACTGGAACGTGAACACGTAGACGACACCGTCCGAATCGGTCCGCACGGTGCAGCCCGACCGGCCGAACCCGTTGCGGCTGCTGATGTTGTTCGTCGCCGGCGTGACCTGCCGCTGCGTCCAGCTGTCGCCGCCGTCGCGCGACGTGAGCACCATCAGCGGCTGGTTCGTGAACCCGTTGCCGTTGCCGCGGAAATCGGCGTAGCAGACGTACACGTTGCCGAAGAACCGGCTCGACTCGGCGTTGTCGGCCCAGATCTGCTCCTTGTCGGAGAACTGTGCGCTGCTCTGGCGGCTTGCGATGACGGGAGCGCTCCACGCCCGATTGGCGCCGGTGGCGGCGAGCGCGACGTTGTCGGTGTGCGACACCGCGATCGCCTCCGCGCCCTTGAACGGCGCGGCGCCCGGCAGCGCCGACGTCAGGTTCGCGTAGTACAGCCGCGAGCCGTCCGCGTACGAGAACCCGCCGCCGTCCGTGGGGCGTGGCCCGAACGCGAGCGCCGGATCGCCGTCGGAGACCAGCCCGGCCTCGAAGTAGTTCGGCAGCGTGCCGATGGGGCCGACGACGGGCGTGCAGCCCGGGTCGGGCCCGACCACGCCCAGGCATCCGCGGGCCGTGTTGCCACGGTAGGTCGGCTGCGTCCACGTGTGGCCGGAGTCGAACGAGAAGTAGATGCCGGAGACGCCGACGCCCGCCGTGAACGGGCAGTCGTTGTCCGGCCCCGCGTTGCATGCCTCCATGTCGATGTTGTCGTTGGACCCCGCGGCCAGCACGGTCGGATTGCGCTGGTCGATCGCGACGGCGGGCTCGTTCTGCTTGTTCTGCGAGAACGGGCCGGCCGGGCTGCCGCTGCTCACGCGCACCGATTGGGCGCCGGCGGGTGCGGCGGCGACCACGAACACCACGGCGACGAACGTCGCGCACAGTCGTTTGGGCATGGAACCCCCATCGATCGAGGGGCCGGCGGCGCGTCCCGGAGGATGCCCCTCACTCACCGGGGCCCCGATTGGGGCCGACCTTCGCACCGGCGACGCCCGGGCGCAAGGGCGGCTGTCAGCAACGCGGCGCGCTCCTGACGCCGTCCGACGCCCGGGCGCCGGGCCCAGCGGGCGCTCAGCCCCCGAAGCGGGACCTGAGCGCCTGCACGTTGTCGACGTAGCGCTTGGTGTCGTCGAACATCCCGCGGCTCTGCACCGAGGACAGGCCCTGGTAGTAGCCGGCGATCGCGGCGTTCTCGTCGCCGCCCGCGTCGGTGAGCAGGCGCTTGAGGTACATCACGCCCGCGTGCACGTTGTCGGTGGCCGAGTTCGGGTCCAGCGGCCGGCCGCCGGCGAGGTTCTGCTGCACGTAGTCCCACGTGCCGGGCATGACCTGCATGATCCCGCGCGCGTTTGCGCCCGACACCATGCGGTTGTTGAAGCCGCTCTCCTGCCAGGCGATCGCGGCGGCGAGCGAGGGGGAGACCCCGTGGGCCGCCGCGATGTTCTGGATGTCGGTGGCGGAGAGGCTCTGCGACGTGGGCTCGGGCGCGGCCGTCGGGACGACGGTCTGGGCCGGCTCCGGGGTGCTCGCGCGCGCCGGTGCGGGCGCGCCGCTCGGCAGCTTGAGGACGGTGCCGGTCAGCAGCACGCCGGACGGGTCGAGGCCGTTCATGGCCGCCATCGCGTCGATCGACACGCCGGTCTGGCGCGCGAGGTCGCCGAGCGTGTCGCCCGGGCGCACCTTGTAGGCGCCCTGCGCGGCCGGGGCGCCGCTCGGCGCCGGGGCGCTCGCCGCGGCGGGTGCGGCGCTGCCGGCAAGCGTGAGCGAGGTGCCGGCGAGCAGCACGCCCGCCGGGTCGAGCCCGTTCGCCGCCGCCAGCGACGACACGGACACGCCCGCGCGGCTCGCGATCGCGGTCAACGTGTCACCGGGCTGAACCACGTAACCGCCACCGGACGACCCGCTGCCGCTCGCGGGCGCGGAGGTCGCAGTGGTCGTCGCCAGCCCCGCGTTCTGCAGGGCGGCGTATCCCTCGGAGACGGTCGGGACCATGATCGTCGAGCCGAGCACGACCTGCGCGTCCTCCGACAGGCCGTTGTAGGCGGCGACGGTCCGTGTCGTCAGGTTGTTCGCGGCCGCGATCGACCACAGCGTCTCGCCGGACTGGACCGTGTGCGGTACGGCCGCCGCGGCGGGGGCGGCAGGAATCAGCAGGGCGATGCAGAACAGCAGCAGTCGGATCGGGCGCACGTTCAGGTGACCTCCGTGTGTCCTCGTTTCACGCTCATCGTCACCCCGACGCGGCGCTCCGGGAACCAGAGCGAGCGGGATTACGACCCCCTGCAAGCGGCCCGTCATGGCATGCTCAGCGCCGTGGATGCCGCCGCTTTAAGGCTCTGGACCCAGAAATGGCGCTGGTACGAGCGCAACTCGCTGCCGTGGAACCGGGCGCGGATCCACTACGAGTTCGCGCGCCGCCGCGCGTTCTGCCGCTGGCCGATCCAGGGCAACGTGCTGGAGATGCTGCGCGAGGGGCGGCTCGAGCTCGGCGAGCACGTCGTGCTCGAGCCCAACGTCTGGCTCACCGCCCAGGCGCCGGCGCGGATCCGGATCGGCGGCGGCACGTTCCTCAACCTTGGCGTGCAGGTCGCGGCGGCCGACCTCGTCGAGATCGGCGAGCACTGCATGTTCGCGAACGGCTGCTTCGTGACCGACGCGAACCACCGGTTCGACGATCCCGAGAAGCCGGTGCCGTGGCAGGGCTTCACGTCCAAGGGCCCGACCCGGATCGGCGACAACGTCTGGTGCGGCGCGAACGTGGTCATCACGAGCGGCGTGACGATCGGCGAGCGCTGCGTGATCGGCGCCAACTCGGTCGTCACGACCGACCTGCCGGCGTTCTCGATCGCCGCCGGCGCCCCCGCCCGGGTGCTCCGCGCGGTGGAGTACCCGGTGAACGCCGGCCCGGGGGGCCGGGTTCACTAGCGGGTTTCGCCCCAGGGGGCGAAACCCGGAGCGAGTCCGGTCATCCCTTGGACAGCATGATGTGGACGCCGTAGGCGACCGCGGCGGCGAACAGCGCGAACGCGAGCACCGCGAGGCCGGCCCACACGACCGCCGCGGTGCCATCGCCGTTGCGGCGCGCCTCGGCCGAGCGGGAGCCGCCGACGACCACGAGCGAGAACACCGTGCTCACGAACACCGCTGCGGCGAGCGAGACCCAGATCACCTCGAGGATGTCGCCCGCCTGGACGGCAGCGAAGACGCCCACTAGCCCTCCGCCGTCAAGGTCCGGCCGCCGGACACGCGGCGGGCGAGCGCCCAGACCAGCGCCAGCAGCAGCGCCACGGTGACAACCACCGGGCCCGCCGCACCGGTGCCGAACAGCCGCGTCACGCCGTAGGTGAGCGCGCCGACGGCGGCGGCCGCGGGCAGCGTGAGCACCCAGGCGACCGCGATGTTGCCCGCGACGCCCCAGCGCACCGCCGAGAACCGCTTGGCGGCGCCGGCGCCCATGATCCCGCCCGAGATGACGTGCGTCGTCGACAGCGGGAACCCGACGTGCGAGGCCGACAGGATCACCGCGGCGCCCACGCCCTGAGCGGCGAAGCCCTGTGCGGGGTCCATCTTGATGATGCGGCTGCCCATCGTGCGGATGATCCGCCAGCCGCCGACGTAGGTACCGAGCGCGATCGCGGTCGCCGCCGACACGATCACCCAGGTCGGGATGTCGTCCTCGGAGCTGAGGTTCCCGTTGGCGACGAGCGCCAGGAAGATGATCCCCATCGTCTTCTGCGCGTCGTTGGTGCCGTGCGAGAGCGAGAACAGGCTGCCGGAGATGATCTGGCCGAGCCGGAAGCCGCGTGACACCGTGCCCGGGTGCTGGCGGCCGACGATCCGGTAGATGATCAGGATCGCGATGCCCGCGGCGATCAGCGCGAGCGTCGGCGCCACGAGCGCGGGGATCACGACCTTCTCGATCAGCCCGTCGAAGTACACGCCGCTCGTACCCACCGCAGCGAGCGTCGCGCCGACGACCCCGCCGATCAGCGCGTGCGAGCTCGACGACGGCAGCCCGAAGTACCACGTCGCGAGGTTCCAGGCGATCGCCCCGATCAGTCCGGCGAACACGATCTCCGGCGTCACGTCGGCCGCGTTGACGATGCCCGACGCGATCGTCGCCGCCACCGCCAGCGACAGGAACGCGCCGACGAAGTTGAGCCCGGCCGCGATCGTGACGGCCAGGCGGGGGCCCATCGCCCGCGTCGAGATCGAGGTCGCCACGGCGTTGGCGGTGTCGTGGAAGCCGTTGGTGAAGTCGAACGCGAGCGCGGTGCCCACGACGATCCACAGGACGACGTCGTTGTCCATGCCTACTGGTTCTTGATGACGATGCCTTCGAGGATGTTCGCCACGCTCTCGGTGGCGTCGATGGCGTCCTCGAGCCGCTCGAAGATGTCCTTCCAGCGGATGACCAGCATCGGGTCGATGCCTCGCTCGAACAGCGACGCCAGCGCCTCGCGCAGAACGCGGTCGCCGTCGTTCTCGAGCCGGTTGACCTCGACGGTGTAGTGGCGGATGTCCTTGAAGGTCCGCAGGCGCGGGATCGCTCCGGCGATCGCGCGCGTCGACTGGTGCAGGATCTTCGCCATCTCGGTGGCCTTGTCCATCGAGGCCTCGATCCGGTACAGCGACAGGAAGTCGGACGTCTCCTCGATGAAGTCGACGATGTCGTCGAGCGCCGACGCCAGCGCGTAGATGTCCTCGCGGTCGATCGGCGTGACGAACGTCGAGTTCAGCCGCTGGATGATGTCGTGCGTGATGCGGTCGCCCTCCTGCTCGCAGACGACGACATCGCGTGCGAGCTCGGCGCCGTCGGGCCACTGCTCGAGCATCCGCTCGAGTAGCTCGGCCGAACGAACGATGTTCGCGCCGGCCTCCTCGAACAGGTCGAAGTACTCGCGCTCCCTGGGAGCGAACAGCTGTGACAGTCGCGCCATGGGCGGCGAGTGTAGGGGTACCCGGGGCGTAACCCCCGGGCACTTGTAAAGAGGTTGTGAACGAGTTGTGACTAGACCACGGTTCTGTGCGGCGGCAACTGCGCGCGCAGGCGGTCCAGCTCCTCCGGCGCGATGCCGTACGCGTGCTCCGGCGCCGGGAACGCGCGCGTGCGCACGTCCTCGGCGTACGCGCGGACGCCGCGCACCATCTCCGCCTTCACGTCGGCGTAGCGCTTGACGAACTTCGGCTGGAAGCCGTCGTGGATGCCCAGCAGGTCGTGCAGCACGAGCACCTGACCGTCGGTGCTGCCGCCGGCGCCGATCCCGATCACCGGGATCTCCATGTGCTGCATGATCACGTCGGTCACGTCGGCGGGGATCGCCTCGAAGACGATCGCGAAGCAACCGGCCTCCTGCAGCGCGAGCGCATCCTCGAGCACGGCGCGTGCCCGCTCGGCCGTGCGGCCCTGGGCGCGGTAGCCGCCGAGCGCCGTCGCCGTCTGCGGCGTCAGGCCCACGTGACCCATCACGGGTACGCCCGCGCGCACGATGGCGCGGGCGCGCTCGGCTATCGCGCCGCCGCCCTCGAGCTTGACGGCGTCGCAGCCCGCCTCCTTGACGAAGCGGTGCGCCGTGGCGATGGCGTCGGCGTCAGATGCCTCGTAGGAGCCGAACGGCAGGTCGCCCACGAGCAGCGGCGCCCTGAGCCCGCGCCGGACGGCGGCGGCGAGCATCAGCAGCTCCTCGACCGTCACCGGGACGGTGTCCTCATAGCCGAGCACGTTGTTGGCGGCCGAGTCGCCGACGAGCACGACGTCGACGCCGGCCTCCTCCACCACGACCGCGCTCGGGTGGTCGTAGGCGGTGACCATCACGATCGGCTCGCCGAGCGCGCGCATCTCGTGCAGCTTCGTGAGCGAGACCGGCTTGCGATCGCTGCGGGGGGCTGACGACATCAGATGTCCTCCTGGGTGGTCGGCGCCCCGTCCGGGGTCGCCGCCGTGGTGATGATGGTGTTGTCGATGAGGCGGGTGCTGCCGATGCGCGCCGCCACGGCCACCAGTACCCGGCCGTTGACGTTGGTGATCGGCTGGAAGCTGTCGGGATCGACGAGCGCGAGGTACTCGGGCTCGACATCGTCCATCGCCGCGCGGGCGCGCGCGGCGATCGTCGCGGCGCCGCGCTCGCCGGCGGCGACCGTCGCCTCCGCCGCCTTCAGGCCGCGCGACAGCGCCACCGCGCGGCGGCGGTCCTGCGGCGCGAGATGGACGTTGCGGCTGGACAGCGCGAGCCCGTCCGGCTCCCGCACGGTCGGGATGACCACGAGCCGCACCGCGATGTCGAGGTCGGCGACCATCCGGCGCAGGACGGCGACCTGCTGCGCGTCCTTCTGGCCGAAGAACGCGAGGTCGGGCGTGACCATGTTCAGCATCTTCGTCACCACCGTGCAGACGCCTGTGAAGTGGCTCACGCCGCGCACGGCGCCCTCGAGCACGTCGGACAGCCCGTCGACGTGCACCGTCGTGGCGAACCCGGGCGGGTAGACCTCCTCGACGCTCGGCGCGAACAGCACGTCGACGCCGAGGCCCGCCGCCTCGGCGGCGTCCTTGGCCTCGTCGCGCGGGTAGGCGGCGAGGTCGCGCTGCTCGTTGAACTGCGCCGGGTTGACGAACAGCCACACGACCACCTCGTCGGCGGCCTCGCGGGCGGCCCGCATGAGCGCGTGGTGGCCGGCGTGGAACGCCCCCATCGTCGGCACGAGCGCGATGCTGCGCCCCGCCGCGCGGGCCCGCGCGACGTACGCGCGCATCTCGGCGACGGTTCGCAACGTCCTCACCGCGGCACCGCCCCGGCCTCGCCCGGCGCTCGTGCGGGGCGCGCCCGGCCGTCGCGCGCCGCCGCG
>DASSUW010000430.1:0-3551 GCA_035706585.1 Solirubrobacteraceae bacterium | reverse complement strand
GGCAGCTGCTCCTCGAGGCGCCGTCGCAGGGCAGTAGCACCGCGCCAGGCGGTGATATCACTCATCAGGAGCGGCGCCCGGCGCTCGATCGCCGCCTCGGTGATGCCCGCGCGAGCGGGGTCATAGGGGCGGCTCAGCACGGCGCCGAACGCCTCTCCGACCTCCGGCGTGGAGAACCACGCGGCGGCCGGGCGGATGTAGCGCTCCTCCCAGTCGACCATCAGGAACGCACAGCCGGTCAGCTCGAACGCCCGCCGCAGCTGCGCGACGATCTCCTCGAGCGTCTGGGTCAGCCAGGGACCCTCGGTCGGGCTGTCAGGGGGCGCCTGGATCGTCGTCGGAGATCTGCTCGAGCAGCTCGAGCGCGGCCGCCTGGGCGGGCGTCGCGCCGACCTCGCCGCCACCGAGGTCCTGCAGCTGCGGGAAGAACGTCGCGTGGATGGCGATCTCCTCCGGGCCCGAGTCCTCGAGGACGATCACCGCCCGGCCCGGAACGTCGCCGTCCCCGTCGATCTGGTCGTCGCCGAGCGCCGCCCCGGCCGCGGTCAGGACCGCGACGGCCAGCTCGCGCCAGTGCGTGAGCGCGTCCTCGCGCTCGGCGTCGTTCATCTGCGCCAGGTGGTGGTGGTTGCGCTCAGCCAGAGCGGCCACCGCGGCGTCCAGCGGCGGCCCGGCGAGTAGGTCGTCAGGTGTGGGCACGTGGGGGAGTATGGCGCGTGCCGTTGCCGCGGCGAACGTCAACTGCGGCATCGAGCACGGGGCCGAATACCCGCCACTGGCGGGAACACGTCGCTATACGGTGGTTTCCCGCCCGTGGCGGGAAATCGTCCCGGAGGAGCGCGCGACGGCCGGCGCCCCGCCGCCCTACTCAGCCGCCGGCGCCACGAGCCGCTCCAGGGCCGCGCGCACGGCGGCGGGGATCTCGGCCGGGCGGCGCGAGTCGCGCGCGACGAACACGTGCACGAACCACCCGGTCGCCGCCAACGCGCCGTCCTCGCCGAACAGGCCGATCTCGTAGCGCACGCTCGAGCGCCCCAGATGCCCGACGCGCAGGCCCGCGGTCACCGTCTCCGGGAACGCCAGCGCGGACCGGAACTCGCAGTGCGACTCCGCGCACACGCCGACGACCGGGCCGGCGTGGATGTCCAGCCCGCCCTCGCGGATCAGCCAGGCGTTGATGACGGTGTCGAAGAACGCGTAGTACTCGACGTTGTTGACGTGGCCGTAGACGTCGTTGTCGGCCCACCGCGTCGGGACCGCGGCGCGGTGCGGGTACTCCTCGACCCCGGTCACGCGCGGACGGTGCGCGCGGCGACGACGCGGGCGAAGCCGCCGAACAGCGCCTCGGACAGCGCGGCCTGGCCCGGCAGGTACGCGGCGTCGAGCGCCCGCGCGTCCGTCTCGGCGACAGCGGCCTCGGACAGGTCGCGCGCGCCGACCGCGTACCAGCCCTCGAGCGCCTCCGCGTCGGCCTCGGGGTGGAACTGGACGCCCCACGTGCTGTCGCCGAACCGGAACGCCTCGGCGCCCGCCGACACCCGGCGCAGCAGCTCGACGGCGCCGGGCGGCGGGTCGAAGCCGTCCTCGTTCCAGTGCAGCGCCATCGCGCCGTCCGGGAGCGAGCCGACCACCGGGTCGCCGGCCGCCGGCGGCAGCGGTTCGATCGGCGTCCACGTGAGCAGGCGGCGCGGCAGACGCTGCACGCGTCCGCCGAGCGCGTGCGCGAGCAGCTGGGCGCCCAGGCACACGCCCAGCACCGGGATCCCGCGCCCGACCGCCGCGCGCAGGAACGAGGCCTCGGCGTCGAGCGCCGGGAGCGAGGCGATGTCGCGCACCGACTCGTCGCCGCCGAGGGTGAGCACCCCGTCGACCTCGTCGACGCGAGGCAGCGCGTCGCCGCCGGTCACGTGGCGTTCGTCGAGCTCCAGCCCCGCGGCCCGGATCGCGTGCCCGGCGTGGCCGGTGGCGGGGCTGTCGAGGTGGTGCAGGCAGGCGACGACCGGGGGTGCCATGGCCGTCGAGAGTAATCCACAGACGTGAGGTACACCGCCGCGGCTGGGGGACCGCGGCGGTGACCTTTGGTCACGTTGCTTCCGGCCTTGCGACCGCCGGGGAGGAGAGAGGGAGCAAGCCGGGGCCGGAGCGGGAGGCGGTGTAGCCCTTCCGTGGGCCTCGCCTCTATGTGGGGGGGGAACGAGGGGAATACTCCCAATGGGGGATGCCTGCCTCGATACGGTCCGCCGGTCAATCGGGGTGGGGCTAACCGAACCTCGACCAGTCAGGCTGCTGCCACCGCCGCCATCGGCGCCGCGCGCTGATACTCGTGCACCGCGTCGCGCAGGCAATCGAGCATCACCGCGAGCGGTCCGGCCGCGTCGCCGTTGAAAACCGCGCCGATGCGCCGGTACGGCGGCCGGCCGCGCAGCGGGCGCACCGCCACGTCCTCGCGCGTGCTCGCCAGCGCGAGCCCCGGAACCAGGGCGACGCCCATGCCGCTGGCCACGAGGCCCTGGATCGCGAAGTAGTCGTCGGACGTGTAGGCGATGCGCGGCTCGAAGCCCGCCTGCGCGCACGCGCGCAGCACGATGTTCGAGTCCTGGCAGGTGCCCTTGAGGCCGACCAGCATGAAGTCGTCGTGCACGAGGTCGGCGAGGGCGATCGCGCGCCGGGTCGCGAGCGGGTGATCGACCGGCAGCGCCGCGTACAGGACGTTGTCCATTAGCCGCTCGACGCCGAGGCCCGACAGGTCCGGGTCGGCCTCGAAGCCGCCCTCCTCGGTGATCACGACGTCGAAGTCGCCGCGCCGCAGCGCCGGGATCGATTGCGGCGGGTCGAGCAGGTGCAGCTCGACGTGCACGCCGGGTCGCAGCCGCCGGAACTCCGAGACCGCGATCGGCACGATCGTCCCGGCCGCGGTGGCGAACGCCGCGATCCGCAGCCGCCCGCGCGCGCTCGTCGCGATCTCCGACAGCTCGGCCTGCGCCTCCGCCAGCTGGGCGAGGATCCGCTCGGTGTGCCGGACCAGCGCCTCGCCGGCCGGCGTGAGCCTGATGCCCTTCGGCTGGCGCTCGAGCAGCTTGACGCCGGTCTGGGCCTCGAGCCGGGCGATCTGCTGGGAGACGGCCGGCTGCGAGTACGACAGCGCCTCGGCGGCGGCGGAGAACGAGCCGCGCAGCGCCACCTCGCGCAAGACCTTCAACAGGCGCAGATCATCCATAAGGCGACTTTATCACCCGAATCAGTAACGATCATTTGAGTTTATGGTGGGTGGTCGTGACACTTGCTGCATGACCTCCTCACTCGTTCTCCGCCCCGCCACTTCAGCCGACACCCCCGAGCTCGAGCGCCTCGCCGCGCTCGACAGCGCCAGACCACTCGGCGGCGAGGTGCTCGTCGTCTACGCCGGGGGCGAGCTGCGCGCCGCGCTCAGCCTCCAGACCGGCCGCTCGATCGCCGACCCGTTCTGGCCGAGCGCCGACCTCGTGGAGCTGCTGCGGGCCGCCGCCGGCGACCGCCCGCGGCGCCGCCTCGGGCGCCTGCGCCGGCGCGCG
>DASSUW010000429.1:0-3107 GCA_035706585.1 Solirubrobacteraceae bacterium | reverse complement strand
CACGCCCTCCGGCCGCCCGGGGGGCGTTTCTTTTGCTCGCGCACGTCATCCGTCAGGACGACGGAGAATCGCCCTTGCGGATGATGCGCCTTCGCACCGGGGTCGGTTGACTTGGCGCGCCGGCTGAGCCGGGCTCAGCCGCACAGGCAAGGAGACTGCCGCCCTCGGGCGGCCCGAGGAAGGACGTGAACATGAGGTTCAAGCACGTGATGCCGGTTGCCGCCGTCGCCTTCGCGGCCGCCGCGGTTCCGGTGGCGCAGGCGCAGCAGGGCACGGATCCCACCGCTGCGGCGAAGTTCAAGTCCAAGCTTGTACGCGTCGACCGGTCTACCGCCGTCCTGAAGGTCACGTACCAGTGCTCGCGCGGGGACACGCTGTGGATCTCGGCGAAGCAGCTCAAGAACGGCAAGGCGTCGAAGGCCCTGACCAAGGAGGGCTCGAGCCAGGTCGCGCGGACATGGCTTCAGAGCCACCGCAACCCGATCGTCTGCGACGGCCAGTCGCACACGACGGTCTTCACGCTCGACAAGGTCGAGCCTGGCAGCAAGGGCCGCCTGAAGGCGAAGAGCAAGAAGAACGCCGGCAAGGCGTACATCCAGTTCTGCGTCACGCTCACGCCGGCCGACCCGAACGGCGAGGGCGAGCTGACGCTGTCCAAGTCCGGCTTCGTCAAGGTCCGCTGAGGAGCCTCTCGGCCGAGACCCGGTAGTGAGCGAGCCGCGCCGGACGGAGTCCCGCCCGGCGCGGCTGTCACGTCACGGCCGGAACGGCCAGACGAACGTGCTCCAGTTCGCGAACTCGGTCCGCGGGTTGTCGCCGATGAACTCGGTGGCCGACCAGATGTCACCGGTCGGAAGCGCGAACGCGGCGCTGTAGTCGCCCCAGCGGCAGTTCGGCCCGAAGCCCTCGTCCTCGTAGCACGTGAAGCCGTCCTCCGGCTTGAAGCCGCTGCGGACGATCTCGATGCTCGAGGTCAGGCCCTTCCGGTCGATTCCGGTCTGGGCGGCTGACGGGTAGTAGCGGTCGCCCATCAGGCTGTAGGCGATCACGCCGTCCCCGGCGTCATTGACCCCTATCGACGGGAACGTCACGAACGAGTTGCGGTCGCGCCCGGCGACATAGCCCTGCTCCTTGATGTCTCCGTTCACGCCCCTCGACGAGACGCTCGGATCGACCGAGAACCACGCGATGCCGTCGCGCGGGCCGGGCAGGGCGATCGTGTTGACCCCGCCCCACAGGCGGCCGCCCGCGAACACGACCTGGTTCATGCGCGCGTCATTGGCCTCCACGGGCGGGACCGGCTCACCGTGCGACTCGCCGAGCGGGTGCGGCCCGCTCTTCTGCTGCTGTGGGACCGGCTGGCCGTAGACCTGGCTCTTGAGCGTGCGATCGAACAGCCGCAGGTCGGGATGCGCCGAGCGCAGCGTCGACGTGCGGGTGATCGCCCACACGTGGATCGTGTTCTCGAGCGAGTCCGGATCGACGTGGCAATCCGGCGG
Source organism: Solirubrobacteraceae bacterium (assembly GCA_035706585.1). Taxonomy (GTDB): domain Bacteria; phylum Actinomycetota; class Thermoleophilia; order Solirubrobacterales; family Solirubrobacteraceae; genus DASSUW01. Next base: position 1,608 of record DASSUW010000429.1, on the reverse strand, counting down.
CTCGCAGTCCTGCGCGGACATATCCCCGAGTGCTACTACGAAGCGTCGTAAATCAGCGGGCTGTCGGACGCATCGCGTTGAACTCCGTCGTCAAGCTGCAGCGCTCGGGACGACGACCGTGTACAGAGCCGACCGCGCCCTCGCTCCGAGTGCCGCGACCGCGCGCCGGTACTCGGGCTGCTGGGCGGTGCGGGCGACCATCAGCGGGCTCGACCAGCGGGCGATGGCGACGTACCCGAGGGCGTCGCGGTAGAGACGCGTCCCGAGGTAGCCGCGCCGCGCGGCGACGATCTCGCGGACGTCGTGCCAGCTGTCGAGGAAGCGATCGGCGACGTCCAGGTAGGCGGTGATGTGCGTGACGCCGCCGGCGACGTCGGGCTTGCCGTCGTCGTAGACGAGCTCGTAGCCGTCCTCGTCGCCGCGCGCCGGCGCGACGCTGACGAATCGCACGGCGTCGTCGCGCAGCGCGCGGTACAGCGTGGCGCGGTCGCCGCGCTCACGCCGCCAGTCGGCCAGGAACGCCTCGTCGGCGTCGGGAGGAACGTCGAACCACTCGATCAGCGTCGCGATGGCGTGACATCCTGCCGGGCGTGGACGTCGTCAGGCTCCGTGCCTTCACCTACGAGCGACAGTGCCTGAACCGGGCCGCGCCCAGCGGCGCGGCCGCGCTGACCGCCGTGATCGGCGTGTACAGCTCGCATCCGTCGGCGCCGCTCTCGCTGCACGCTCGCGCCGCGAAGTTCGACGGCGCCGCGTTCCGGCGCCTGAAGGCGGTCCGGCTGCCGGCCATGCGCCAGTCGATCCACATGCTTCCGCGCAAGACCGCGCATCTCGCGTTCCGCGCCACGCCGGCGCCGCCGAGCGACCGCGCCAAGCGCTTCCGCCACTTCAAGCTGACCGACAAGCGCTACGAGAAGCTGCGCGCGGAGGTCCTCGCGGCAGCCGCCGAGCCGAAGACGCAGGAGGAGCTGCGGGACGCGGTCGGCGCGGCGGACGCCAAGGAGCTCAAGGGCGTGACCGCGCAGATGACCCGCGACGGTGAGCTCGTGCGGGTCGCGGCCGGCAGGTCGCTGCGCTCGAACGAGCTGCGCTACCAGGCGGCGGAGATCGAGGACGCCGATGCCGACGAGGCGCTCGCGTGGCTCGCCGGCGAGTACCTGCGTGCGTTCGGGCCGATCCGCGTGAAGGACTTCACGTGGTGGGCGGGCACGACCGCCACCCGCGCCAAGGCGGCGCTCGCGAGCCACGACACCGAGGAGCTCGACGACGGCTACCTGATCCTCGCCAAGGACCGCGCCGCGTTCGCGAAGGCCAAGCCGGTCAAGGGCGCCGTCGACCTGCTGCCCAAGTGGGACTGCCTGCAGATGGGCTACGCGCCGGACGGGCGCGACCGGTTCGCGCACCCCGACGTGATCGACCGCTGCTACGACGCCCGCGGCGACGGGGTGCCCGTGGTGCTCGTGGACGGCGAGGCCGCCGGGATCTGGCCCGGTGGCGAGATCGAGCTGTTCGACAGCGCGCCGAAGAAGGTCCGCGCCGCGATCGACGCGCGGCTCGCGGAGGTCAGAGCGTTCCTGGAGACGTAGCCGGGCCCGCGGTCCAGCGCTC
>DASSUW010000428.1:0-2748 GCA_035706585.1 Solirubrobacteraceae bacterium | reverse complement strand
ACTACGCGCAGGCGCTCGGCGTCCGCGGCGGCGCGTCGGCCAAGCGGATCCGCCGGCTGCTCGCCGAGGCCTGATCGCCGCCGCAGACCGCTCGGTTAGGGTTGCGCCGTGAAGGCGCTCCCACCGATGCTCCGCATGGTCACGCCGGCCGAGCTCGCCGAGCGTGTGCGCGCCGAGCGGCGCGGCGTGCCGTTCGTGGTGTACCTCGACGGCGACGGGCGCCAGCGGCTCGTGGACCTCGCGGAGCGCTCGCGGGCTCTGAGCGTGGGGCGCGGCGAGGCCAACGACGTCGCGCTGCCGTGGGACGGCGAGGTCTCACGCGTGCACGCGATGCTCGAGCCGGTCGGGGCGGAGTGGACGCTGGTCGACGACGGCCTCTCGCGCAACGGTTCGTTCGTCAACGGCGAGCGCGTGCGCGGCCGCCGGCGGCTGGCGGACGGCGACCTGATCGGAATCGGCCGCACGCTGCTCGTCTACGCGGCCGCGGCGGCTCCCGACGCCGCGCCGACCGACACCGCGCACGACTCGATCCCGCCCGACCTGTCGCCGGCCCAGCGGCGCGTGCTGGCGGCGCTGTGCCGGCCGGCGCACGACCAGCCGTTCGCCGGTCCGCCGTCCAACCGCGAGCTCGCCGAGGAGCTCGTGGTCAGCGTCGACACCGTCAAGAGCCACCTGCACGCGCTGTTCGAGCTGTTCGGCGTGCAGGACATGCCGCAGAACCGCAAGCGGGCCGAGCTGGTCCGCCGCGCGTTCGAGCGTGGCCTCGCGGGGGGATGAACTTCCACCCCTTGGGGGCTGCCCGGCGCCCGGGCCGGCCGGGATAACCCCTGCATGCGCTACAAGATCCTGATCGCGGCGACGGCCGGCTCGCTCGCCGCCGCTTCGCCCGCCCTTGCCGCCCCGCCCGCCAACGACGCGTTCGCCGACGCGCAACCGATCCGCGTCGGCGAGGAGGTCAGCGGGATGCTGGCCGAGGCGACCGCCGAGCTGGGCGAACCGGCACACGGCTCCAACGGACCGCACACCACCGTCTGGTTCCGGTACCGGTCGCCGCGCGACGCACGGCTGACGATCGACACGGGCGGCTCGGAGATGGACACGCTGCTGGCCGCCTACACCGGCAACGACGTCTCCGATCTCCATCCGGTCGCCAGCGACGACGACTCGTCGCCGAGCGGCAACCTCGGCAGCACGATCCGCTTCGACGCGCGGCGCGGACGCACGTACCGGATCGCCGTGGACAGCTACGGCGGCGAGCCGGGAACCGGCGTCTTCAAGCTGTGGCTCTCGGACGGCGGCATCAAGGGGAAGGGCGTCGCGCTCGCCGTGGACGGCGGCCAGAGCGTCCGCAGCCTGCGTGCGCACGGCCTGCGGATGACGATCACGTCCCGGCGCCGGGTGCCGATGGCGGTCGCGCTGCGCGTCAGCCGCCGGACGGCGCACCGGCTCGGCCTCGACAGCCGCCTGCTGGGCCGCACGCGCGGACGGATCGACTACAACCAGGCCCTGCACGCCACGATCCGGCTGAGGCACGCGGCCCGTGAGGCGCTGGAAGCCGTCGACGGCCTGCCCGGCGTCGTGAGGCTCACGCTGCCCCGCTCGACCGCGCCGGACAGGACCCTGACCGTTCCGGTGGCGCTCTGACCGGCCGCTGGACGTCCGTGGGCCGCCCGCGTAGGGTGGCCCACGGACCGTGGCGGAGCGCATCGGTGCATACGAGGTGGTGCGGCTCATCGCACGCGGCGGGATGGCGACCGTCTATGAGGCCTACCAGCCGACGCTCGACCGCTCGGTCGCGTTGAAGCGGCTCGACCTGCGCAGCAGCGATCCGATGCAGACCGAGCGCTTCATCCAGGAGTCGCGGCTGTCCGCGGCCTTCAACCACCCGAACATCGTCACGGTGTTCGACTTCTTCGAGTCCGAGGGAGTCCCGTACATCGCGATGGAGTACCTGCCGCGAGGTTCGCTGCGCGACTGCATCGACCGGCTGTCGCCGGCGCAGGTGTTCGGGGTCGTCGAGTGCGTACTGCAGGGGCTCGCGCACGCCCAGGAGTCGGGCGTCGCGCACCGCGACCTCAAGCCCGAGAACCTGCTGCTCACGCGGACGGGGGCGGTCAAGATCGCCGACTTCGGGATCGCCAAGGCCTACTACAACGCCACGGTCCAGTTCTCGGCCACCGGCATGGCGATCGGGACGCCGACCTACATGGCCCCGGAGCAGGCGACGTCGGCGAAGGTCGGGCCGTACACGGACCTCTACGCGCTCGGCGTGATGGTGTTCGAGATGCTGTCGGGCGGCCCCCCGTTCGAGGGCGGCGACTCGCCGGTGTCGGTGATGTACAAGCACGTCGCCGAGCCGCCGCCGCCGCTGACCGACTGCGACCCGCGCGTGGCCGCCTGGGTCGCGCGGCTGCTCGAGAAGGACCCGGCCGACCGCCCGGCCGGCGCGGTCGAGGCCTGGCGCGAGATCGAGCCGACGATCGTCGACCTGCTGGGCGCGTTCTGGCGCAACGAAGCGACGCTCGGCGAGATCCCCAAGCAGGAGTACGAGGAGGTCATCGGCGGCGAGGCCACCCCGACCCCGGACGCCGAGCCGGTCCCCCCGCCGCCCGACGACGACGACGGGTACGTGACCGTGGCCGGAGACGCGCCCGCGCCCGAGCCGACCCCCGCGCCGGCTCCGCCACCGCCCGAGCCCACCCCCGCGCCGGCTCCGCCACCGCCCGAGCCGCCCGAGCCCACGCCCGC
>DASSUW010000427.1:0-3011 GCA_035706585.1 Solirubrobacteraceae bacterium | reverse complement strand
GATCGACGACCTGCTCGCGCGCTCGACGATCGACGCGCTGCTCGCGGACGTCGTGATCCCGTTCCTGCACGAGCTGGGGGAGGGCTGGGAGCGCGGGGAGGTGTCGATCGCGCAGGAGCACTTCGCGTCCAACCTGCTGCGCGGGCGCCTGCTCGGCCTCGCGCGCGGATGGGGCCGCGGGACCGGGCCGCGGGCGTTGCTGGCGTGTCCCGAGGGCGAGCGGCACGACCTCGGGCTGATCGTGTTCGGGCTCGCGCTGCGCGAGCGGGGATGGCGGATCGACTACCTGGGCAGCGACACGCCGCTCGCGAGCATCGCCGAGGCGGCGGAAGCGATCGCGCCGGACCTGCTCGTCCTGAGCTCGGTCGCGCCCGAGCCGCTGGCGGATCTCGGAGCGCTGCCGCGTGCGCAGCGGGTGGCGCTGGCGGGGGCCGGCGCGCGCGGCGCCGACGCCGACCTCGTGCTCCTCGGCGATCCCGTCGCCGAGGCCGAGCGCGTCACCGGGCTGCTGACCTGACGCAGCCGCATCGGCGCCGGCGTCAACTCACGCAGGCCGCGGTCAGCCGGGCCATCCGCTCGCCGCAGCGCCGGTAGAACCGCAGCTGCTCCCGCCGCCCGAACAGCCGGAAGCCGATCCGTGCCCACCAGGGGCCCTCGCTCGACGCCTTCGACCGCGCGTGGAGGCGGAACTCGACGCGCCCGTCATCCCAGCCCCAGACCTCGTAGTCCATCCGCCCCATCTCGAGATGCCCCGGCAGCGTCTCGTACTCGAACCCGAACACGCGCGCGCTCTCCCTGGCCTCGTCCCACACGCGCGTCACGCGCACGCGTGCGTGGACCCACAGCACGCGCCACAGTCGCAGCTGCAGCAGCATCTCGCGGCCGAGCAGCGGCGCGGCGGGATCCCACGACGCGCGCACGATCGCCGGATCGGCCATCCGGTACTCCTCCACCAGCCGCCGCGCCACGGCGAACGAGCCGTCCGGCAGCGGCTGAGCGAGCGCGTCCTGGCGCCACTTACTCGACACGCCGGGTCCGGATCTCGATGCCGCCGGTCAGCCGTCCGCCGGCCAGTTCGGCAACGCGCTCGAGGACCGACGTCCACATGTGCAGCTGGATCTCCTTGCTCATGCGCAGGTGGTTGTAGAGCAGGTTCGAGAACCGGTCGCCCGCCCGCGCCCACGACTCGATCCGGAACTCGAGCAACCCGTCGCGCCGCGCCGAGAACTCGATCTGCCCGGCCTCCAGATGGCCGTCGAGCGTCGCGAACCGGAACGACGACGGCGTGCGCGCGACGACCCGGACCGGCCCGTCCCACGGTCCCGGCATCCGCACCACGTACTCGTCGCCGACGACCATGACGCCCTCGTCGCCGAACACCTTGTTGAAGCTGGCGAACTCGGTCGGTGCGACCCGGTCGAGATCCGCCGTGATCGTGGCCATGAGCGCCTCAGGCGCCACGTCGGTCTCACGGATGCGCGCGCGATAGACGCGATGGAACAGCGGACCGGCGCCGTCGAGCTGGACCTCGTCCCGCGGCACGCCGGGCCCGATCTCGGGCGGGCCGTCCTCGGGCAGGGCGCCCTCGACCTCGCTGCGGTGCAACGGCGTCGTGCGCCACATGTACCGCCAGGAGGTCAGCGTGATGCCCACCGGCCACCGCGTCGCGGTGCGAAGCCGGCGTGGGAGCGACGGACGACGTGGCATCTGCTTCTGCTACCCGGGTATGCCATCGGCATGCTGACCAAGACCCTTCATGACGCCGGACTGCGCGACTGGCACCTGCACGCTGCGTCGTTCGGCGGCATCGGACTGTGCATCACGCTGTGGATCCGCGCCAAGACCGTCGACCAGGACGAGCGCGGCAACGCGGAACGGCGAGCGCTGTTCGTCGGCCTGTGGCCGCCGATGTTCTGGCTCATCGGTGACGCGCTCGGCCGTCACTGAGCGAAGATGAGCCGGTGCCGGAGCACCGCCTGGCCGAAGTCGTGGCCGCGATCTCGCTCGCGACCGACCTCGGCATGGGACAGCCGCTCCGGCACGCGCTGCGCACGAGCGTGATCGCGACGCGGCTCGCCGCGGCGGCCGACGTCGACGTGCGCGAGCAGCCGGTCGTGTACTACACCGCGCTCCTGCGCTACCTCGGTTGCACGGCCGACGCGCATCTGATGAGTGCCACGTTCGGCGACGAGATCGCCGCGCGCGCCGCGTTCGCGACGATCGACCCGGCGAGCGGGCGCGAGCAACTCGCCTGGCTCGCCCGCAACGTCGGCCCGCCGCGCCGCGTCGCCAAGCTGGCGAGCGCCGTGGCGGAGGGGGACCGGGGCACGCGCGACGTCTACGCGACGGCCTGCGAGGTCGCGCGCCGGCTCGCCGAACGCCTGGGGCTGCCGGAGGACGTGCAGGACAGCCTGCTGCAGGCGTTCGAGCGCTGGGACGGCAAGGGCTTTCCGGCCGGCGCCGCCGGCGAGGAGATCGGCCGGCCCGCCCGCGTCGTCGCGCTCGCGCGCGACGCGGAGGTGTTCCACCGCACCGGCGGTCTCGCGGCGGCGGTCGGCGTCGTGCGCCGCCGCGCCGGCGCCGCGTACGACCCCACGCTCGCCGCCGTGTTCTGCGACGGCGCCGCCGGCCTCGTCGCCGACCTCGACGAGCCGTGGGAGGCCGCGCTCGCCGCCGAGCCACCGCCGCGGCGCCACGTCCGGCAGCTCGACGCGGTCTGTCGCGCGGTCGCGGACTTCGCCGACCTCAAGACACCGTGGACGCTCGGGCACTCCAGCGGCGTGGCCGAGCTCGCGAAGCCGCCGCATGGCGCCTCGGGCTCGACGGCGACGAGGTGCGCCGGGCGGCGCTCGTGCACGACCTGGGCCGCGTGGGCGTGCCGAACTCGGTCTGGGAGCGCCCGGGCCCGCTGACCGCCGACGAGCGCGAGCGCGTCCGCCTGCATCCGTACCTGACCGAGCGCGTGCTCGTGCACGCTCCGGCGCTGGCACCGCTTGCCGCGGTCGCGGCAC
>DASSUW010000426.1:0-9178 GCA_035706585.1 Solirubrobacteraceae bacterium | reverse complement strand
GGCGGACGCGATCGACGCCTACGAGCGCGACCGCGAGCGCGCGGGCCCGGTCACGACCGCGCTCTGATCCCGGGTCGATTCAGTAGACGATGAACTCCAGCAGCGACCCGTCGGGGTCGCGGAAGTAGACGCTCGTGCCGTCGCCGCGCGCGCCCGCGCGCGGGACCGGCCCGAGCTCGACCGCGACGCCGTGCGCGCGCAGGTGCTCGACGGCGGCCTCGATCGGCCCGTCCCAGCGGAAGCACAGGTCGCTGTTGCCCGGCCGCACCGGGTCGCGGGCCACCGGCTCCGCATGCACGCCTGGCCCGTGCAGGTTCAGCTGCTGGTCGCCGAACCGGTAGGCCCACCCGGCGCCACGCTCGATCAGCTCGGCGCCGAGCACGTCGCGGTAGAACGCGTTCGACTGCTCCCAGTCGGACACGTGGACGACGCAGTGGTCGAACGAGATCACACCGAGATCCCGTACGCCTCCGTGAACGCGTCCTGGGCGTAGGCGAGTGACGCGTAGGCGAAGCCCTTGTCGCCCCAGCCGGTGCCCCAGCTGTTGCGGACGATGAAGCGGTCGGCCGTGTAGCCGACGATCGAGACCGCGTGGCCGCCGCGGCGGGTCTTGGGCTGGTACTCGTCGAGGTTGCCGTTGACGTCGCCGCAGTCGTCCCACGTGCGGTCGACGTCGAGCCGCGTGAGCATCGGGCCGTGGGTCGCGAGCCAGCGCCGCCAGGAGTCGAACGAGCCGCCGCGGTTGAACGAGAGGTTGAAGTAGGAGTTGATCTTCATCTGCGCGGCGAGCGCGTAGAACGTCGCGGGATCGTTCGGGTACAGGCCGCCGTTGAACGGCAGGACGGTCTCCTTGACCGCCCCGAACTTGCGCGCGACGTCGAGCGCCGCCTTCAGGCTCGTGCCGGCGTTCTCGATGAACGTCGTCGGCGAGCTGTCGAACTCGTCGGTCTCCTTCGACGCCATCCAGATGAAGCGCTTGGACAGGGTCTCGGTGTTCTTGAGCCTGCCGGCCTTGACGAAGTGCCAGCGCAGCAGCGAGTCCGCGGTGGCCCAGCCCACGCACGACCCGGTCGAACCCTGGTCACCGACCTTCCACCAGGTCTCGCGGAGGTCCTTGGACTTCGGGAAGGCCCCGGGAGCGCCGGCGAGCAGGCCGGCTGCGTCGGCATGCTCGATCCGCCAGTCCCGCTCGGTCTCCCGTGACGGCACGACATTGAGAACCCGCTTCACGCGCCGCGGGCGCTTGCGCTTGGCCTGAGGCATGCAACGACCCTAAGCGGCGGAGCCGACGCGGGTCAAACCGCGGCGAATCCGCGAGCGTGGCCACTACACGGCGATATGCGCCGTCAACGCGCCACGGACCTCAGTCGCAGGCGCCCAACACGGCGTCGTGTCGCGCGCGCAGCGGCGGGCGCTCGGGTTCGGTCTCGCGGCGATCGATCACCGCGTCCATGCCGGGCGGCTGCATGTCGTCCACCGCGGGGTGTACGCGGTCAGGCATGCGGTCTTGGCCGTCGAGGGATGGCGGATGGCGGCATGGGATCTGCGGTCCCTGGCGCTTTCACATCGGTATGCGACGTCAATGCGCCATGCGACCGGCGCTCCGGCCGATCCCGCCTCCTCAAAGCGGTGTCGCAGCGGCGGCTACCCGCAGCGAGCTGGAGGAGCGTTTCCTGCGCTTGTGCGGTGACCACGGTCACCCACGACCGTCGACGGCTACGCCTACCACCGAAGCGCCGTCGGCGTTCGAGTCAGATCGCGAGCGCGACGTCACGCTGACCGTCGGCGGCCGGCAGGTCCTGCGCTTCACGGGGGCGCAGATCACGCGGCGCCCGGGCTGGGTGGCCGCGGCGTGTCGAGTTGACGGCGATACGCGCCGTCAACTCTCCAGCCGGTAGCGTCCGGCGGCCCATGACGATCGTGACCCTGCCCGGCGACGGGATCGGCCCCGAGGTGCTCGAGGCGGCGCTCGAGGTCCTCGATGCCGTCGCCCCGGACCTGACCTACGACGAGCACGTGATCGGTGGCGCGGCGATCGACGCCACCGGCACCGCCTTGCCCGACGAGACCCTCGCTGCCTGCAAGCGGGCCGACGCGGTCCTGCTCGCCGCCGTCGGCGGCCCCAAGTGGGACACGACCGACCCCGCCGCGCCGCGCCCCGAGCAGGGGCTGCTGGGCCTGCGCTCCGGCCTCGGCCTGTACGCCAACCTGCGGCCGGTCCGGCCGCTGCCCGCGCTCTATGACGCCAGCCCGCTGCGCCGCGAGATCATCGAGCGCACCGACCTGCTCGTCGTCCGCGAGCTGACCGGCGGCATCTACTTCGGCGACAAGGGCCGCGCGGACGGCCGCGCGCACGACGTGTGCGCGTACACGGAGACGGAGATCGAGCGGATCGCGCGCACCGCGTTCGAGGCGGCGCGCTCGCGCGTGACCAGCGTCGACAAGGCGAACGTGCTCGAGACCAGCCGGCTGTGGCGCGAGGTCGTCACGCGCGTGCACAGCAGCGAGTTCCCCCACATCGAGCTCGAGCACCTGCTCGTCGACAACGCGGCGATGCGGCTCGTGGCCGCGCCGCGCCACTTCGACGTGATCCTCACCGAGAACATGTTCGGCGACATCCTCAGCGACGAGGCGGCGATGCTGACCGGCTCGATCGGCCTGCTGCCGAGCGCCAGCCTCGGCGGCGACAGCGCCGGCGTGTTCGAGCCCGTGCACGGCTCGGCGCCCGACATCGCGGGCCAGGGCATCGCCAACCCGCTCGCGATGTTCCTGTCCGCGGCGCTGATGCTCCGGCACGGACTCGCCCGGCCGGACGATGCGGCGCGGATAGAATCGGCCGTGGATCGGGCCCTGGAAGCCGGTGTGCGGACCGGCGACCTGGGCGGCACGGCAACGACCGCCGCAGCTACGGAGGCGGTCCTGAAGGAGCTCACGTGAACCAAGCGGACCTCATCTGGATGAACGGCGAACTCGTCGCCTGGGAGGACGCCAAGGTCCACGTGCTGACCCACGCGCTGCATTACGGCACCGGCGTCTTCGAGGGCGTCCGCGCGTATGAGACCGCGCGCGGCGCGGCCGTGTTCCGCCACCAGGACCACATCGACCGGCTGTTCAAGTCGGCCCAGATGTACTACATGGACGTCCCGTTCTCGAAGGAGCAGATCCGCGAGGCGACGCTCGACCTGATCGCACGCAACGGGATGAAGTCGTGCTACATCCGCCCGGTCGTCTATCGCGGCGCCGGACCGATGGGCCTGTACCCGCTCGACTGCCCGGTCGACGTGTTCATCGCCGTCTGGGAGTGGGGCTCCTACCTCGGCGAGGAGGGCAAGAAGAACGGCATCCGCGCCGGGGTGGTCAGCTGGCGCAAGATCGGCCAGGACGCACTGATCCCGCTCGCCAAGGCCAACGGCCAGTACCTGAATTCCGTGCTCGCCAAGGTCGAGTCCGAGAAGGCCGGCTTCGAGGAGGGCATCCTGCTCGACCAGCGCGGCTTCGTCTGCGAGGGCACGGGCGAGAACCTGTTCATCGTCAAGGACGGGACGATCGCCACGCCGGGCTTCAACTCCTCGATCCTCGGCGGGATCAACCGGCTGTCGGCGATCCAGATCGCACGGGACCTCGGCTACGAGGTCGTCGAGCGCGACGTCGCGCGCGGCGAGCTGTACATCGCCGACGAGATCTTCATGACCGGCACGGCGGCCGAGCTGACGCCGATCCGCGAGATCGACAACCAGCCGATCGGCGCCGGCGAGCCCGGGCCGATCACGCGCGCCGTCCAGGAGGTCTTCGAGGACGCGCTGCACGGGCGCTCGGAGCGGTACGCCGACTGGCTCGACCTGGTGCCACAGCCCGCATCGGCTCCGTGACCCGGATCGCCATCTACGAGACGACCCTGCGCGACGGGATGCAGGGCCACGGCATGTCGCTGTCGGTGGAGGAGAAGGTCCGCGTCGCGCACGTGCTCGACGACCTCGGGATCCCGTTCATCGAGGCGGGCTTCCCGGCCTCGAACCCGAAGGAGGCCGAGCTGTTCGAGCGGCTCGAGCACGAGTCGCTGCGGGCCGACGTGTGCGCGTTCGGGATGACGCGACGGCGGGACGTCGCCCCCGACGAGGACGCCGCGCTGCGGGTCCTGGCCGAGTGCTTCGCGCCGGTGTGCACGCTGGTCGGCAAGACCTGGGGCCTGCACCTGGAGAAGGTTGTCAAGGTCGGGCGCGAGGAGAACCTCGCGATGATCGCCGAGTCGGTCGCGTTCCTGATCGCGCAGGGCAAGCGCGTGATCTACGACGCCGAGCATTTCTTCGACGGCTGGCGCGACGACCCGGCGTACGCGATCGCCTGCCTGCGCGCCGCGGCCGGGGCGGGCGCCGAGAACGTGACGGTGTGCGACACCAACGGGGCCTCGCTGCCGCACGAGATCGCGGCCGCCGTCCGCGACGTCGTCGCGGCGGTCGACGCCCCGATCGGCATCCACTGCCACAACGACGCCGAATGCGGCGTGGCGAACTCGCTCGCCGCGGTCGCGGAGGGCGCGGTGCTCGTCCAGGGCACCATGAACGGCTACGGCGAGCGCTGCGGCAACGCGAACCTCACGAGCATCGTCCCGTCGCTGCAGCTCAAGCTCGGCCACGACTGCCTGCCGACGCTCGAGGGCTGGACCGAGGCGTCGCACTACCTCGACGAGCTGCTCAACCTGATGCCGGACCCGAACCAGCCGTACGTCGGCAAGAACGCGTTCGCGCACAAGGGCGGGATGCACGTGGCCGGCGTGAACGCCGACCCGGCGACGTTCGAGCACATCGACCCCGCCGCGGTCGGCAACAGCCGCGACGTGCTGGTCAGCGAGCTGTCGGGCAAGGGCACGGTGATCGCGCACGCCGGCGGCGCGCTCGACGACGCGGCGGCCACGCGGGTGGTCGCGCGCGTGAAGGAGCTCGAGCACCGCGGCTTCCAGTTCGAGGCCGCCGACGGCTCGTTCGACCTGCTGATCCGGCGCGAGACCGGCGACTACGAGCCGCTGTTCCGGCTCGAGTCCTGGCGCGTGATCTCCGAGAAGCGCGAGGACGGTCGCGTCCAGACCGAGGCGACGATCAAGATCTGGGTGGACGGTCAGCGCTACGTACGCGTGGCCGAGGGCAACGGCCCCGTCAATGCCCTCGACAGCGCACTGCGCGCCGCGATCGGCGAGCGCTATCCCCACCTGCGCGACATCAAGCTCGTCAACTACAAGGTCCGCATCCTCGACGAGTGGAAGGCGACCGGCGCGACCACGCGCGTGCTGCTCGACGCCACCGACGGGACCGAGACGTGGGGCGCGATCGGGGTGCACGAGAACGTGATCGAGGCGTCCTGGGACGCGCTCGTCGACTCGCTCGAGGCCGGGATGGTGCGGTCGCGGGCCCCGTCCGCGTGATCCCACTCGCGCGCCCCGTCCTCGGGGAGGCGGAGCGGAACGCGATCGCGGCCGTGCTCGACTCGCGCCAGCTCTCGCTCGGCCCGCGGGTGCCGGCGTTCGAGCGCGCGTTCGCCGAGCGGGTCGGCGCCCGGCACGCCAGCGCGGTCTCGTCCGGCACCGCCGCGCTGCACCTCGCGCTGCGCGCCGTGGGCGTGCGCGACGGCGACGAGGTGATCACGTCGCCGTTCTCGTTCGTCGCGTCCGCCAACGCGATCGTCTACGAGCGTGCGCGGCCGGTGTTCGTGGACATCGACGCGGTCACGCTGAACCTCGACCCGGACGCGGCGGCGGCGGCGATCACCGGCCGCACGACCGCGCTGCTGCCGGTCCACATCTTCGGCTACCCGGCCGACGTGCCGGCGCTCGAGCGGCACGGCCTGCCGATCGTGGAGGACGCGTGCGAGGCGCTCGGCGCCCGCCATGCGGACGGCACGGCGGTCGGCGCTCGCGGGCACCCGGCGGCGTTCGGGTTCTACGCCAACAAGCAGCTGACCACCGGCGAGGGCGGCATGCTCACGATGGGCTCGGCCGAGCACAAGGAGCGCGTGGACTCAGAGCGCAACCAGGGCCGCGCGCCCGACATGGGCTGGCTCGACCACGACCGGCTCGGCTTCAACTACCGGCTGACCGACATCGCCTGCGCGCTCGGGCTCGTGCAGCTCGAGCGGCTCGACGGCATGCTCGCCGACCGCGCGCGGGTCGCCGGCTGGTACCGCGAGGCGCTGGCCGGCACGGAGCTCGGGCTGCCGTGCCCGGACGCCGGCGGCGACGTGCGCGGCTGGTTCGTGTTCGTCGTCCAGGTGCCGCGCGGCGTCGACCGCGACCGCGTGATCGAAGGGCTGCGAGCGCGCGGCGTGCAGTCCAAGCCGTACCTCCCGGCGATCCACCTGATGTCCTACTACCGCGAGGCGTTCGGCCACCGCGAGGGCGAGTTCCCGGTCTGCGAGGACGTCGCTGCGCGCTCGATCGCGCTGCCGTTCTTCCCGGAGCTGACCGAGGCTCAGGTCGCCGAGGTCGCCGAAGCGCTCAGAGCAGCGGTTTGAGGTAGCTGACGAACCCGGGGCCGCCGATCGCCGCCGCGACGTGCTCGCTCGGTGCCCGGCGGATCTCGCGCGCCTGGAAGCCGTACGCCTCGTAGAGCTCGCGCGCGGGCTCGTTGTGCAGGCCGGTGTCGAGCGCCACCCCCGCGAGCCCGTGCTCGGCGGCGGCCGCCTCGGCGCGCTGGAGCATCGCCCGGGCCACGCCGCGGCGGCGGAACCCGGGCGCGACCGCGAGCGCGTCGACGTACAGCGTGTGCGGCGGCGGGCTGGGGGAGACCACGCCGGCGGCGCGCAGGTGGCGCAGCAGCGCCGGCCAGCGCCACGGCGGCACGCGCGGGGCGGTGAGCGACACGAACCGGCGCGCGCGCTCGTCGCCCTCGCTGACCGGGAACCACGCGATCACGCCGGCCAGGGCGTCGCCGACCTCGGCGACGGCGCAGACCTCGAAGCTCGCCGCGTGGCCGCGCCGGTGGTAGACCGACGCGAGCAGGGAGCGCGCGCGGGCCTCCGAGCCGGCGTAGGCGTCGTAGTACGGCTTCGCCGACAGGTAGAGCAGGTCGTCCGCCGGATCGGCGGGCGTGGCGGGCCGGACCGCGACGGTCATGTCAGTCATCATGCCCGCTCGTCATGTCGCGCTTCTCGCTCCCGCAGGATCCGGTCTTCCAGCAGCTCAACGCCTCGATCGGCTTCGACTGGCGGCTCGGGCCGTACGACATCGAGCAGTCGCGCGCGCACGCGAAGATGCTCGCAGAGGCGCAGATCATCTCCGCCGCCGACCGCGACGCGCTGCTGGGCGGCCTCGACCGCGTGGCCGAGGAGCTCGACACCGGCGCGTTCGAGTTCCGGCCGGACGACGAGGACGTCCACATGGCGATCGAGCGGCGGCTGACCGAGATCGTCGGCCCGGTCGGCGGCAAGCTGCACACCGCGCGCTCGCGCAACGACCAGGTGGCGACCGACGTGGCGATGTTCACGCGCGCGCACGCGCTGACCACGATCGAGCGGCTCCAGCGGCTGCAGAGCGCGCTGGTCCAGCTCGCCGACCGGCATCTCGACTGGGCGATGCCGGGATACACGCATCTGCAGCGCGCGCAACCGGTCTACCTCGCGCATCACCTGCTCGCCTATTTCTGGATGTTCCGACGGGACGCCCGGCGGTTCGAGCACGTGCTCGGCGCGACGTCGGACCTGCCGCTCGGCGCGGGCGCCCTGGCCGGCGTGAACTTCGAGACCGACCGCGGGCTCGTCGCCCGCGAGCTCGGGTTCGCCGGCGTGGCGCCGAACTCGATCGACGCGGTGTCCAACCGCGACTACGTGCTCGACTACCTGGCCGCCGCGGCGACGTGCGCGACCCATCTCTCGCGCCTTGGCGCGGAGATCGTGCTGTGGTCGAGCGAGGAGTTCGGGTTCTGTGAGGTGTCGGATGCCTGGGCCTCGGGCTCGTCGATCATGCCGCAGAAGAAGAACCCGGACGCGGCCGAGCTGTTGCGGGCCAAGGCGCCGCGCGTCGCGGCGCACCTGGCGGCGCTGCACGGCGTGCTCCACGGCCTGCCGCTGACCTACAACAAGGACATGCAGGAGGACAAGGAGCACCTGTTCGACGCCGCGGACACGCTGGATCTGTGCCTGCAGGCGGCGACGGGGATGCTGAGCGGGATCTCGTTCTCGCGCGACCGGCTCGCCGGCGCCGCCGCGGACGAGATGATCGCGGCGGTCGACGTCGCCGACATGCTGGTGCGGCGCGGGGTGCCCTTCCGCCAGTCGCACGGGATCGTGGCCGGCCTGGTGCGCGAGGCGGTGGCGTCGGGGCGGACGCTGTCGCAGCTCACGCCGGAGGAGCTCGCACGCCACAGCGAGGCGCTCGACGACGAGTTCTACGCAGTGCTGTCGCGGCACGCGTGGCTGGAGTCCAAGGTGAGCGAGGGCGGGACGGCGCTGGCCCGTGTGCGCGAGCAGCTCGCGCACGCGCGCGCGGAGCTCGACGGGCACCCCGCTTGACGCTGGCGCATGCGTTCTACGACCGGCCGGTGCTGGAGGTCGCCCCGGCGCTGCTCGGGTGCGTGGTCCGCCACGGCGACACGGCGGGGGTGATCGTGGAGACGGAGGCCTACCACGAGTCCGAGCCGGCCTGCCACGCGTTCGTGGGCCTGACCGCGCGGACGGCGCCGCTGTTCGGGCCGCCCGGCCGCGCCTACGTGTACCGCTCCTACGGCATCCACGCGCTGCTGAACGCGGTGTGCGAGCCGGAGGGGGTCGGCGCGGCGGTGCTGATCCGGGCGCTGGAGCCGCTCGAGGGTCTGGAGCACATGCGCCTGCGGCGCGGCGTCGACGATCTCTGCTCCGGCCCGGGCAAGCTCACGCAGGCGCTGGGGGTGACGCTCGAGCACAACGGCAGCGACCTCGCTGCGGGGCCGGTCGCGATCGAGGCGCCGCCCCCGGGCTGGCAGGACGTGCCGGTCGTCTCCGGCACGCGGATCGGCATCACCAAGGCCGCCGAGCTGCCGTGGCGGTTCTGCGTGGCCGGGAACCGCAACGTGTCGAGGCCCTGGCCAACGTCAACTGCGGCTGGGTAGGGGACCGTCGACGCGGCCGAAATCCCCGCTCCCCTACCCAGCCGAAGTTCGTCCCTACGGTGACGCCCCGCCCGTCTCGGGCGCCTGCTCGCCGCCCTCCTCCGGGG
>DASSUW010000425.1:0-6526 GCA_035706585.1 Solirubrobacteraceae bacterium | reverse complement strand
CCTCGTGGCGCTGGTCCGCGGCCGGGTCCGGAGGGCGCGCGGTGCCGGTGAGCTCAACGCGGCACTCCGAGACGCGCTGGAGGGTGTCTGGATGCACGGCGGCCGTGAGGTCTTCCGTGCCGAGCTGCGCCTGCGGGACGGCTCCTGGGGCGGCCACCACACGGTGCCCATTCCGGACATCGGCGGGTGGCTGGCGGGGGCCGCGCCGTCCCCGCCGGAGGACGCGCCGCCGTCCGTGGTCGAAACGCGACCGCAGACCTTCGTGTACGACCAGCCGTTGCGCTCGCCGATCTCGTCGTACGTGAGCCCGTTCGCCTTCATCATCAGCGCCTTGGCCTCGTCGGGCTTCAGCGCCCGCAGCGCCTCCGCCGAGCGCCGGACACGCTCGGTGGCGGCGATCTCCTCGTCGACGCTGCGCCCCGCGGCCGGGACGAACGCGTCGAGGTCGAGCTCCTCGCCCATGACGGACTCGCTGCGGGCGCGGCGGATCGCCATCGCCTCGTGACGGACCACGACCTTCAGCCACGCCACCTCGGTCGCGGGGTCGACCGTCTCGACACGCCGCACGAAGATCTCCAGCGCCCGCTGGTAGGCGTCGAGCGCGTCGTCGTGACAGAGCGACGCCTGGCGCGCGACGCGCAACAGCATCCGCTCGTGCCGCCGCACGACTGCGGCCACCCGCGACCGTGGATCGTCGGCGAGTCCGTTCGTCGAAACTGCTGCCACCTGCCCGTCCTCCGTGCGACTTTGCTCAATACCTCAAAGCAGAGCCACGCTCCCTGCAGGCTCCATCCCGGTCTAGCGGAAACGCGACAATTTCTCGCCCCTCGCGCCGGAAGAAAGTTCGCAAAGAGCGACAAAATCGACTAAGCGATCAGATCGATTGATCGGTGCCTCTCGACGATCGGCCAGGAGGCCTTGGCGAGAACCTCAAACGCCTAGACTCACCACCCATGAGCACGTCCGCGACCGGCCAGACGGCCGACATCAAGGACTCGATCCTCGACACCGTCGGTGAGACCCCGCTCGTGCGCCTGAGCCGCATCGGCGCCGGCCTCGCGCCCCAGATCGTCGCGAAGCTCGAGTCGTTCAATCCCGGTGGGTCGATCAAGGACCGCGTCGCGATGCGGCTCGTCGAGGCCGCCGAACGCGACGGCCGGCTGCGACCGGGCGGGACGATCATCGAGCCGACGAGCGGCAACACGGGCACGGGGCTGGCGATCGCGGCCAGGCTCAAGGGCTACCGCGTGATCGCCGTGATGCCGGACAAGATGTCCAAGGAGAAGATCGACCTCCTGCGCGCGTACGGCGCCGAGGTCGTGGTCGCGCCGACCGACGTGGCGCCCGACTCGCCGCAGAGCTACTACCGCGTCGCCGACCGGCTGACCGAGGAGATCCCGGGCGCGTTCCAGCCCAACCAGTACGCGAACCCCGCCAACCCGGAGACGCACTACCTCACGACCGGCCCCGAGCTGTGGCGCCAGAGCGGAGGCAAGATCACGCACTTCGTCTGCGGCGTCGGCACCGGCGGCACGATCACCGGCGTCGCGAAGTACCTACGCGAGCAGAACCCCGCCATCGAGGTGATCGGGGCCGACCCCGTCGGCTCGATCTACTCCAACGACGAGGTGCATCCGTACCTGGTCGAGGGCGTGGGCGAGGACTTCTGGCCGCAGACGTTCGACGCGTCCGTGGTCGACCGCTACGTGACGGTCTC
Organism: Solirubrobacteraceae bacterium; assembly: GCA_035706585.1. Lineage (GTDB taxonomy): Bacteria > Actinomycetota > Thermoleophilia > Solirubrobacterales > Solirubrobacteraceae > DASSUW01. Next base: position 4,809 of record DASSUW010000425.1, on the reverse strand, counting down.
CGACAAGGACAGCTTCCTCACGACGCGCCGGCTCGCCGCCGACGAGGGCCTGCTGGTGGGCGGCAGCTGCGGCCTCGCAGTGCACGCGGCGCTGCAGGTGGCCTCCGAGATCGACGACCGCAACGCGATGATCGCCGTGATCCTGCCGGACGGCGGCCGCGCCTACCTGTCCAAGATCTTCAACGACGCCTGGATGAGCCAGTACGGCTTCCTGGAGCGCAGCACCGACCGCACGGTCGGCGACGTGCTGCGCGACAAGACCGCCGCTGGGGAGATCCCGCCGTTCGTGACCGTGCAGACGCACCAGAAGGTCAAGGACGCGATCAGCCTCCTGCACGAGCACCGGGTGTCCCAGCTGCCGGTCGTGTCCGGCAGCGAGGCGGTGGTCGGGAGCGTCGGCGAGCGCGGACTGCTCAAGCGCGCGATGTCGGATCCGCAGATCATGTCCAGCGACATCGTCGACGTGATGGAGCCGCCGTTCCCGGCGGTCTCGACGGGCGATCCCGTACGCGAGGCGGTGGAGCTCCTCAGCGGCGAGCAGCAGGCCCTGACCGTGACCGATCAGGGCAAGCCGGTCGGGATCGTCACCCGCGCCGACCTCCTCGAGTCGCTCGTCTCGTGAAGCGCTTCGCCACCCGCGCCGTCCACGCGGGCCTCGAGCCCGACCCGTCCTACGGCGGCGTCGTCCCCGCGATCCACCAGGCCTCCACCTACAAGCAGCCGAGCCCCGGCGAGTTCGTCGAGGATTACGACTACTCGCGCTCGGCCAACCCGACCCGGGCCGCGCTCGAGCGGGCGCTGGGGGAGATCGAGGGCGGGGTCGCGAGCGCGTTCTCCAGCGGCATGGCCGCCGAGCACGCCGTGATCACCGCGGCCGCCGCGGCCGGCGACCACATCGTCATCCCCGACGACCTCTACGGCGGCACCTACCGGCTCGTCGACAAGGTGCTCAACCACTGGGGCCTGAACTACACGATGGTCGACCAGACCGACCTGGCGGCGCTGGACGCGGCCGTGACCGACGAGACGAAGCTGATCTGGGTCGAGACGCCGACCAACCCGACGCTCAACGTCGTCGACATCGAGCAGATCATCGCCCGTAAGCGCAACGCGCTCGTCGCGGTCGACAACACGTTCGCGACGCCCGTGTACCAGCGGCCGCTCGAGCTCGGCGCCGACATCGTGGTCCACTCCACCACGAAGTACCTCGGCGGCCACAGCGACGCCGTCGGCGGCGCGGCGATCGTGCAAGACCAGCAGCTGCACGACGCGATCCGCTTCGTGCAGAACAGCGTCGGCGCGGTGCCCGGACCGCTCGACTGCTTCCTCGTGCACCGCGGCATCCGGACGCTGCACCTGCGCATGGCGGCGCACAGCGAGAATGCCCGCGTCGTCAGCGAATGGCTGAGCACCGCCGACGGCGCGTACGACGTCCGCTGGCCGGGCTTCTCGGGCATGGTCTCGTTCCGGCACCCGGACGCGACGCAGATCGCCGCCCGCTGCGAGATCTTCTCGCTCGCCGAGTCGCTCGGGGGCGTCGAGTCGCTGATCGAGGTGCCGCAGGCGATGACCCACCAGTCGGTGGAGGGGTCGGCGGCGGCCGTGCCGCCCGACCTCGTGCGCCTGAGCTGCGGGATCGAGGCCGCCGAGGACCTGGTCGCGGACCTGACGCAGGCGTTCAAGGCCGTATAAGCGCGTCCGATTCAAGGGGGGATGCGATTCGTTCTCCCTGTGATCCTGTTCGCGCTGCTCGCTCCGAGCGCGCATGCCTATCCCAAGCTTCCGAACCCGCTCCCGCCGGTGAAGCACAACCCCGCCGACGCGCTTGTCGACAGCCCGATCGAGAACTTCGTCTACGACCGCGCGACGAAGTGCAAGAACCGCCGCAACGCCGGCATCACGGCGCTCGCCACCTGGCTCGGCGACAACACCCGCGGCGTGTTCTGGGGCTCCTACCGGTGCGAGAAGTGGGGCAAGCGCTCGGCGTCGCTGCACGCCGAGAACCGCGCCATCGACTGGCACCTCGACGCGCTGCAGCGCGCCGACCGCCGCGCCGCCGACAAGCTGTTCCGCCTCCTGCTCGCCCCCGACCGGCTCGGCAACCCGCAGGCGCTCGCCCGCCGCATGGGCGTGGAAGAGCTGATCTGGGACTGCGGGTACTGGGGCATCGGGATGACCGAGTTCCGGCCCTACAGCGTCTGCTACAAGCGCAACGGCAAGAGGCGCAAGCGGTTCGACCGCACCGCCGCCCACCAGGACCACATCCACATCGGGATGACCAAGCGCGGCGCCAAGGGCCTCACGAGCTTCTGGACGGCCCGCTGAGTCGATGCTTAGACGAGGACGCCATACTCGCTGGATGCGGAGAGGCGTGCTCGCTCTTCTCGTCGCCGCCGCCGGTATCGGCGTGCTCGCCTACGTGGCCACCGGCCGCGAGGGCGACACGAGCGCCGTGGCGGCGGCCGCGCCCAAGAAGCAGGCCAAGGCGGATCTTCCGCCGCTGCCGGACCTGCGACCGAAGGTGGTCGAGCCGGTCGCCGGGAATGCCGGCGGTGCGGACGAGCCGGTGACCGACCCGGGGCTCTCCGACGTCGGCCCGAAGCCGAAGGGTCCCGCCTCGGCCGGCACGCGCCGCGAGGCCGTCGCGGTCCGCAACGCCGATCCGTCCAAGGCCGTCGCGCTGGGCAACGGGGTCGCGCTTCCGCCGCTCGAGGCGCCGGAGGAGGTCAAGCAGATCATCGAGGCCGGCAACGTGATCGCCCGCTCCCCCTACCTGTGGGGCGGCGGCCACGGCAAGTGGCTGGACACGGGCTACGACTGTTCGGGCTCGGTCTCGTTCGCGCTCGCCGCCGCGGGGCTGCTCAGCGGGCCGCTGGCGAGCGGGCCGCTGATGAGCTGGGGCAAGCCGGGACCGGGCAAGTGGGTCACGATCTACGCCAACAACGGCCACGTCTACATGTACGTCGCGGGCGTGCGGTTCGACACCTCCAACTCGCGCGTCACCGGCTCGCGCTGGAGCAACACCACGCGCTCGAACGCGGGCTTCGTGGCCCGCCATCCGGCCGGCCTTTAAGCGGCTTGGGGTCCGCACCCCATGCATGGGGTCTGCGGCAGGGCCGATGAAGTGAGTGACAAGCGTGCCCCTCCTGTCGAGATAGCCCTGATGACCAGCTTCCACGCCAACGACGATCTCTCCTTCGGCCCCCCGCCTGAGGTGCTGGACGAGGTCTTCGCTGCGTGGGAGCGGTCTCAGGAGCCTCTCGGGGGCGCGCTGGAGCTGGGATTCGCCTCCGAGCCGGCGCTGGGCCGCGCTTGGGGGGAGCTGCGGCTGACCGATGGCACGTTCCTCACGAACATCTCCGCCTCTGAGGCGCTCGCCATTGCCTGTGGCGACGCCGCGGTGATGCCCGCCCCGGTCCTCGCCGTGTAGCCGCCACGCGGGGTGGGGAGAACCCCCCGCATGGCACTCAAACCGAAAAGCATCATCGAGACGGCTGTAGAGCTCGGTCGCGACGCGGTCACGCGTGGCACCGGGCTCGCAAGCCGTTTGCGCGCCGACCGGCGCGATGCTGCGCCGACGACGCCGGCCACGCCGGCGGCGGGATCGACGCCGGGAACCGCGCGCCGGCCGTCCGGCTCGCCGTCGACCGTCGGGGCGCCGAAGCCGGGTGCGCCGGGCGGGCACAAGTCCGCGACCGCGAAGACGCCCACGCGGACTCCCGCGGGCGCGACGAAGCCGCCGGCGGCGAAGCCGTCGCGCAGCACGAAGGCGGCGGCGAAGGCGGCCAAGTCGACCGGCGCGAAGTCGTCGAGCCGCGCGACGGCGGCGGCGAAGAAGCCGGCGGCGACCAAGGCGGCGGCCAAGTCGGCGGGCACCAAGGCCTCGGGCGCGAAGACCTCGGGCAGCCAGAAGACCTGAACCGCGGCCCGGACTGGACCGCGCGCGCGGGGCGCGGTTAGGGTCCGGGCCATGCGCCCCATCCCCGCTCCCCGCCTCGGAGACAGCCACGGGCTCCTGCGCGCGATCGACGAGCGCGAGCGCATGCGGCTCGACGAGTTCGTCACCGAGTTCGCGGTCGAGGACCTCTACCCACCGGACCTGGAGAACGCGCTGGGACGCACGCGGCAGTTCATCTCGTTCGCCCGCGCGGCGGGGCTGTGCAAGGAGGATCGCGGGGTCGTCGAGCTGACCGAGATCGGCCGGCGCTACATCCGTGCGGGCGACGCGGCGCAGCCGTTCGACGTCTCGCCCGGCCAGGCCGAGTGGCTCCGCCGCCAGCTGCGCGAGAAGCACATGACGGACAGCATCTACCACGGGCTGGCGATCTCCCTGAGCCTGCTCGCGTCGAGCCCGGGCGCCCGGATCGCGATGCTCGACTTCGGGCGCGCGCTCAGCTACCTGGGCCGGGCGGGCTGGGACAACGAGAACACGTTGGAGATCCAGGGCGAGCGGTACCTGGCGCTGCTGCGCGACCTCGAGCTCGTGGACGAGGAGCGGCGGCTGACCGCGACCGGGTCGGAGACCAAGTCCGAGCTGACCCTGCCCGTGCACATGTCGCTGCTCGACGTCGCCGCGCAGCTGAACCCGGGCGGTGCGGAGGCGGTGCGCCAGGCCGGCGAAGCGCAGCAGGCGGCCGAGCCGGCGCCCGCGCCGGCCCCGCCACCGGCGGCCGCGCCTGTTGCGGCCCGCGAGGAGGCGGTCGTCGACGAGGACGAGTACCAGGACGTCGGGCCGGGCGCCTGGGCGGAAGCCGGCCCCCAGACCGTGCCGCAGCCGGTCGCGCCGCCGCCGCCTGAGCCGGTGGCGCC
>DASSUW010000424.1:0-14085 GCA_035706585.1 Solirubrobacteraceae bacterium | reverse complement strand
GCGAGCAGCTTGTCGTCGTCCTCGGGGATCGCGTGGTCGAGGACGTCGCGCAGCAGGAACGGGGAGATCATCCCCAGCCCCGCCGACAGCGCGATCAGCGCAAGCACCGCCGCCAGCCGCCCCCGGTAGGGGCGGAACAGGGCGGCGATGCGTCGCGTCAAGCGGCGACCTCGGTGCGGGAGGGCTCCAGCGCGAGCTCGAGCACCTCGTCGATGCTCATGACCGGGTGGAAGGCCATCTGCTCGCGCACGTCCTCCGGCACGTCGTCGAGGTCGCCGCGGTTGCGCTCGGGGAGGATCACGTCGGTCAGTCCGGCCGCGTGGGCGGCGAGGACCTTCTGCTTGAGCCCGCCGATCGGCAGCACCCGGCCCTGCAGCGTGATCTCGCCGGTCATGCCGACCGTGTGCTTGATCGGGCGCCCGCTCAGCAGCGACGCCAGCGCGGTCGTCATCGTGATGCCGGCGCTCGGACCGTCCTTGGGGATCGCGCCCGCCGGCACGTGGACGTGGAACTCGCGGTCGTGGAACGTCGCCGGGTCGATGCCCAGCTCGTCCGCGTGGCCGCGCACGTAGCTGAGCGCGATCCGCACCGACTCCTTCATCACGTCGCCGAGCTGGCCGGTGAGCACGAGGCCGTCCTTGCCCTCCATCGAGGTCGCCTCGACGAACAGGACGTCGCCGCCCGTGCCCGTCACGGCCAGGCCCGTCGCGACGCCGGGGACGGCGGTGCGCAGGGCGGCCTCCTGGAAGACCTTCTGGCGGCCGAGCGCGTCGCGCACGAGCTCGAGGTCGATCGTGACCGGAGCCTGCGCCTTGCCGGACGCGATCCGCGTCGCGGTCTTGCGCAGGATCGTGCCGAGCTCGCGCTCGAGGTTGCGGACGCCCGCCTCGCGGGTGTACTCGCTCACCACCGTGCGCAGCAGCTCGTCGGAGGCCGTGACCTCGTCCTCGCGCAGGCCGTTGCGCTCGCGCTGGCGCGGCCACAGGTAGTCGCGCGCGATCGCGACCTTCTCGGCGACCGTGTAGCCGTCGAAGCGGATGACCTCCATGCGGTCCAGCAGCGGGCCGGGGATCGTCTCCGCCACGTTGGCGGTCGCGATGAACATGACCTCGGAGAGGTCGAGCTCGACGTCGAGGTAGTGATCGCGGAACGAGTGGTTCTGCGCGGGGTCGAGGACTTCGAGCAGCGCCGCGCTCGGATCGCCGCGCCAGTCGGCGCCGACCTTGTCGACCTCGTCGAGCATGATCACCGGGTTCATGGTCCCAGCGTCGCGCAGCGCGCGCACGAGCCGGCCCGGGAGCGCGCCGATGTACGTGCGCCTGTGGCCGCGGATCTCGGCCTCGTCGCGGACGCCGCCGAGCGACATGCGGACGAACTTGCGGCCGGTCGCGCGGGCGATCGACTCGCCGATGCTCGTCTTGCCGGTGCCCGGGGGGCCGATCAGCGTGAGGATCGCGCCCGAGCGCTTGTCCTCGGCGATGTTGCGCTCGACCCGGAGCTTCTTGACGGCCAGGTACTCGACGATGCGGTCCTTGACGTCCTCCAGGCCGGCGTGGTCGGCATCGAGGATCTCGCGCGCGTGGACCGGATCGAGGATCTCCTCGGACCGCTCCTTCCACGGCACGGCGATCAGCCAGTCCAGGTAGGACCGGATCATCGACGCCTCGCCCGACTGCTCGCCCATGCGCTCGAGCCGGCCGAGCTCCTTGGTCGCCTGCTCCTCGACCTCCTCCGGCATGCCGGCCTCGGCGATCTTGGTGCGGTACTCCTCGACGACGGACGCGCCGTCCTCGCCCAGCTCGCGCTGGATCGACTCCATCTGCTTGCGCAGGAAGTACTCGCGCTGCTGCTTGTCGGCGCCCTCGCGGACGTCCTCGCGGATCTTGCGGCGCAGCTGCAGCTCGGTGAGCCGCGCGCGCTGCATGCCGACCGCGAGCTCGAGCCGCTCGGTGACGTCGAGCGTCTCGAGGATCTGGACCTTCTCCTCGAACGAGACGTCGGGCGCGTAGCCGATCGTGTCGGCGAGCGCGCCGGGCTCGCCGATCGCGCGCAGCCAGGAGCCGACGCGCTCGTCGACGCCGCGCAGCTCGAGGATCTCCTCGACGACGGCGCGGTACTCGCGCTCGAGCTGGCGCGTGCGACCGTCCACCGGCACGTCGTCCGGCTGCTCGGTCACCTCGATGCGGAGGCGGCCGGCGTGGTCGGTATGGGCGGCGCCGGCGACGCCGCGCGCGACGCCGGAGAGCTGCACGGCCCGCGCGCCGCCGGGGAGGCGGACGCTGTCGGTCACCGCGGCGATCGTGCCGACCTTGGCAAACGCGTTGTCGTGGCGCGGGATGAGCAGTACGCGATCCTCGTCACCGACGTCGACGGGAAGCGTCACGTCCATGGTGGGGAAGACCACGGTGTCGTCCAGCGGGACGAGAACCAACGAGGTCATCTAAAGCTTCACCTTTGATAGGGACTTACTCACGATGAGTAAGGATAGCTGATGATCTCAGTGGTGTCGACTGAGATCATAGTGGCAGCGGAGAGGCCGGCTTGACCGTCCTGAGCGCGAAGTTGGATCGCACGTCGCCGATGTTCGGCAGCGTCAGCAGCGTGTCGAACATCAGGCGCTCGTAGGCGGCGAGGTCCTCGACCACCACCTCGAGCCGGAAGTCAGCCGCTCCGGAGACGATGTGGGCGGAGATGACCTCGGGCGTGTCCTGCAGCGCCGTGCTGATCGCGGCGGCCGTGCGGTCGGAGTGGCCTTCGACCTGGAGCTCGACGAAGACCGTCATGCCGAGGCCGAGCTTGTTGCGGTCGAGCTGGGCGCGGTAGCCGGTGATCACGCCGTCGCGCTCGAGGGCTCGCAGCCGGCGCAGGCACGGTGAGGGGGAGAGGTGCAGGTGCTCGGCGAGCGCGGCGTTGGAGATCCGGCCATCACGCTGCAGGATCTCGAGCATCTTCCGGTCGGTGAGGTCGATCATGGGGCAGATCATTGCTTAACACTCGGGTCTGAGGGGCTGGATTTGGCACCACCCGCCCCGCGATCGGCGCCACACTGCCTCCGTGCTCTCCACTCGCTCCGCCACCGCGCTGTACGTCGGCGCCGTCCTCGGGCCGGGCCTGCTGATCGTCCCCGCCCTGGCCGCTGCGGCCGCGGGGCCCGCCTCGCTGGTGGCGTGGGTCGCGCTGCTCGTGCTGTCGGTCCCGCTGGCGGCGACGTTCGCCGCGCTCGGTGTGCGCTATCCCGAGGCGGGCGGGACCGCGGCGTACGTCCGCGCGGCGTTCGGACGCCGTCCCGGCGCCGTCACCGGCTGGTGGTTCCTCGTCGGTGTCGTGCTGGGCGCGCCCGCGGTGGCGCTGGCCGGCGGCTTCTACGTGGCCGAGCTGCTCGGCACGGGGCGCGACGGCGCGGTCGTCGCCGCGGCGGGGATGATGGGCGTCGTCGCGGTCGCGAACGCGGTCGGCCTGCACGTGACCGCCCGGCTGCAGCTCGGATTGGCAGGGCTGCTGGCCGCGCTCCTGCTCGTCGCGGTGATCACCGCGCTGCCGCAGAGCCAGGCCTCGAACTGGACGCCGTTCGCGCCGCACGGCTGGGGCGCGGTCGGCACCGCCGCGAGCCTGCTGATGCTGTCGTTCATCGGCTGGGAGGCGGTCTCGCACCTGGCCGGCGAGCTCCGCGACCCGGCGCGCCAGCTTCCGCGCGCGATCTTCTTCGCGCTGAGCGTGGTCGTCGTGCTGTACGTCGGCCTCGCGGTCGCGACGGTCGGCGTGCTCGGCACCGCGTCGCCGTCCAACGTGCCGCTGGCGGACCTGATGGGCGCGGGCCTCGGGCAGGCGGGCCGCACCGGGACCGCGGCGCTGGCGACGTTGCTGACGATGGGCACGATGAACGCGTACGTCGCCGCGGCCGTCAAGCTGTCCGGCGCCCTGGCGGCCGAGGGCGCGGCACCGGCGTCGTTCGATCGCCCGGGGCGGGCGCTGGCGCTGTTCGCCGTCGTCGCCGCGGTCCTGCTCGCCGCGCTGGCGGAAGAACTCGTCGGCCTCGACGGACTGATCCGCGCGTGCAGCGCGGCGTTCGTGGCGGTCTACGTGACCTCGACGGCGGCGGGTGTGCGGCTGCTCTCGGGGGCGGGGCGCCGGCTCGCCGCCGTCGCGTTCGGCGCGGTCGTGGTCGTGTTCGCGTTCTTCGGCTGGTACCTGCTGGTCCCGGCCGCGGTGGCGGGGCTCGCTTCGCTGCGGCGGCCGCGGGCGCTGGTGGCTGCGCCGGCCGCCTGAACTGCGGCATTGAGCGGTGGCCCGAGCGGGGGCGTGCTCGCTTGACCCCCATATACGCCGTCAAGTGAGCACACCCGGCCGATCCCGCCTCCCTCAACGCTGCAGTTGACGTTCGCCGGCACAACCGTCACGCTTCACGCCATGGCCAACCGCCACGCCGACCGACTTATGCGCGCCGAGTGCGTGCTCGTCGGCGTACGCGTAGCCGGCTGAGCTCCCCGCAGCTCGGCATCCCTCCCGTCCGTCCTCGCGACCGAAAGGCCGTCCCATGCTCGTACTCATCACCGCTTCTACCGCCCATCGACGCCACCGGAGGCACCGATGCGCGGCGCCGATGCCCTGATCGCGGCGCTCGAGCGCGCCGGGGTCGACACCGTCTTCGGCATGCCGGGCGGCGCGAGCCTGCCGGTCTACGACGCCCTGCTGGACTCGCCCGTCCGCCACGTGCTCATGCGCCACGAGGCGGCGGCCGGCCACGCGGCCGAGGGGTACGCGCGCGCGACCGGGCGGGTCGGCGTCGCGTTCGCGACCAGCGGACCGGGCGCGACGAACCTCGTCACGCCGATCTGCGACGCGCACATGGACTCGATCCCGACGCTGTTCGTGACCGGCCAGGTGCGGACCGCGCTGCGGGGCTCGGGCGCGTTCCAGGAGGCCGACGTCCTCGGCATCACGGCGCCGATCGTCAAGCACTCGCTGAGCGTCGAGCGCGCCGACGACATCGCCCAGGCGGTGACCGACGCGCTGCACCTCGCTGTGAGCGGGCGGCCCGGGCCGGTGCTGCTCGACGTCCCGGTCGATGTCGCGGCGGCGCCCACCCGCCCTGTCGCTCCGCACGTTCCGCAGCTCCCGGGCTACCGGCCGCGGACCAGGCCCAACGGGCGGCAGGTCCGGATCGCCGCGGCCGCGATCGCGGCGGCGCGGCGGCCCGTGCTGTACGCGGGCGGCGGCGTCGTGCATGCCGGCGCGGCGGCCGAGCTGACGGCGCTCGCGCGGCTGACCGGCATGCCCGTCACCACGACGCTGATGGCGCTCGGCGCGTTCCCCGCGAGCGACGGCCAGTGGATCGGCATGCTCGGCATGCACGGCACCCCCGCCGCGAACTGGGCGATGGACGAGGCCGACCTGATCGTCGCGGTCGGCGCGCGCTTCGACGACCGGGTGACCGGCGACCTCGCCGAGTTCGCGCCGCACGCGAAGATCGTGCACATCGACGTGGATCCGGCCGAGATCGGCAAGAACGTGCCGGTCCACGTGCCGATCGTCGGCGATGCCCGCCGAGCGCTCGCGGCGATCGCGGACGCCTTCGCCGGCGCGGAGACGAACGGTCTCGCCGCGCGCGGCGATCTCGCCGGGGGCGCCGACCCGGCGCGTCTGGCGGACTGGTGGGAGCGGATCGACTCGTGGCGTGCGGACCCGTCTCCGCGCACCGACGCCGAGGCGGCGCTCGACGCGCTGCAGGAGCTGATCGGCGGTGACGCGATCGTCACCACCGACGACGGCCAGCACCAGATGTGGGCCGCCAACCGGCTGCGCTTCGACCGCCCGCGCCGCTGGATCACCTCCGGCGGCCTGGGCACGATGGGGTTCGGGCTGCCGGCGGCGATCGGCGCCCAGATCGCGTGCCCCGGCGAGACCGTCGTCTGCGTCACCGGCGAGGGCTCGCTGCTGCTCAACGTGCAGGAGCTCGCGACGGTCGCCCACGAACGGCTACCGGTCAAGATCGTCGTGCTCGACAACCGCTGCCTGGGCATGGTCCGCCAGCAGCAGGACATGTTCTGGGACGGCCGGCGGAGCGAGGTCGACCTCGGTGCCACGCCCGACTGGCTCGCGCTCGCCAGGTCATTCGGGATCCCCGCGCACGACGACATCGCGGCCGTGGCCGAGCCCGGGCCGGCGCTGATCCACGTGCCGATCGACCCGGACAGCGACTGCCTGCCGATGTTCAAGCCCGGCGCAGCGGCGCGGTCCATGATCGGAGTTCGGGGGTATCACACCATCAGCACATGAACTGGCTGAGACCACCGAGCGAGCACGGCCCGGCGACCACCCTGCGATGGGTCCGCCGGGTCGAGCTCGGATTCGTCCCGTTCGCCGCCGCGCTGGCGGTGCTGCTGCTGATCAAGGGCTCGGAGCTGTGGTGGGTCGGCTGCGCGAGCGCGGTCCTCGGCCTGCTGGCCGCCGCGCCGATGGGTCCCGCGATCCGCCGCGCGGAGGAGCGGGCGGCGGTGAACCCGGAGCGGTGGAAGGACTGGCGGCGCCGCACCGAGCGGCTGACGATCGTGACGTTCGCGGCGCTCGCCCCGATCGGGGTGCTGCTCGCGTTCGTCCTCTCGGGAGTCGGGCTCGCGGTCCTGCTCGGGGCGATGTTCGTGACGGCTAGCGCGGCGGCATCCGCAGTGCACCGTCGAGTCGAATCACTTCGCCGTTGAGCATCGGGTTCGCGACGATGTGAGCGGCCAGTTCGGCGTACTCGCCGGGCCGGCCGAGACGGTGTGGATGCGGAACCTGCTCGCCGAGCGCAGCGCGCGCCTCGTCCGGCAGCCCGGCCAGCAGCGGCGTGTCGAACAGCCCAGGGGCGATCGTCATCACGCGGATGCCGGCCGACGCCAGGTCGCGGGCGGCCGGGAGCGTCATGCCGACGATCCCGCCCTTCGACGCCGAATAGGCGAGCTGACCGATCTGCCCGTCATACGCGGCGATCGACGCGGTGTTGATGCACACGCCGCGCTCGCCTTCGTCATCGGGCTCGTTGGCGAGCATCGCCGCGGCCGCGAGGCGCAGCACGTTGAACGTGCCGATCAGGTTCACGTTGATGACGATCTGGAACGGGTCGAAGCTGTGCGGCCCGCGTTTGCCGGCCGTCTTCTCCGCCCAGCCGACGCCCGCGCAGCACACCGAGATGCGGAGACCGTCGACAGCGTCGACCGCGGCCTGCACGGCGGTCGCGTCGGTGACGTCGCATTCGACGAACCGCGCGCCCAGCTCGCCGGCCAGCGCCTCGCCCTTCTCGGCGTTCTTGTCGGCGATCGTCACCTGCGCGCCGCCGCCGGCGAGGCGCCGCGCCGTCGCGGCCCCGAGCCCGGAGGCGCCGCCCGCGACGAGCGCGCCCGCTCCTTCGATTCGCATGGGCGCGGACCCTATACGGCGTATCGCAGGAACAGCTCCGACCCGTGCCGGCGGACCGACAGCAGCGTCAGGGCGGCCGGAACGGGCAGGCGGCCGCCGGCGATCGCCGGCGGCTCGGCGTCGTCGCCCGTGAGCAGCGGCGCGAGCGTCATGAACAGCTCGTCGACCAGGCCGGCGGCGACGAGCGCGCCGAACAGCGTCGGACCGCCCTCGTTCAACAGCGCGAGGATGCCGCGGGCGCGCAGGTCGGCGAGCGCCGCCGCCGGCGACGGATCGGCGATCACGACGACCTCGACCGGCGCGGGCACGTCCGGCACCGGGGCGTCGACGCCGGTGTAGATCAGCACCGGCTGGTCGGCGGCCCGGAAGAGCCCGGCGTCCCACGGGATGTCGAAGCGGCGCGAGATCAGCACGGCGAGCGGGTCTTCGGCCAGCCCCAGGGCCACGCGGCGCGCCCGGCGTTCCTCGCTGCGCACGAGCCGGTCGTAGCCCTCGGCCCGCAAGGTCCCGGTCCCGATCAGGACCGCGTCCGCCAGCGTGCGCAGCTCGAGCAGCGTCTCCAGGTCCGCCTCGCCGCCCAGCTGAGCGGAGCTGCCGTCGACCGCGGTCCGGCCGTCGACCGTCATGATCATGTTCACGAAGACGAACGGCCGGTCGGCCGGTGCGCGGTCGCGCCCGATCTCCACCGCTTCAACGTACCGAGCGATGGCCGATGATGTGGATATGCGCCGCCTCGCCGTCCTCACCGCCCTGGTCACCGTCGCGCTCGCGCCGACCGCCCACGCAGCCAAGCTCCTCCCGCCCAAGAACAAGGTCTACAGCGGGGTGACGGGGTCCAAGTCGATCGCCCAGTTCAAGCGGCAGGTCGGCAAGCACCCGTCGGTCTTCGGCTTCTTCCACAAGTGGAACGGGCCCACCGGCTACATCTACGACTCGGTCAACCGCAGCGGGTCGCGGCTGATGATCCACATCTCCACGCAGGACGGGTACGGCACGCCGGAGGCGGTCACGCCGCGGGAGATCGCCAACGGCGTCGGGGATCGCTACCTGATCAGGACCAACCGCGAGATCGCCGCCTACGGCAAGCCCACCTACGTGCGCTTCCTGGCCGAGATGAACCAGACGAACAACGGCTACTGCGCGTACAACCGCGACGGCAGCTCGCGCGGCCCGTCGCACTCGACCAAGGCGTTCAAGAACGCCTGGCGCCGCGCCACGCTGATCCTGCGCGGCGGCCCGGTCGCGGCCATCAACGTCAAGCTCGCGAGCCTCAAGCTGCGGCCGCTGAGCACGAACGCCGCCGAGCTCCCCGAGCCGCAGGTCGCGATGGCCTGGGTGCCGCAGACCGAGGGCACGCCGAACATCCGCAAGAACAGCGCCCGCGCGTACTGGCCGGGCAAGCGCTACGTCGACTGGGTCGGCACGGACTTCTATTCGAAGTTCCCGAACTTCACCGACCTCAGGACGTTCTACAACGACTTCAAGGGCAAGCCGTTCGTGTTCGGCGAGTGGGCGCTGTGGGGCGCCGACGACGCCGGCTTCGTCCACCGCTTCTTCGACTTCGTCAACTCCCACAAGCGCGTTCGGATGCTGCTGTACAACCAGGGCAACCTGAGTGGTGGCCCGTTCCGCCTCACGCGCTACCCGAACAGCCGCGCGGCCATCAAGGCCGAGCTGGCGAAGAAGCGGTTCCTGGGCGCGCCGTAGGGACGAGGCAGCCGGCGATGTGGTCGTCGACCAGCCCGCACGCCTGCATCATCGCGTAGACCGTCGTCGGCCCGAGGAAGCGGAACCCCCGCTTCTTGAGCTCCTTGGCGAGCGCGGTGGACTCGGGCGTCAGCGCCGGCACGTCGGCCGGTGTGCGCGGGCGCGGACGGGCCGCGGGCGCGAACGACCACACGAGCTCAGCGAGATCGAGGTCCACGGCGGCACGCGCGTTGGCGATCGTCGCGTCGATCTTCTGGCGGTTGCGGACGATCCCCTCGTCGGCCATCAGCCGCGCGACGTCGCCAGGGCCGAACGCCGCCACCTTCGCGACGTCGAACCCGGCGAACGCGGCGCGGAAGTTCTCGCGCTTGCGCAGGATCGTGATCCACGACAGGCCGGACTGGAACGCCTCGAGGCTGAGCTTCTCGAACAGCGCCCGGCTGTCATGGACCGGCCGGCCCCACTCCTCGTCGTGGTAGGCGACGTACTCGGGTGTCGAGGAGCCCCACCAGCAGCGCCCGTCGACCAGCCCGTCGTTCATGGCGCCAGTGCGTCGATCAGGTCGGGCAGCCGCTCGGGCGGCGCGATCGGCGACAGCACGAACGTCGTGATCCCGCGCGCGGCGTACGCGTCCAGCCGCGCCCGCATCTCGGCCGGCGAGCCGAAGACGAAGATCTCGCGGACGAGCTCCTCGGGGACGAGCTCGAGCGCCGCCTTGCGGTCGCCGCCGCGCCAGGCGGCCACCATCGGGTCGATCGCCTCACCCCAGCCGAGCCCACGGAAGAACGCCTCGTAGACCGGGACCGTCGCGTACGCGGCGAACATGAAGCGCGCCGTGTCCATCCCGTCGCCGGGGATGCAGAAGAAGCGGCAGATGATCTCGGTCGCGGGCCGGCCGGCGTCGGCCTCGCCCTCGCGCACGAGCGCGACCACGTGCTCGGCGTCCCGCAGCGGCAGGAAGTTCGTGAACGTGCCGTCGGCGAGCTCGCCGCCGAGGTAGAGCATGCGGTCGCGCAGCGCGGCGAGCACGATCGGGATCGGGTGCGCCGGCGGCGTCTCGAGCTTGAAGCCGCCGGGCCCGCGCCCGCCGGCGAACACCTCGCGCAGGGCGGGGATCACCGACCGCAGGCGCGACAGCGGCTTCTCGAACGGCACCTCGTTCCAGCGCTCGACGATCACGTTCGACGACGAGCCGAGCCCGAGCACGAACCGTCCGCCGCTGGCGTCGGCGAGCGCGGCCGCGTGCATCGCCAGCACCGCCGGCCCGCGCGTGTACGGGTTCACGACGCCGGTGCCGAGCCGCATCCGCTCGGTCCACGCGGCGGCGAGCGCGAGCGGCGTGAAGCCGTCCGGCCCGTTCGTCTCGCCCGTCCACAGATCGGTGTAGCCGGCGGCCTCCGCGCGGCGCACGAGCGGCTCGTGCGCGGCGAGCGGGACACCGGCGAAGGGCAAGGTGAGGCCCCAACGAACCACGCGGGGACCCTATAGGCTCGCCCGCACATGCACTTCGGCCGGCTGGGAAGGGGAGAGCTCGTCGCGGCGCTCGGCGGGCTCCTGCTTGCCGCGTGCCTGTTCCTCCCCTGGTACGAGACCGATCCCGACAACCCGAACGCGGTGATCGACGGGCAGCGCGGCGCGCTCAGCGGCTTCGAGGTGCACCCGATCCTGCGCTGGCTGCTGCTGGCGGCCGCGGCCGCGCCGCTGATCCTCGTGTGGATCGTGATCCGCGACCACGAGCTGTCGTGGCCGCGCGGCGAGATGACCGCGGTCGTGGCGATCGCCGCCTTCGGCCTCGTCGCCTACACCGGGTTCCTCGACCGCCCGGGATCGCCGAACGGCGCGATCTCGCTCGAGCCGGGGTTCTACGGTGCGCTGCTGGGAACGATCCTGATGATCGTCGGCGGGTCGATGACCGCCGGCCAGAACGAACGAGTACGCAAGCCCCCGGGGGTGCTTTGAATGAGCTCCGCTCCAGTCGACCGCAACCTCGCGCTCGAGCTCGTCCGCGTCACCGAGGCCGCCGCGCTGTCGTGCGCGCGGCTCGTCGGCATGGGCAACAAGGAGGAGGCCGACCAGGCGGCCGTCGACGGCATGCACGCCGTCCTGCCGACCGTGCACATGGACGGGATCGTCGTGATCGGCGAGGGCGAGAAGGACGAGGCGCCGATGCTCCACAACGGCGAGCGGGTCGGCGACGGCTCCCCGCCCGAGGTCGACATCGCGGTCGACCCGCTCGAGGGCACGCGGCTCGCCGCCCACGGCCGCCCGAACGCCCTCGCCGTCATCGCGCTGTCCGAGCGCGGCACGATGTTCGACCCCGGCCCGTGCGTCTACATGGAGAAGATGGCCGCCGCCGAGGAGTTCGCCGACCTGCTCGACCTCGACCGGCCGCTCGGCCGGACCGTCGAGCTGATCGCCGAGCGCAAGCGCACCGACGTGCGCGACGTGATGGTCGTCATCCTCGACCGCCCGCGCCACGAGGCGGGCATCAAGGAGATCCGCGACGCCGGGGCGCGCGTGCGGCTGATCACCGACGGCGACGTGTCCGGCGCGCTGCTGGCCGTCGCGCCCGACCGCCCCGTCGACCTGCGGTGGGGGATCGGCGGCACGCCCGAGGGCGTGATCAGCGCGGCCGCGCTCAAGTCCTACGGCGGCGGGCTGATCGGGCGGCTGGCCCCGCGCGACGACGACGAGCGCCGGCGGGCGGCCGACGCCGGCTACGACGTCGACCGCGTGCTCACCCAGGACGACCTCGTCAAGGACGACAACTGCTTCTTCTGCGCCACCGGCGTCACCGACGGCGACGTCCTCGAGGGCGTGCGCTACGAGGGATCGCGCGGGGCGTCGACCGAGTCGCTGGTGATGCGCAGCCGGTCGGGGACGGTGCGGCGCGTGCAGTCGCGCCACGACCGCGCCAAGCTGCGCCAGCTCACCGGCCGCTACGGATGAACCGCCACGCCGCCGCGACGGCCGCGACGAACGCGGTCACGATCGCGGCCACGACGAGCCACGGCGTCTCACCGACGTTCACCGGCGTCCGCCCGTCGGTGTCGAACCGCCCGACGGCGCTCGTCTCCAGCCGGCGGTGCACGAGCGAGCGCAGGAACCCGTGCGTGACCAGGACGTGCACGCGCGACTGCGTGACCTTGTAGAACCAGCGCGCCACCCAGGTCGCGATCGCCGGGTAGAAGTTCGCGACCTCGACCTCCACGTGCGCCTGGGCGAAGCCGGGCTTCTCCGCCTCGGTCCTCTGGACGTCGATCTCGAGGTACCCCTGGTCGCGCCTGGCGACCAGGACGCCGTCGCGGATCCGCCAGCGCACGATCCCGCGCCCCTCGCCGATCTGGTACTCGGGCGCGCCGAAGCGCAGGAGCACGAACGGGCTGCGCAGCAGCACGACCCGCCGCTCGGTCGGCGTGTACTCGACGCGGATCAGGCCCAGCGACACGCGCGAGAGGTACTTCCAGTACGTGCGCGCGAGGCGCTCGAGGTACAGCGGCGTCCAGATCGCCTCCAGGTCGCCCTCGGGCATCGTGACGTTCGCGGCCTGGATCGACCGGACCGCGCCGCCGGCGTCCATCACCGTGTGGTCGTCGGGCTCGCTGATCGCCGCGTCGGGCACGCGCCGCCGCAGAGAGGTCACGGCTGTCACCGTACCGACTATCCGGTCGTGCGCATGCGGATGGCGCCGAGGCGGTCCGTGTGCTCGAAGCGCAGGGCCTGGGCGGTCGCCGCGGTCAGGTCGTAGCGGGTGCCGCGCCGGAACGGGCCGCGGTCGACGACCGGCACCGTGATGCGGTGGCCCTTGTAGAGCACCGCGACCTGCGTGCCGCACGGGAGCTTCTTGTGAGCGACGCCGAGCAGCGTGCGGCTCATGCGCACGCCGCAGGCGGTCGTGCGGCCGTAGAACCCGGGGCCGTACCAGGTGGCCATCGCCGGCCGGTGGACGCTAATCGCGAGTTCGGGCGAGGCGCTCGCGGCGGTGGCCTGGCCGGCGGCCTGGAGCACCGCGCGGATGCGGAAGACGCCGGCGTGCCTGGTCCGCCAGCGGGCGACGTACGTGCCGTCGTCCTTGACCGTCGTGTCGGCCACGGCGGTCCAGCCCTGCTTGCCGGCGTCGAAGCGCTCGATCGTGACCGTGCGCCCCGCCGCCCCGGCGGCGGTACCGCGGAAGCGCGCGCGCTTGCGGAGCATCGCGCCGGCGCGGGTGGAGAGCGCGATCTGCGGACCCTCGGCGCGGATCACGCCCTCGGTCTGCGGCGCGGGCGGCGCCTGCGCCCCGCCGGTGGACGGCCCGTCGGCCGCCATCGCGACCGGCGCCGCGAGTGCGGCGATCGCCAAGGCGCACAGCGCCGGCTTGGAACCCAGGGGCCTCGTCATTGCACTTTCTCCGGTGCCTACGAGGTGAGCTGACGGGCTCGCGCAGAGAAAGCAGCGCTACGACGGGTGGTGACCCCGAGTCGATTCGCCCCCAGCGGCATCGTGCCGCTCATTGGTTCCCCCGTTCGCCGCGGATGGCCCACGGCAATTCGGCGCGCGGGAACCTACCAGACGCCGCGCGTCTCCGCGCCGGCCGCGAGCGCTGGTCGGCCGCTTCCGCGCGCACTGGTGGCGGCGGCCGCGAGCGCTGGTCGCCGCGGCCGCGAGCGCTGATCGCCGCGGCCGCTAGCGCTGATCGCCGCGGCTCAGGGGCGCGGGATTCGCGAGGCGGCGCGCTTGAGGATCTGGCCGCCCACCGTCACGCCCAGCTGGGCGATCTCGCCGGCTGCCTGGACGGCGGTGGTGACGATGTCCGAGCCGCCCTTGCCGTTGTCCTGGTCGGGCGTCTGCCAGCCCTTGGGCGGCGCGACCGGCGGCTTGGGCTGGGTGCCGGCGTTGGTCCGCACCTTCGGCTTGGTCGCCTTCTTGGCGGGCTTCGGCTTCGCGGCCGCGGACGGCTTGGCCGCGGCGGACGGCTTCGCGGCCGCGGACGGCTTGGCCGCC
>DASSUW010000423.1:0-7586 GCA_035706585.1 Solirubrobacteraceae bacterium | reverse complement strand
GACTCGCCGTCCACGCTCACCGGATCGGCCAGCAGGTCGAGCATGCGCCCCGCGACCTGCTCGCCGTGCCGGTCGTCGACGTCCTGCAGCAGCACCGCGAACTCGTCGCCGCCCATCCGGGCCGCGATGTCCACCGGCCGGACCGACGTCTCGATCCGCCGCGCCGCCGCCACCAGCACGGCGTCGCCGGCCGCGTGACCGGCGCGGTCGTTGATCGCCTTGAAGTCGTCGAGATCGAGGAACAGCACCGTGGCCATGCCGGAGGGCCGCGCCAGCGACTCCTCGAGCCGGCGCATGAACAGCGTGCGGTTCGCGAGGGCGGTCAGCGGGTCGCTCTGCGCCTCGCGCTCCAGGCGATCGAGCTCCAGCGACAGGCCGGCGTGCGTCGCCAGCGCCTCGAACAGCCGCACGTCCTCGTCGGTGAACGTCGGCGTCGCCCCGATCCGGTCGCCGAGCACCATCACGCCCGCCAGCCGCGTCTCGCCGCGCACCGGCGCCACCAGCGCCTGCGCGATCCCGCGGCCCGCCAGATAGGCGGCGAGGTCGGGATCGCAGTCGTCGCGATCGACGAGCAGGGCGTGCTCGGCGTGCCGCAGCGCACCCGGCACGGTGCCGATCTCGACCATCGCCTCCTCCGGCCCGTCCAGGACCAGCGACGTCCGCAGGCCGCCCTCGCCGGTCAGCAGCACGATCTCGGCCGTCCGCACGCGGAACGACGAGCGGGTCTTGCGCAGCAGGTCCTGCAGCTCGCGCTCGAGGTCGTGCCCGCGCGACAGCGAGCGCGTCACGCCGTACAGGAACTCGAGCGACTGGTGCTTCGCGCGCTCGGAGACGTACGCGCGGTAGGCCACCAGGAGGATCGCCGCCGGCGGGATCAGCAGCCAGCTCGCGCGCAGGTCGTGCGCGACCACGGTGGCGCCCGAGAGCGCGACGCTCGTGTTGACCAGCGCGACCACGAGATCCGCGCCGAGCATCCCCGCCAGCCGGCGCGACGGGATCCCGCCCTCCGACAGCCCGATCGCGCAGAACACGAGCACCGACGCCATCACCGACGCGGCGAACACGGCCGCGAACGTCGCCGCCCACACCGCCGGGCCGATCGCCTGCGGCGCCGGCGCGACGGCATGCAGCACGATCGTGGCGAGACAGCCGGTGAGCGCGAACTGGCCGAGGTTGAAGAACAGACGCACCGGCCCGTGCCCGCGCGTGAACGCGAGCACGACCGCCGGGCCGGCGACCATCGCCAGCACGAGATCGCTCGGATCGGCCAGCAGCAGGCCGAGCACGAGCGGCACCTCCGACAGCGACAGCGAGTGGGCGCTCCCGCGCACGTGCGCGTGGATGACGAACACCTCCGCCACGGCGAAGCCGGCGGCGAGCGCCCACCACGGGATGTCGACCGCGGCCTCGTACGGCGCGAGGTCGCGCACGACGCCCAACCACAGCGCGACCGCCGCGACGATCGTCGCGGCGATCAGCGCTACGAGCGTGACCCGGTTCAGTCGTCCGAGTTGACCCACTTCGCTCCCGACCAGCGGCGGCCCGACCAGCGCCGACCAGACCAGCGCCGGCCGCTCCACTGCGCCCCCGGACCGAGGGCCTCGTCGTCATCGTCGAGCTCGCGCGCGAGCTTGCGGAAATCGAGCACGGCGGGCTCCCACCGCTGCTTGACGTCCCAGGGGTTGGGCGTCGGCAGCGCGAGCGTGCGCCGCAGATCGACCCGGCCCGCCCCGTCGGCCCAGCGCGGATCCGGCAGGTCGACTGCGCCCTGCGTCAGCAGCGCCTTCACCTGGTCGGGATTCAGCCACGGGCGGGCGTCGATCAGCCGGGCCGCGAGGCCCGACGTCACGGCCGCCGCCTGCGACGTCCCGCTGCCGCGGAAGAACTTCGAGCCCACGCGTGCGCCCGCGAACTCGCTGTCGAGCGTCGAGCCCGGCACCCGCAGCGACACCATCAGCGTGCCCGGGGCGACGAGATCGGGCGTCCGTTCGCGGCCGCGGCTGGAGAAGTCCGCGACGCGGTCGTCCCAGGGGTATGCCGTGTTGCGCGTGTCCGACGCGCCCGCGGCGATCACGAACGGATCGTCGGCCGGCATGTCCAGCGTGCGCGCGAACACGCCCTGGTTGCCGGCGGCGGCCACGACCACGATGCCCTCGTTCCAGAGCCGCTCGACGGCCCACGCGAGCACGTCGGAGCGGTAGTCGTCGCTCGTCACGCCGAGCGAGAGGTTCACGACGCGGATGTTGTACCCCGGCGCGTCGTGGTTGCGGCGGATCCAGTCCAGCGCCGCGAGCACGCGGGCGAGGTTGGTCTCGCCGTCGGCGCCGGCGATCTTCAGGCTCACGAGGCGCGCCCCGGGAGCCAGGCCCGCGAAGCCGGTGACCGGATCGCGGCCGACGATCAGGCCGGCGAGGTGCGTGCCGTGCCCGAACGTGTCGAGGTTGCGCAGGTCGTCGTCACGGCGCTCGGACGAGAAGTCCGGGCCATAGACGACGCGCCCGGGCTCGGCGAGGCTGCCGACCGGCACGACGCCCGAGTCGACGAGCGCCACGTCGATCCCCCGCCCGTCGGGCGCGGTGAGGCCGGCGGTGCCTGTGCCGCCGGCGATCGCCTGCTGGGAGCGGCTCACCTTCTCGTCCGCGCGGGCGGACGCCGGGAGCAGCAATGCGACGAGAGCCAATCCAAGAAGGACCGCCAGGCGCACAGGCCGAGGCCTGCCTCGTCCGTCCCAGCGGATCCCGTAGCGAATCGTCAAACCATCTCCTTCATCGAGATGGATTGGGTATCGGCGGGTCCCGAACCTGGCTCAGTTGGACATACGTCCACGCTTGCGACGAATGCGGCGCAGGCGTACCGTCACAGGCTCCAGCTCGCGAACGCGGAGGGAGCGATGGCGGACACGACGCAGGCCCACGGAATCGACGCCGTCACGGGGTTTCTCGAGGCTCAGGGGGTGCGGCACGAGGTGCTCGAGCACCGCCCCACGTTCAGCGCCGCGGCCGAGGCGCGGGCGGCCGGATCAGAGCCCCGCGAGGGGGCCAAGACGCTCGCGCTGCACGACCGCGCCGGCTACCGCATGGCGGTCATCCCGGCGTCCCACCGGCTCGACCTGCATCGCACCCGCGAGCTGCTCGGCGCGACCGGCCATCTGCGGCTGGCGACCGAGGAGGAGCTCGAGCGCGACTTCCCGATGTTCGACGTCGGCGCGATGCCGCCGCTCGGCCCGATGATGCCGATGCCGGAGATCATCGACGTGCACCTGCTCTACCACGAGCGGATCGTGTGCGCGGGCGGGGATCACCGGCACGCGTTGCGGCTCGACCCACGTGACCTGCTGCGGGTGTGCGAGCCGCGCGTGGCGGCCCTCTGCGAGGTCCCGGAAGGGCGGAGCCGGTTCCGGGACCTGCCCAGGATCTAGGTCGCGAGTCGCGAGTCGCGGGCCGCCCAGAGCGAGATCAGACAGCGCGCAGGAGCGCCGTGACCGCGGCGGCGATGACGACGACCGCGAACATCGGCAGCCGCGCGGCGAGCGCGACGGCGGCGGCCGCCAGGCCGGCGGCGCTCTCGTCGACGGCGAGCCGCTGGTCGTGGCCGAACGTCTCCACGACCACGAGCGCGGCGAGGAGCGACGGCGCGAGGCGGGCGACGACGCCGTTCAGCCGCGGCGGCAACTCGCGGCCCCCGAGGATCACGGGGCCGGTGGCCTTGATCGCCACCGTGCCGACCGTGAGCAGCGCGATCGTGATCCAGACGGTGGTCACCGACGCTCCCGCAGTCCGACCAGGGCGGCCAGGGCCGCGGCCACGACCGGGACGCCCGGCGGCGCGAACGGCACGAGCACGAGCGCGACGGCGGCCCCGAGCAGCGCGCTCGGCAGCGTGCGCAGGTCCATCTCGCCGACGAGCAGCGCAAGGTAGAACGCCGGGAACATCGCGTCGAGCCCGAATGTCTCGGGATTGCCGATCAGCGAGCCGCCGAGTGCGCCGACCGCGGTGCCGGCCCACCAGCACAGCGCCTGCGGCAGCGTGGCGCCGATCATCAGCTCGCGGCTGAACGTGCCGTCGCCGCGGCTCGCGAGCGCCCACGAGGCGTCGACCATCGCCTGCGCCTCGGCGGCCCGCCGCAGCCGCCCGCCCTTCAGCGCCGGCGCGACGGCGAGCCCCATCGGCAGGAAGCGCATGTTGATCAGCAGGCCGGCCGACACCGCCGAGAACGCGCCGCCGCCGGCGGCCAGCACGCTCACGGACGCGAACTGGGCGGCGCCCGCGAACACGAGGATCGACATCGCGATCGCTGCGCCGGCGCCCATGACCGGCTCGGCGAGGATCCCGAACGACGCGCCGAGCGCGAACGCCGGGATCGCGAAGACCACGCCGGCCTTGATGCCGCGCTTGATCCCGGCGGACTCGACGGCCGGGGTCGGCTCGTACTGCGCGTGCGTGGGTTCAGCTTCTGATACCGGCAAAGCGCTCATGGCGGTTGTTTAACACACTCAATCGAATTATGCTAGTATGAATTCGTGCAGCAGCCGCTCGAGGAGCCAGGAGACCGCTCGCCCGCCCCGGGCTCGCTGCGGCTCGTCCAGCTGTTCGTCAACACGAACGACCTCGAGACCGGCCCCGACCTGCTGCCGGACGCGGCGGCTTTGCGCAACTGGTTCGTCGACCGCGGGCTGCTCGCGCCGGATGCCCCGGTCACCGACGGCGACCACGCGCGCGCGATCGCGCTGCGCGAGGCGATCCGCGAGCTCGTGTCCGCCCACGCCGGGCTGCCGCACGACCCGGCCGCCGGCGAGATCGTCAATGCGGTCGGCGCGCGAGCAGGCCTGCACCCGGTGCTCGACGACCCGGGCACGCGGATCGAGCCGTCCGCCTCCGGGGTCGACGGCGCGCTCGGCCGGATCGTCGCGGCGATCCACGCCGGCGTCGCCGAGGGCACCTGGGAGCGCCTGAAGGCGTGCGAGCGCGACGTCTGCCGCTGGGCGTTCTACGACCACTCCAAGAACCGCTCGAGCCACTGGTGCTCGATGGCGGTCTGCGGCCAGCGCGAGAAGAACCGCCGCGCGTACCGACGCCGCCGCGCCGCGGCGCTGGCTAATCCAGCACGCGGCTGAGGCGGCGCTCGAGCGCGCCCGCCAGGGCCTCGCGGATCGGGCCCTCCTCGAAGCGCTCCACCAGCTCGGCCATGAAGCCCTCGATCACCAGGCGCTGCGCGACCGGCTCGCCGAGCCCGCGCGAGCGCAGGTAGAACAGCTGCTCCTTGTCGATCTGCGCGATCGCCGCCGCGTGCGTGCAGCGCACGTCGTTGGCGAGGATCTCGAGGCCCGGGATCGCGTCGGCGTGAGCGCGCTTGGAGAGCAGCAGGTTGCGGCACTCCTGGAACGCGTCGGTCTGCTGGGCGCCTGGGTCGACCTTGATCATGCCGCGCCAGACGGCCTGCGAGCGGTCGGCGAGGATGCCGCGGAACGCGAGGTCCGACGTCGTGTTCGGCGCCCCGTGCTCCTGCGTCGTGTCGAAGTCGACATGCTGGCGGCCGTGCGGGGCGTAGGCGCCGGTGACCTTGCCGTTCGCGCCCTCCCCGGCGAGCAGCGTCTCGGTGCGCACGCGGCCGTTGGCGCCGCCGAAGCCGACGACCACCCAGTCCAGAGCCCCGTCGCGCGCGACCTCGGCGCGCTGCGCGCCGAAGATCCACGAGCTCTCGTTGAGGTCCTGGCCGCAGACGTAGCGCAGCTTCGCGTTCTGGCCGACGACCAGCTCGACGACCGTGTTGAGCAGCGTCTCGGATTCCGGGTCGCCGGACAGGTACTGCTCCCACACCTCCGCCTCGGCGCCCTCCTCGAGGACGATCAGCACGCGCCGCTGCAGCGCCGTGCCGGCGGCGGCGGTCACCGCGCTCAGGAGGATCGGGGCCTCGACGCGCACGCCGCGTGGGACCCACACGAACGCGCCGCCGTCCCACGTGTCGGCGTTCCAGCGCGTGAAGACGTCGTCGGCCGCGACCACGCGACCCAGGTGCGGATCGACCAGCTCGGGATGCCGCTCGCGCGCCACCGACAGCGGCAGCACGACCGGCCCGTCCTCGACGGCCACTCCCTCGGACACGGCGCCGTCGACCTGGTCGAGCCGCGTCGCGCCCTCCAGATCGAACAGGTCGTCGCGCGCGGCCGCGAGGTCGCCTCCGTCGGGCGCGCCGAACGCCGTGAGATCGAGCCGGCTCAGATCGGTGAACTCCCAGCCGGGCCGGCCCTTGAAGGTCGGGAGCTCGAGCGCCGTGACCTCAGCCATGGATCCTCCGATGATCCGTGGATGCCTCGGTGTCGTGGGCGCCGTCAGGGGCGATCGGCCGAGCCTCTGCAGGGCGGTGTCCTTCGGAGCTCGGACGATCGGTCCTGGCGGTGATCCACGGCGCCGGGGCGCCGCGGGGATCGGGGGATTCTGGCTTAGCCAATGGAGCCCTCCATCTGGAGCTCGATGAGGCGGTTCATCTCGACCGCGTACTCCATCGGGAGCTCCTTGACGATCGGCTCGATGAAGCCGTTGACGATCAGCTTGCCGGCCTCGTCCTCGGGGATGCCGCGCGCCATCAGGTAGAACAGCTGCTCCTCGCCGATCTTCGAGACCGACGCCTCGTGGCCGACGTCCACGTCGTCCTCGCCGATGCGGATCGTCGGATACGTGTCCGAGCGCGAGTCCTCGTCGAGCAGCAGCGCGTCGCAGACCACCTTCGAGCGCGACCCGGTCGCGCCCTTGGCGACCTCGAGCAGGCCGCGGTAGGAGGAGCGCCCGCCGTCCTTGGAGATCGACTTGGCGAAGATGTTCGACGTCGTGTTCGGCGCCGCGTGGACGATCTTGGCGCCGGCGTCCTGATGCTGGCCGTTGCCGGCGAACGCGATCGACAGCACCTCGCCGTGCGCGCGCTCGCCCATCAGGTAGACGCTCGGGTACTTCATCGTGAGCTTGGAGCCGAGGTTGCAGTCGACCCACTCGACGGTCGCGTCGGTCTCCGCCACGGCCCGCTTGGTGACGAGGTTGAAGACGTTCTGCGACCAGTTCTGCACGGTCGTGTAACGGATCCGCGCGCCCGGCTTGGCGATCAGCTCGACGACGGCGGAGTGCAGCGAGTCGGTCGTGTAGACCGGCGCCGTGCAGCCCTCCACGTAGTGCACGTAGGAGCCCTCGTCGGCGATGATCAGCGTGCGCTCGAACTGGCCCATGTTCTCGGTGTTGATCCGGAAGTAGGCCTGCAGCGGCATCTCGACGTGCACGCCGGGCGGCACGTAGACGAACGAGCCGCCCGACCACACGGCGCTGTTGAGCGCGGCGAGCTTGTTGTCGTTGGGCGGGATCACCGTGCCGAAGTACTCCTTGAAGATCTCCGGGTGCTCCTTGAGCGCGGTGTCGGTGTCGAGGAAGATCACGCCCTGCTCCTCCAGGTCCTCACGGATCTGGTGGTAGACGACCTCGGACTCGTACTGCGCCGCGACACCGGAGACGAGGCGCTGCTTCTCCGCCTCGGGGATGCCGAGCTTGTCGTACGTCGCCTTGATGTCCTCGGGCAGGTCCTCCCAGCTGGCGGCCTGCTTCTCG
>DASSUW010000422.1:0-17436 GCA_035706585.1 Solirubrobacteraceae bacterium | reverse complement strand
CGGTCGCGCTGCTCGGGCTGGTGGCGCTGTCGGTCGCCGTGCTCGCGCTGGCGCGCGAGGTCGGCATGCTGCGGCTGTCGCTCGACCCGCGCGGGGCGCTCGAGGTCGCGCACGAGGGGCCGGAGATCGGCGCGCGGACGGCGCTCGCCGAGCGGTTCGGCGAAGCGCTCGCGCCCGGGCGGATCGGGCTCGCGGTGTTCAGCTCCGAGGGCTGCCAGATGTGCCGCGCGCTCGCGCCCGCCGTCGCGTCGTTCGCCCGCGACCCGCGCGTCGTGCTGCGCGACTTCGACGAGGTCCGGGACGCCGACGCCTGGACGGTCGCGGACGTGCCGGGCAGCCCGTTCGCGGTCGCGCTCGACGCCGACGGCACGGTGCTCGCAAAGGGGACGTTCAACACGGGCGCGCAGCTCGAGTCCGTCCTGGCGGCCGCCGAGAGACGCCGTGGAGTGGTCCGTGCCTAGTCGCCGCACGGTTCACGGGCGCGGGGTGGCGCGTGTCTGAGCGCCTGAGCGACCGGCTCGCGGCCGGCACGTCGCGCCGCGGGTTCCTGTCGCGTGTCTCCGGCGCGGTCATGGGCCTGACCAGCGCGGCGACGGTGACGAGCATGGTCGAGCCGGGCGAGGCCGAGGCGTTCCACTTCTGCGGGCACCTGTACACGACCGACTCGTGCCCGCACCCGACCGGGCTGCCGCGGATCGACCGCAAGGGCTACCCGCTGCGCGCGCACGACGGCCACCCGCTCGACGATCTCGGCCGCCTGATCAACCGCGACGGCCGCGCGGTCGACGAGGACGGCCGGGTCCTGACCGACGCCGACGGCCGCCCGCTGCCGGCCGCCAGCCGCTCGCGCGTCTGCGACACCGTCGAGGACCGCTTCGGCTTCAAGACCACGATCGACGGCGCGTGGTTCCGCTGCTGCGGCGGCCACATCCGCAAGCTCGTCGACTGCTGCTCGCACAATCCGCGGCGCATCAACGGGGACGCCTCCCTCACCGGCTACTGCTACAAGGGCCGGCGCGTGTTCTGCGTCATGTACTACGACACGAAGGTCAAGTGCTAGAGACCGTGCTCATCCTCGCGGCGGCGGCGGCCGGCGTCACCGGCGCCTGGTCCCCGTGCGGCTTCTCGATGGTGGAGACCCTCGCGCCGCACGGCTACGCCGGGCGGCTGCGGACGACGCTCGCGGCGTGCGCGACGTTCTCGCTCGGCGCCCTGGTGGGCGGTGCGGCGACGTTCGGCGCCCTGGCGGTGCTCGGGCAGGCGATCGGCGCGGGCGGCCCGGCGGCGCTGGCGGTGGCCGCCGTGGTCGCGCTGGCGGCGGCGATCGGCGAGGCGCGCGGCGCGCGGATCCTGCCGCAGGTGCGCCGCCAGGTGCCGGAGTCGTGGCGGCGGCGGATGCCGGTCCCGGTCGCGGCGGGCCTGTACGGCGTCCTGCTCGGCCTCGGCTTCACCACGTTCATCCTCACGTTCGCGGTGTGGGCGCTGGCGGGCGTGAGCGTCGCGATCGGCGATCCGGCGCTCGGGCTCGCGATCGGCCTGGCGTTCGGCGCCGGCCGGCTGCTGCCGGTGATCGTGCTGGCGCCGGCCGGCGATACCGAGTGGGGCAGCGCCGCGCACGCGGCGATGGCCGAGCGTCCGCAGATCCTCCGCTCGCTGCGGGCGGTCGACGCGCTGGCGATGGCGGCCTGCGCGCTCGTGCTGGTCGTCTGATGGCCAGGCGGATCGTGACGGGCGGCAGCGACCCGAGCGCCGACGGCGGCCTCGTCGCCTGGCACGTCGCCGGCGAGTCCGGCGTGATCATGGTCGACGGCCGGCCGGTGCCCGCCGGCGGGGCGCATCCCGCGCTCGGGGGCGACCGCGTCGCGGTCATCGCCGGGGACGCGATCCAGGTGCGCCAGACGTCCGGCCCACCGTTCGCCGCCACGATCCCCGCGCCCGGCGCCGACGCGCTGGCGGTCTCGCGGGAGTGGGTCGCGTGGCGCGCCCGCGACGGCGAGGGCGACACGATCTTCGCCGTGCCGCTCGCCGGCGGCGAGCCCCGGCGGATCGCGAAGTCGTACGAGCTCGGCCGGCCCGCGGTCGAAGGCGGGCGGCTCGCCTACCACGTCCCCGGCCGCACCGGGAGCCGGATCGTGGTCGCCGACCTCGCCAGCGGCAAGCGCAAGACCGTGCGGCGCGAGCGGCGCGCGCTGCTGCTCAACCCGTCGCTCGCCGGGGGCCGCCTGCTGTACGTGCGCAGCGTCTATACGCGCCAGGAGCTGCGGATCGGGCCGCAGCACCGCCGCCGCAACCCGCGGCGCGACCGCCGGCTGTGGCGGATGCCGCCCACCGGCCGCCGCGACGCGGGCCACGAGCCCGGCAAGGAGCACCACCGCCACGGCTGGCCGCGGCGGCTCTGGCCACGGCCCAAGCGGGGCCTCTCGGCCACGCTGTGGACGACCGCCCTGGCCCCGGGCGTCGCCTATGTGACGTTGCTGCGCCAGGTCTCCGGAGCGCCGCTCGAGGTGGCGATCCTGCGCGTGGACCGTTAGCGCCCCGGGTAGGCGTTCCCGCAGACACGACCAGGCGGGAGGTCCCAGATGCGTGGATCGGCGGGGCTGCTGGCGACGGCAGCCGTGATCAGCGCGCTCGCGAGCGCACCGGCCGCTCAGGCGGCGGAGAACCCAGCAACGGCGGTCGGTCGCGACGGCGCGGCCGCGACGGTCGACACGCTGGCCACAAAGGCGGCGATCAAGGCGCTCGAGCGCGGCGGCAACGCGGTCGACGCGGCCGTGACCGCAGCGGGCGTGCTCGGCGTGGTCGAGCCGTTCTCGTGCGGCGTCGGCGGCGGCGGCTTCATGCTCATCCGCGACCGCAAGGGCCACGTCATCACGATCGACGGCCGCGAGACCGCACCCGCGGCGATGACACCGACGTCGTTCTGGAGCGGCGGCAAGCCGCTCAGCTTCGACGACGCGCGCTACAGCGGCATGTCGGCCGGCGTGCCCGGCACGCCGCTCAGCTGGGAGCGCGCGCTCGAGAGCTACGGCACGATCTCGCTGCGGCGGGCGCTCAGGCCCGGCGAGCGGATCGCGCGCCGCGGCTTCGCCGTCGACCAGGTCTTCCACGACCAGATCGCTGGCAACGGCACGTACTTCAACGACATCCCGTCGACCGCGGCGCTGTACCTCGACGCCGGCGGCAAGCCGCTGGCCGTCGGCACGCGGCTGCGCAACCCCGACCTCGCCGACACCTACGAACGGCTCGGCCGGCTCGGCGTCGAGCGCGGCTTCTACAGCGGCCCGGTCGCGCGCGCGATCGTCGCCGCGAGCACGGACCCGCCGACCGTGGGCGACCCGGAGCACCCGTGGCTGCCCGGCGTCATGACGCTCGACGACCTGCGCGACTACACGGCGCCGTTCCGCGCCCCGACGACGATCTCCTACCGCGGGCTCGACGTGTACGGGATGGGCCCGCCGTCGAGCGGGGGCTCGACCGACGGCGAGGCGCTCAACATCCTCGAGGGCTACCGCGACTTCGGCCGCGACCGCGTGCTGTCGCTGCACCGCTACCTCGAGGCCTCGCGGCTCGCGTACGCCGACCGCAACGCCTACCTGGCCGACCCGGCGTTCTTCCCCGTGCCGCTGCGCGGCCTGCTGTCGGACTCGTTCGCCGCCGAGCGACGCGCGCTGGTGCCCGCCACGGCAGCGAACGCGACCGTCCCGCCCGGCGACCCGTACGACAACGGCGGCCGCGGCGAGCCGAGCGCGACCGTGTCGCACCCGAACCAGTCGACGACGCACCTGAGCGTCGCCGACCGCAAGGGCAACGTGGTCTCGTACACGTTCACGATCGAGTCGATCGGCGGCAACGCGATCGTCGTGCCCGGGTACGGCTTCCTGCTCAACAACGAGCTGACCGACTTCAACTACGACTCGACGACCCACCCGAACCGCGTCGAGGGCGGCAAGCGCCCGCGCAGCTCGATGGCGCCGACGATCGTCGAGCGGCGCGGCAAGCCGTTCCTGGCGATCGGCTCGCCGGGCGGATCGCAGATCCCGACGACCGTGATGCAGACGTTCATCAACCGCGTCGACTTCGGGATGACGCTGCCGGAGGCGATCGCCGCGCCGCGCGTGAGCCAGCGCAACGGCCCGACCAGCGTGGCCGAGCCGGACTTCATCAGCTCGTACGCGGGCCGGGCGCTCGCGTCGCGCTACGACCACGCGTTCGTCGCGCAGGCGCCGCCGGGCGAGATCGGCGCGGTCGAGGCGATCGAGTTCCTCAGGGGCGGCCGCTTCCTCGCCGCGGCCGAGCCGGTCCGCCGCGGCAGCGGCAGCGCGATGGTGGTGAGGCCTTAGCGCCGGCCGCGTCAAGGGGGTCAGACCCTTGCTGGCGGCGGTTCAAGGGGGTCAGACCCCTGGTGGCGGCGGTTCAGGCGTCTTCAAGGGGGTCAGACCCTTGCTGGCGGCGGTTCAGGCGCCGGTGTGGGTACGTGTCTGACCCCCGCCGTGCCAGGACGTGAGGATCGGTAGAAGCGCGCGGGCGTCGTCGACGACGGCGTCCGCGTCCGCCAGCTGCTCGATGCCGAACAGGCCGGTGGCCACGGCGGCCACGCGGATGTCGTCGGCGCGCGCGCAGGCGATGTCGCGCGGGGTGTCGCCGATCACGACCGTGCGGGCGCGCGGCCAGTCGCCCGCGCGCTCGCGGGCGATCGCCGGCAGCTTCGCGCGGTTGTAGTGGTCGGAGCCGAAGCCGCCCTGGCCGGGCTCGAAGTAGTGGCCGATCCCGGCGCGCGCGAGCTTCACGCGTGCGATCGGCTCGAGGTTGCCGGTGAGCAGCGCGAGCCGGAACTCGCCGGGGCGCGCGGCGAGCGCGTCCAGCAGCTCGACGACGCCCGGCGCGACGCGATCGGAGAGATCGTCCGGCGCGATCTGCTCGTAGGCGGCCACGGCCGCATCGCGCACCTCCGGCCACCGCTCGTCGACGACCGTCTCGTCCACGCCGGCGAGCCGCATGACGTCGCGCATGATCGAGCCGTCGGTCCGCCCCGCCACCTCGACGTCGTGCCCGAGCAGCGATCCGGTGCCGTGCACCCGCTCGGCCGCCTCGCGCAGCGCCCGCGCGTGCTCGACGGCGCCGCCGATCAGCAGCGTGCCGTCGATGTCGAACAGCAGCAGGAGCGGCTTCAGCGGAGCAGGTCCAGGCCGGGTTCGAGCCGGCGCGCGAACGCGGCGATCAGCTTGGCCGCGTTGTCGACGTCGTCGAGCTGGACCATCTCGACCGGCGAGTGCATGTAGCGCAGCGGGACCGACACGACCGCGGTCGGGATGCCGGCGCGCGAGATGTGGAATGCGTCCGCGTCGGTGCCGGTCGCGCGCGCCGAGGCGGCGACCGTGAACGGGATGGCCTCGGCCTCGCCGGCCTCGCGCAGCCGCTCGAACACGACCGGGTGCAGCGTCGAGCCGCGGGTCAGCACCGGGCCGGAGCCGAACTTGTGGCGCCCGACCTCCTTCTCGTCGACGCCCGGCTGGTCGGTCGCCCACGTGACGTCGACGACGACCGCGATGTCGGGCTGCAGCGAGTAGGCCGTCGTGCGCGCGCCTCCGAACGTGATCTCCTCCTGCGTGACCGCGACGGCCGCGACGTCGCCCGGCGCGCCGCCCGCCTCGGCCACGAGCCGCGCCGCCTCCAGCGCGACGTAGCAGCCGAGCCGGTTGTCCATCGCGCGCGAGATCACGCGGTCGTTCGGAAGCTCGACCGGCTCGCCGGAGATCACCGCGACGTCGCCGATACGGACGAGCCGGCGAGCCTCGTCGCCGTCCCTCGCTCCGACGTCGACGTGCAGGTTCTCGAGCTTGGGCGCCTGCTTGCGATCCTCGTCCTTGAGCAGGTGGATCGGCTTCTTGCCGACCACGCCGGGGATCGGTCCCGCCTCCGTCGCGACCTCGACGCGCTGGCCGACGAGGATCACGGGATCCCAGCCGCCGACACCGGTGAACCACAGGTAGCCGTCGTCGTCGATGTGGTGGACGATCAGGCCGATCTCGTCGATGTGGCCGACGACCGCGACCAGCGGCCCGTCACCGGTGCCTTTGACGCGGGCGACCGTCGAGCCCACGGTGTCGTGGGTGATCTCGGCGAACGCGCCGGCCGCCTCGCGGAAGACGGCGGCGGCAGGCTGCTCGTATCCAGAGGGGCCGGGCGCCGTGAGCAGCCGGCGCAGCGTGTCGGTGAGCGGCATCGAGGCGGGCAGGTTACTGAGCGTCGACCAGGCCGCGCAGTACGTACTGCAGGATGCCCCCGTGCTTGAAGTACTCGACCTCCTTCGGCGTGTCGATCCGCACGCGCGCCGTGAACTCCTTCTCGCCCGCGCGGACCGTCACCTCCTTGGCGTCGCCGCCCTCGAGCCCGGTGATCGAGAACTCCTCCTCGCCGGTGAGCCCGAGCGACTCGACCGAGTCGCCCTCGTTGAACTGCAGCGGCAGCACGCCCATGCCGACGAGGTTCGAGCGGTGGATGCGCTCGAACGATTCCGCGATGACCGCGCGCACGCCGAGCAGCCGCGTGCCCTTGGCCGCCCAGTCGCGCGACGAGCCGGAGCCGTACTCGGCGCCGGCGAGCACGACCAGCGGCGTCCCCTGCTCCGCGTACTTCATCGCCGCGTCGTAGATCGGGAGCTCCTCGCCGTCGTACAACGTCGAGCCGCCGACGAGCTCTCGGCCGGCGATGTAGTTGCGCAGCCGGATGTTCGCGAACGTGCCGCGCATCATCACCTCGTGGTTGCCGCGCCGTGAGCCGTAGGAGTTGAAGTCCTTGTTCTCGACGCCGTGCTCGTTGAGGTACCGGGCGGCCGGCGAGTCCTTCTTGATCGCGCCCGCCGGGGAGATGTGGTCGGTCGTCACCGAGTCGCCGAGCACGGCCAGCACGCGCGCGCCCTCGATGTCCTCGACGCCCTCGGGCTCGCGCGGCAGGTCCTCGAAGAACGGCGGCTTGCGCACGTAGGTCGACTCGTCCGCCCAGGCGAAGCGATCGCCCTCCGGCACGGCGAGCGAGTTCCAGCGCTCGTCGCCCGCGAACACCTCGCCGTAGGAGGACGTGAACATGTCCGACTGCACCGCCTCCTCGACCGTGCGCGCGACGTCGTCGGCGCTCGGCCAGATGTCCTTGAGGTAGACGTCCGCGCCGTCGGAGTCCTGCCCGAGCGGCTCGTCGAGCAGGTCGATGTCCATCGTCCCGGCCAGCGCGTAGGCGACGCACAGCGGCGGCGAGGCGAGGTAGTTCATCTTCACGTCGGGGTTGATGCGGCCCTCGAAGTTGCGGTTGCCGCTCAGCACCGACACGACCGCGAGGTCCTCGGCGTTGACGACGTCGGAGATCTCCTCCGGCAGCGGGCCGGAGTTGCCGATGCAGGTCGTGCAGCCGTAGCCGACGAGATGGAAGCCGAGCTGCTCGAGGAACGGGATCAGGCCCGCGCGCTCGTAGTACTCCATGACGACCTTCGAGCCCGGCGCGAGCGACGTCTTGACCCACGGCTTGACCTGCAGGCCGCGCTCGACGGCGTTCTTGGCCAGCAGTCCGGCGCCGAGCATCACCGACGGGTTCGACGTGTTCGTGCAGCTCGTGATCGCGGCGATCACAACGTGCCCGTGATCGAGCGCCGTCTCGGTGCCGTCGGCGAGCGTGACCTGCGCCTCGACGGTGACGCGGTCGGCCACCTGCACGCCGCCGGTCCCCGACGACTCCTCCGAGCGGACCTGCTGATGCTCGCCCGGTGCGGGCGGGTCGGACGCCGGGAAGGACTCCTCGACGGCCTCGTCGCACGAGTCGGTCTCGGGCAGGAAGCCGTCGAGCGCCATCCGGAACGACGCCTTGGACTCGGTCAGCGACACGCGGTCCTGCGGGCGCTTGGGCCCCGCCAGCGACGGCACGACGTCGCCGAGGTCGAGCTCCAGCGTCTCCGAGTAGGTCGGCTCCTCGGAGTGCTCGTCGTGCCAGAGGCCCTGCTCGCGGGCGTATGCCTCGACGAGCGCGATGTGGGCGGAGTCGCGGCCCGAGAACTCCAGGTAGCGCAGCGTCTCCTTGTCGATCGGGAACATCGCGCAGGTGGAGCCGAACTCCGGGCTCATGTTGCCGATCGTCGCGCGGTCGGCCAGCGGCAGGTTCGGCACGCCGGGCCCGAAGAACTCGACGAACTTGCCCACGACGCCGTGGTCGCGCAGCATCTGCGTGACCGTCAGCACGAGGTCGGTCGCGGTCGACCCCTCGGGCAGCTCGCCTCCCAGCTTGAAGCCGACCACGCGCGGCACGAGCATCGACATCGGCTGGCCGAGCATCGCCGCCTCGGCCTCGATCCCGCCGACGCCCCAGCCGAGCACGCCGAGGCCGTTGATCATCGTCGTGTGCGAGTCGGTCCCGACGAGCGTGTCGGGATACAGGGCGCCCTCGTTGTCGAACACCACGCGCGCCAGGTACTCGAGGTTGACCTGGTGGACGATGCCGGTGTCCGGCGGCACGACCTTGAAGCCCTCGAACGCCCCCTGGCCCCAGCGCAGGAACGCGTAGCGCTCCTGGTTGCGCTCGAACTCGCGCTCGGCATTGATGCGAAACGCGTCGCGCGTGCCGAAGGCGTCGACCTGGACCGAGTGGTCGATGACCAGCTCGGCCGGCACGAGCGGGTTGATCTTGTTCGGGTCGCCGCCGAGGTCGGCCATCGCGTCGCGCATCGCGGCAAGGTCGACGACGGCGGGGACGCCGGTGAAGTCCTGCATGACGACGCGCGCCGGCGTGAAGGCGATCTCCTTCGACGGCTCGGCCGTGTGATCCCAGGTCGCGATCGCCTCGACGTCGTCCGCGCGCACCGCGACGCCGTCCTCGTTGCGCAGGACGTTCTCGAGCAGGACCTTCAGCGAGAACGGAAGCCGCGCGACGTCGTACTTGGACTGGAGCGCGTCAAGGCGATGGATCTCATAGGCGCGCCCGCCGACCTCGAGGTCGCCGCGCGCCCCAAACGAATTCTCGGAGGGCATGCCATCGAGGTTACCCCCCGATCGGCAGCGACCCCTCCCCGTAGTCGATGCGCGCCGGCTCGCCGTCCTCGTCGTGCCAGGCGATCGTGATCGGAACCTCCTCGCCCGGCGTGAGCAGGGCGATCCGGCCCGTCCGCTGCAGCTCGGTGTCCGGAACCTGCTGGGGCCCGCGGCCCGCCGCCCACAGCGACTTGCCGAACGTCTGCAGGAACACGGGCGTCGACGGGACGACCGAGCCGTCGTCGGCCAGGAGCCGCACGTCGCCGATGTCGACGCGCACCGGGTGCGTGCCGTCGTTGCGCAGCGTGCCGGTGACGATGCGGTCGCCCGGGATCGTCGGATGCGTGAAGAGCTCGGAGTCGCCCGACCAGCCGAGCGGCCCCGAGCGGCCCGGGCCGCCGAAGCCGGCGACGGCGATGATGATCACCGCGAACAGCGTGGCGATGCCGATCATCGCCACCGCGCGTCGCGTGAGGGCCTCGGCGCGCGTCTGCGGCGGCGCCGTGGTGATGACGGTGCTCACTTCGGCTCCTCGGGTCGCGTGAACCAGTCGCAGCCGGGCGGGTCCGGGTTCTCGTACGGATCCCAGGTCGCGCACGTGGCCTGGCTGGCGGTCTTGGTCGGAATGCCGGGGCTGAAGACGTTCGCGCCCGGGCAGTCCGGCAGGCCGGTGATGACGTTGGAGGTCGGCGCGGCGTTGCCGGGTCCGACGTTGCCGGACCAGCAGTTGCCGCGGCCCTCCTCGTCCCACCAGACGTCGTTGCCGTTCGGGTCGCGGGTGCCGTCCGGCCGCACGCCGAAGTGGTTGTCGGCGAAGCGGTTGTCGAACGACGTGTCGATCCCCTTGTCGGGCTCCCCCCGGAAGGCGGCCGGGACGAACAGGAGCTTCATGCCGTCGCGCCAGTTGTCCCAGATGTAGTTGTTGCGGACGATGTCGCGGTTGCCGCCGAAGATGCCGAACCCGGTGCCGACCGGCACCTGGAACGTCGGGCACACGATCTTCGGGTCCCGCTCGGCGGGCGGCGTGCCGGAGCAGTACGCGTCGCGCTCGGCGTTGAAGTAGTCCTGGTTGTTGGAGTAGATCCAGTTGTGCTCCCACTTCGCGCAGTCCTGCGGCATGCCGGGGTGACCCGACGCGAACGAGTCGGTGGTCAGGCCGGTGGCGTTGTGGTGGAAGCGGTTGTCGTGCGCCCACACGCCGTTGCCGGCGGTGCCGGAGTAGCCGATCGTGTTGTGGTGCGAGTTGACGCGCTTGATCTCGATCCCGTACCGCTCGCAGTGGCCCTCGGGACCCGAGCCGGGGTAGACGCCGGAGTCGCCCGACCCGAACGCGGTCAGCCGGTCATAGAGGCCGTGGTCGGACGTGAACGAGAGGAACCCGTACTCGCGCGAGTAGCGCGAGGTGATGCGCGCCATCCGGAAGCCGTTGGTCTCCAGGATGTAGATGTTGTTGAAGTCCGAGTACTCGACCGTGAAGTTGCGCAGCGCGATGCCGTCGGCGCGGTCGGCCCGGATGACGTTGAGCTTCGTGCGCCGGCCCGAGATCAGCACGTCGCGCCGGTGGCGGCCCATGCCCTCGATCTGCAGGTTGCACTTGCGGTCGCAGACGCGGTCGGCGTCCGGCCCGTCGCCGATGATCGCGATCAGGTTCTGCGCGTTCGGGCACTTGCGCTGGTACTCGAAGTTGGCGACCCTGGCGCCGCCGCCGGTGCCGGCCACGCCGGAGGCCAGCAGCGAGCTGCCGATCTCGTCGTAGTCGCCGGCGCAGCGCGGGTCGGGCTCGGGCGCGCGGCGGGAGGGCTGCTCCCGGTAGACGCCCGGCATGATGCGGATGATCGCCCCGCTCCTGGCGGCGTCGACCGCGGCCTGGATGTGGCGGTAGCGGCAGCGCTCGAGCTGGCGGAGCCGCTTGCGCCTGAGCTTCGGGTGGCCGCGGAACGAGCGCTTGATGCGCCTGGCCGAGTGCTTCTTGCACACGTACAGGACCTGGTCGGCCGTGCTGCGGAACTTCGGTACGGCGCCGACGCTGCCGTCGGGGAAGTACGCGTGCCGCTCGGGGTGCGCGAGCGCCACCGGGGCGGCCAGGGCCAGCAGCAGCACCGCGACCAACGTCGATCTCATGCGATCTGCAACGAAGCCACGCGCGAAAACCTGCGGCTAGAGCCGCGACACCGCGCGCACGGCCGCGTCGACGTCGGTCGCGAGCCGCGCGCGTCTGTCAGTGAACCTCGGACGGCGCGCGCCGGCTGCCGGTCATCTCGAACACCCAGAAGTCCTCGCCCATGACCGGGACCGAGACGTTGTAGACCGGCACCTCGCCGACGCGGCCCTCGAACGTGCCCGCGTGGGCGTGTCCGTGCAGCACGAGGTCGGGGTTGTGCTCGAGGATCGGGCCGGCCAGCCGGTCGGTGCCCAGGAACGCCCAGATGTCGCGCCGCTCGCCCGCGAGCGTCTCGCCGGACGGCGAGTAGTGCAGCAGCACGAGCCGGAACGGGCACAGCGCCACCGCGCGCAGGCCCTCGTCGAGCGCCGCGACCTCGTCCATGCCCTCGGCGTAGACGCGGCGCAGCAGCGGCTCGCCGAAGTCCGGGATGTGGTTGCCGGCGAACCCGCCGACGAAGCCCTTGGTGCCGACGATCCCGATCTCGGCGTCGCACACCTCGAGGACGTGATGGGAGCGGGCGAGCACCACCACGCCCGCCTCCTCCAGCACCGCCGTCACCTCATCCGCGCGGTTCGCGTGCCAGTCGTGGTTGCCGAGCACGGTCACCACGGGGATGTCGAGCCCGCGCACCGCGTCGGCGAGGATCGCCGCCTGCTCGGGCTCCCCGTGCGTGGTGAGGTCGCCGGCGAGCAGCACGAGGTCGACCCGGCCCGCGAGCGCGCCGAAGATCTCGGCCGCACGCTCGCGGTCGCCCTCGCGGCCGAAGTGCACGTCCCCGGCCGCCGCGATCCGGATGCGGCACTCGACCTCGTCGCCCACGGGCCGGTGGCTGGTGTTTATCGTCATACGTGGTGGCGGGTACCCAGCGGGCCATGCCCTCAGACGAGCAGCCGTTCGCGGAGATCGAGCACGCGCTCAAGCGCGCGGCCGCGGCGCTGCGGGAAGCCGACATCCCGTTCCTGCTCGGCGGCAGCCTCGCCAGCTGGGCCCGCGGGGGCCCTGAGACGCGCCACGATCTCGACCTCATCATCAAGCCCGAGGACGCCGAGCGGGCGCTGCAGACGCTGCAGGAGGCGGGAATGCGGCCCGAGCGCCCGCCCGAGGACTGGCTGCTGAAGGCATGGGACGGCGACACGCTGGTCGACCTCATCTATTGTCCCAAGGGCCTGCCGGTGGACGACGACTTGATCGCCCGCGGAGAGGAGCTCTCGGTGCTCGGCATGGACATCCGCGTGATGGCCCTGGAGGACGTGATGGCGACGAAGCTGATGGCCCTCACGGAGCATTCGCTGCGCTACGAGAGCCTGCTGCAGATCGCCCGCGCGCTCCGCGAGCAGATCGACTGGCAGGCGGTACGGGCGCGCACGGCCCGGTCCCCGTTCGCCCGCGCGTTCTTCGTGCTGCTCGAAGGCCTCGAGATCGTGCCCGGAGACGCTGCGCCGCACGAGCGGCCGCAGACCCGCGTGCGCGTCGTCACACCGCAGGGTTCCACCGCGACAGAGGGAGGGTAGGCGCCCCTCATGGCAGCCAACACGATCACCCGCGACCGTCTGCGCCGGCTGGCAGACGTCAAGCCGGACCGTGGCCGCGTCCTGTCGGTCTTCCTGAACCTCGATCCCGCGCAGTTCGCCACCCCGGCCGCGCGCTCGACGGCGATCACCTCGGTGCTGACCGAGGCCGCCCATCGCGTCGACAGCGCCGACGGGCTCACGCACGACGAGCGCGAGGCGCTGAAGGCGGACGTGGACCGCGTGCGCGAGGCGCTGAACGCGAGCGACATCGCGCAGAACGGCACGCGGGCGGTCGCGGTCTACGCCTGCGGTCCGGCCGACCTGCTCGAGGTCGTCGCGCTGCGCCGCCCGGTCGATTCCGGGGTGGTGCTCGAGCGCAGCCCGCACGTCGAGCCGTTGATCGCGGACGCCGACGCGGAGCGCTGGTGCGTCGTGCTCGCCAACCGCCGCAACGCCCGCCTGTTCGTCGGCGACGGCGGCGGCCTCGAGGAGACCGACCGCGTCGAGGACGACGTGCACAGCCAGCACGACCAGGGCGGCTGGTCGCAGGCGCGCTACCAGCGCGGCGTCGAGAAGGAGAAGGACGACCATCTCGTCCACGTCGCCGACGTCGCGTTCGAGCTCTATCAGCGCCAGGGCTTCGACCGCGTTCTGATCGGGACGCCCGACGAGCTCGTGAACGACCTCAAGGGCAAGCTGCACCCGTACCTGCGCGAGCGGATCGTCGGCCGCGTGCACCTGGACGTCGAGAACTCGAGCCTCGAGGACGTCAAGAGCGCCGCCGGGACGGCGATCGAGGACTGGTCGCGCAAGTGCGAGCGCGAGTCGCTCGACCGCCTCGCCGAGGGCGTCGGCCGCGGCGGCCGGGGGGCGGCCGGCCTGGCGTCGGTCCTCGAGGCGCTCAACGAGCAGCGCGTCGAGATCCTGCTCGTAGGCGAGAACCTGCACTCCGAGGGCGGTCGCGACCCGGACACCGGCATGCTCTACGCCGGCGACCACGGCCCCGACGACCAGCCGCTCGAGCGCTGCGCGAACATCGTCGAGCCGGCGATCGAGAAGGCGATCGAGCAGTCCGCGAAGGTGATCAAGGTGCGCTACCACGACGATCTCGGCCCGCTCGGCGGGATCGGCGCGGTCCTGCGCTACTGATGCGCGTCGCCCTGCTCGGGACCGGGGCGATGGGCGCCCCGATGGCGCGCCGCCTCGTGTCCGCCGGGCACGATCTGCGGGTCTGGAACCGCTCGCGCGAGCGTGCCGCGGCGATCGAGCGCGCGACCGTCTGCGACACGCCGGCCGACGCGGCGAGCGGCGCCGAGGTGGTGATCACGATGCTCGCCGACGCCCCCGCGGTCGAGTCGGCGATGGAGGGCGTCGAGCTCGGCGACGCGGTGTGGGCGCAGATGAGCACGATCGGAGTCGAGCCGCCTAAAGGGGTCAGACCCCTTTACTTCGTGGACGCCCCGGTGCTCGGCTCGACGCCGGCGGCCGAGCAGGGGCAGCTGACGATCCTCGCCTCCGGTCCGCACGAGCGCTGCGCCGCGGTGTTCGAGCCGCTCGGCCGCACGATCGATCTGGGGCCCGAGCCGGGAGCCGGCCAGCGCATGAAGCTCGTGCTCAACCACTGGGTGGTGGCGCTCGTCGAGGGCCTGGCCGAGACCGTGCTGCTGGCGGAACGGCTCGACGTCGATCCGCGGCAGTTCCTCGAGATCATCGACGGCGGCGCGATAGGCCCGCCCTATGCGAAGCTCAAGGGCACGAACATGATCGAGCGCAGCTACGAGCCGAACTTCTCGCTCAAGCTCGCCCGCAAGGACGCGGAGCTGATCGCGGCCGCCGTCGACGACCTCCCGCTCGTGCGGCTGATCTCCGAGCGCATGGGCGCGGCGATCGCGGCCGGCCACGCCGACGACGACTTCTCCGCCGTGGTGGAGGCCGGCCGGCGGTGAAGCAGGCGCTCGTCATCGTCGACTTCCAGAACGACTTCTGCCCGGGCGGGGCGCTCGCCGTGCCGGACGGCGACGCGATCGCCGGCCGGCTCAACGACCTCGCCGGCTCGGGCGAGTACGACCTCGTCGTGGCCACGCGCGACTGGCATCCGCCCGACCACGGCTCGTTCGCCGACCAGGGCGGGCCGTGGCCGGTCCACTGCGTCGCCGGCACGCCCGGCGCCGAGCTGCACCACGCGCTCGACCCGACGCCGATCGACGTCATCGTCGACAAGGGCCAGGATCCCGGCACCGACGGCTACTCGGGCTTCGACGCCACGCCGCTGGCCGAGCTGCTGCGCGAGCACGACGTCGACCACGTCACGGTCGTCGGGCTGGCCACCGACTACTGCGTGAAGAACACGGCGCTCGACGCCCTGCGCAACGGGTTCACGGTCACGGTCGACAGCACGGCCACGCGCGGGGTCGACGTCGAGCCCGGCGACTCCGAGCGCGCGCTGGAGCAGGTGCGCGCCGCGGGGGCGAGCGTGGCCTGATGGCCGCCGCGCCGGAGCGGCTGTTGGCAGCGCTGCGGCGGCACGTCTCCGACGCCCGGGTGCTCGCCGCGATCGCGACCGTCCCGCGCGACCGCTTCGTGCCGCCCGACCTGCAGGCCGAGGCGTGGGAGAACATCCCGCTGCCGATCGGGTCCGGGCCGACGATCTCGCAGCCGCTCGTGGTGGCGCGCATGTGCGAGCTGCTCGAGCTCGAGGGCACCGAGACCGTGCTCGACGTCGGCACCGGCTCCGGCTACCACGCGGCGCTGCTGGCGTACCTCGCGCAGCACGTGTACTCGATCGAGGTCCACGCGTCGCTCTCGCGGCGCGCCGCCGAGAACCTCCGCGCCGCCGGCGTGGGGAACGTGACGCTGGTGGTCGGCGACGGGTCGCGCGGACTGCCCGAGCACGCGCCCTACGACGCGATCAACGTCGCCGCCGCCGCGGGCGGTGAGATCCCGCACGCGCTGTTCGATCAGCTCGCCGCCGGCGGCCGGCTCGTCGCGCCGGTGGAGGACGGCGATCAGCGGCTGGTGGTCGCGCGGCGCACCGATGCGGGCGTGCGGCTGACCGAGCTCGAGCGTGTGCGGTTCGTGCCGCTCGTCAGCTCACGCGGCTGAGGCGCGGGTTCGGCCGCAGCTCGCGCCCGACCTTGCCGCACGCGCGGCCGTTGCACATCACCACATCGGCCGTGAAGTCGTTCGAGCCGCGGATCAGCGACGAGCCCACACCGTAGGCGTCGACCGGCACGCCCGCCTCCTCGAACGAGCGGATCCGCTCGGCGGTGAAGCCTCCGGACGCGACGATGCGCACGTTGCGGTAGCCGCGGGCGTCGAGCTCGGTCCGGACGAGCTCCACCAGCTCGGCGTTGACGCCGGTCGGCGCGTCGTCGCCGTGGATCGCCTTCAGGCCCACGTCGACGAGCTTGTCGGAGGTGTCCAGCCGCACGCCCCACAGGTCGTCGCCGAGCGCGTCGGCGACCTCGAGCGCGGTCGTGACGGAGTCGTTGGCGAAGTCGACCAGCACGGTCACGTTCATCTCGGCCGCGA
Source organism: Solirubrobacteraceae bacterium (assembly GCA_035706585.1). Taxonomy (GTDB): domain Bacteria; phylum Actinomycetota; class Thermoleophilia; order Solirubrobacterales; family Solirubrobacteraceae; genus DASSUW01. The sequence goes on along the minus strand of DASSUW010000422.1, from coordinate 1,222 downwards.
AGCGGTCGGCGAACTTGCGGGCGGCCAGCGCCGTGTCGCCGCCGTAGGCCGCGATCAGGCCGTGCGGGACGGTGCCGACGCCGCGGCCGCCCCACCAGGACGCCTGCGCGTCGGTCGACACGCCGATCGCGCCTGCGACATGCGCCGCCCACCCGTCGCCGGTCTCCACGAGCCAGTGGTCGTGGCGGGCGGGGAAGTACAGGATCGGCTTGCCGTTGGCCGCCTCGACGACCTCCCTGACGTTGCGCATGATCAGCGACCGGCGCGCCATGCAGCCGAGGAAGACGGTCTCCAGGTGCGCGAACAGCGCGTAGTCGCCCTCGATCGTCAGGACGGTCTCCCACGGCTCGATCGCGTCGCCCTCGTGCAGCGCCTGGACGTCGAGGTCCTTGAAGCCGTTGACCCACTTGCCGTCGTCGCCGCGGTATCCCGAGCACTGCTTGAGGACGGCGATCGCCTCGTCGATCCCGCCGAGGAACGACTCCTGGCGCTGGAACGCCTGCATCACGATGCGCGGATGGTGGTCGTCGTGCTCGAGCAGCTCCTTGGTGTAGTTGAAGTACGCGTCGGAGTAGTAGCCGTCGCGGATCTTCTCCACCGGCAGCCGGAAGACCGCGGGCGACAGGCGCTGGCGCTCCTGCACTGACATGGTTCAAGTATCGCGACCGCTAGCCTGCGGCGCGCCGTGAACCTGCTCCAGTCGATCGTCCTCGGGATCGTCCAGGGCCTCACCGAGTTCCTGCCGATCTCCTCCAGCGCCCACCTGCGGATCGTCCCCGCCATGCTCGGCTGGGAGGACCCGGGTGCGGCGTTCACCGCGGTCTGCCAGCTCGGGACCGAGGCGGCGGTGCTGATCTTCTTCCGCCACGAGCTGTGGGCGATCGCCAGCAAGTGGCTGCGCGGGCCGCGCCGGTACGAGGATCCCGACGTGCGGCTCGGCTGGTTCCTGATCGTCGCCACGATCCCGATCGGGATCTTCGGCTTCATCTTCCGCGACCAGATCGAGACCGGCGCCCGCAACCTGTGGCTGATCGGCACGGTGCTGATCGTGTTCGCGCTGGTGCTCGGCTACGCCGATCGGCGCGGCCGTCACGCGCGCGAGATCGACGAGTTGTCGGCGCGCGACGGCGTCCTCATCGGGCTCGCCCAGTCGCTGTCGCTGATCCCGGGCGTGTCCCGCTCGGGCGCGACGATGAGCGCCGGGCTGCTGCTCGGTCTCCAG
>DASSUW010000421.1:0-6201 GCA_035706585.1 Solirubrobacteraceae bacterium | reverse complement strand
TGAGCGCGTGCAGCCACGCATAGAGCGGCGACAGCACGGCCTCGTAGTCGTCCGCGGTGGCGCGCCCGTCGGGCAGGCGGGCGACGAAGCGCGCCATCGTGCCCGCGGCCAGCCGCTCGAACGTCGGCACGGTGGCGTGCAGGTCGGAGTAGTGGCCGTGGATCGCGTACACGTCGTCGCGCAGCCACACGCCGGGATACGCGACGCGCACGCGCGCCGGCGCCGCCAGCTCGGCGAGGCGGGCGGCGAGCGGCCCGGCGTCGCGCGGCTCGATGTGCTGCTCGAGCTCGAGGAACCCCGACGGCTCGGTCAGCAGCCGCCCGTCGATCCAGCCGGCGATGAGCCCGTGGTCGTGGTTGCCGGCGAGCATCAGCAGCTCGCCGTCGGGCCCCAGCGCGCGCCCGAGGTCCTCGTACAGCGGCCCGGCGAGGGAGACCGCGTCGCGCTGCGGGCCGTCGCGCAGCTCGATCCCGTCGCCGAGGATCACGAGCCGGTCGACGCCGCGCGCGGCCTCGATCAGCGGCTCGCGCAGCTCGGCGCGCCGCAGCAGGTCGGCACGGGTCGAGGCGCCCAGGTGCAGGTCCGAGATCACGAGCGTCCGCACGGCCCGTAGTCTGGCGGTCTCGATGCCCGGACCCCTCAGTGGCCTGATCGTCGCCGACTTCTCGCGCGTGCTCGCGGGGCCGTACGCGGCGATGCTGCTCGGCGACCTCGGCGCCGACGTGATCAAGGTCGAGCGGCCGGGCACGGGCGACGACACGCGCGCGTGGGGGCCGCCGTGGCGTGACGGCGTCAGCACGTACTACCTGGCGCTCAACCGCAACAAGCGGTCGGTCGTGCTCGACCTCGCGGACGCCGGCGACCGCGCGCTCGCGCGCACGCTGGCCGAGCGCGCGGACGTGCTGATCGAGTCGTTCCGTCCCGGCCTGATGGCGTCGTGGGGGCTCGACGGCGACACGATCCGCGCGACCAACCCGCGCCTGGTGTCGTGCTCGGTCACCGCGTTCGGGAGCGGCGAGCAGGCCAGGGGCATGCCGGGCTACGACTTCCTGCTGCAGGCGATGGGCGGCCTGATGAGCGTCACCGGCGAGCCGGACGGGCGCCCGCTGAAGGCCGGCGCTGCGGTCGTCGACCTGATCTGCGGCCTGCTCGCGACGATCGGGATCCAGGCCGCGCTGGTCGCCGGCGGCGGCCGCCATGTCGAGGCCTCGCTGATGGACTCGGCGCTCGCGGCGCTGCTCAACCAGGGCACGGCGTGGGTCGCCGGCGACGTGGTGCCGTCGCGGCGCGGCAACCGCCACCCGAGCATCGTCCCGTACGAGACCTACGAGGCCGCCGACCGGCCGTTCGCGGTCGCCGTCGGCAACGACCGCCTGTTCGCGCGGCTGTGCGCGGCGATCGGCCTCCCCGACCTCGCCGCCGATCCCCGCTTCGCCACCAACGAGGGCCGTGTCGCCAACGTCGACGCGCTCGGCGCGGCGTTCGCGGCGGTCTTCCACACGCAGCCGGCCGACCACTGGGTGAAGGCCCTGCGCGCCGCCGGCGTGCCGGTCGGCCCGATCAACCGGATCGACGAGGCGTTCGCGCTCGCCGCCGAGCTCGGGATGGAGCCGACCGACGACTCACACGGCGTCCCGCTGATCACGCCGCCGCTGCGGCTCGACGGCGAGCGCCCGCCGATCGACCGCCCGCCGCCCCACCTCGACGAGCACGGCGAGGAGGTCAGGAGTTGGCTGCGAGCTGCTTCCGGATGACCTTCGGCAGCATGAAGCGCACGTCCTCCTGCATGACCTCGAACGTCTCCACGGTCGCGGTGCCGCGGTCGCGGAAGAACTGAACGAGCCGCTCGACGAGCTCTTCGGGCGCGCTGGCGCCGGACGAGACGCCGACGACGCGGGCGTCCTCGAGCCACTCCTCCTGCACCTGGGTCTCGTTGTCGATCAGGTGCGCGCGGGCGCCGTAGTCGCGCGCCACGTCGACCAGCCGCTGCGAGTTGGACGAGTTGGTGGAGCCGATGACGAGCACGAGGTCGCACTGCGTGGCCATCTGCTTGACGGCGGCCTGGCGGTTCGTCGTCGCGTAGCAGATGTCGTCGGTCCGCGGGCCCGTGATGTTCGGGAACTTCTCGCGCAGCCGGTTGATGATCGAGCGTGTCTCGTCGACCGACAGCGTGGTCTGCGAGATGTACGCGACCCTGTCGGGATCGGGGACCTCGAGCGCGTCGACGTCCTCCTCGGTCTGCACGAGCACGATGTGCTCGGGCGCCTCGCCGGTCGTGCCCTCGACCTCCTCGTGCCCCGCGTGGCCGATCAGCACGATCGTGTAGCCCTCGCCCGCGAACTTGACCGCCTCGCGGTGGACCTTCGTGACCAGGGGGCAGGTGGCGTCGATCGTCTGCAGGCCGCGCCGCTCGGCGTCGGCATGCACGGCCGGCGACACGCCGTGGGCCGAGAAGACCGTGACCGCGCCCTGCGGGATCGAGTCGTCGAGCTCGTCGACGAAGATCGCCCCGCGCTCGCGCAGCGACGCCACGACGTGCTTGTTGTGGACGATCTCCTTGCGCACGTAGACGGGCGGGCCGTGCAGCTCGAGCGCGCGCTCGACGGTCTGCACCGCCCGGTCCACGCCCGCGCAGTAGCCGCGGGGGGCGGCCAGGAGGAGCTTGTCCGGAGTCACCGGGAGAAGTCTAGGAGCATCTGCGTGACCGCCTCGCCCGCGTAGTCGAGCGAGCGGGCCGAGACGGCCGACAGGTCGTCGCAGGGCTTGTGCCAGCAGTCGAACGTGAAGTCGATCAGATCGATCGCCGGCACGCCGCGGCGCTGGAACGGCGTGTGGTCGTCGAGCACGGCGCCGCTGACCTCGTCGGGGAACGCCGCCTGGGCGCCGACCTTGCGGGCCGCCGCCCGCAGCCGCGCCCACAGCTCGATGTCGGAGCTGGACTCGCGCGGGATCCGCATCCTGCCCTTCTCGGCCACGAAGTCGAGCAGGATCAGGGCGCGGATGCGCTTGGCGTGCCGGCGCGCGTACGGCTTGGAGCCGCGCAGGCCCGACTTGTAGAAGTCCTTGGAGTCGTCCGGGCTCTCCTCGCCGTCGAACAGGACGAAGCGGATCGGCGGCAGGCCCTTGGCCCCGCGCAGCGCGCGAGCGATCTCCAGCACGGCGGCGGTGCCGCCGGCGCCGTCGTTGGCGCCGACGAACCCGGGCAGGTCCTTCGTGTCGTAGTGCGCGGCGAGCACGATCGGCCTGCCCGTCGCGGCGCCGAGGCGGCCGACCACGTTCTCGTAGCCCGTGCGGGTCCGCTCGATCCGGCCCTTCGGCAGCCGGTCGCGCAGCCAGCGCGCCAGCTCGCGCGCGGTCGCGGACTTGGCCGGCCGCGGCCCGAGCTCGACCTGGTGGCGCAGATCGTCGAACGCGCGGTCGCGGTCGAAGCGATCGACGTGCAGGCCCGCCTCGGCCGGCGGCGTCGAGTCGCCGCAGCCGGCGAGGACGAGCAGGCCGACCGCGAGCGCGATCAGCCGGCTAGTCGTTGGAAGTCACCGCCTCCAGCAGGTCGGCGAAGCGCTGCCGGGCCGCCTCGCGCCGGGTCGGCACGTGCTGCGTCGGGACGCCGTCCGCGGGCGCCTCGTAGCCGCGCAGGATCTGGCGGGCGACGCTCTGGCGATGCACCTCGTCGGGCCCGTCGTACAGCCGCGCGGCGCGGGCGAAGCGGTACATCTGCTCGAGCGGGAGGTCGGTCGAGTAGCCCAGCGACCCGTGGGCCTGCAGCGCGCGGTCGATCACGTCGTGCAGCACCTGCGCGCCGTAGAACTTGATCAGCGCGATCTCCTTGCGCGCCGCCGACGCGCCCTCGGTGTCCATCTTCCACGCCGCGTGCAGCGTCATCAGCCGGGCGGCGTGCATCTGCGCGGCCGAGTCGGCGATCCAGTTCTGCACGGTCTGCTTGTCGGCCAGCAGCGACCCGTGCGCGTAGCGCGTGAGCGCCCGCTCGCACAGCATGTCGAACGCTCGCGTCGACACGCCGAGCCAGCGCATGCAGTGGTGGATCCGGCCCGGGCCGAGGCGCTGCTGGGCGATCAGGAAGCCCGCGCCGCGGGCCCCGAGGAGCGCGTCCCCGGGCACGCGCACGTTCTCGTATTCGATCTCGGCGTGCCCGCCGTAGGCGCCGAAGCGCTCGTACGGGTGCTCCATCGTCGGCACGTCGCGCAGGATCCGCACGCCCGGCGTGTCGACCGGCACGATGAACATCGACGCCCGCTGATAGCGGTGCGCGTCGGGATCGGTCACGGCCATCACGATCAGGAAGTCGGCGATCGACGCGTTGGTGGAGAACCACTTGCGACCGTTGATCACCCACGCGTCGCCGTCCTGGACCGCGCGCGTCTGCAGCAGCGTCGGGTCGCTGCCGGCGGTGTCGGGCTCGGTCATCGAGAACGCCGACCGCAGGTCGCCGGCCAGCAGCGGGTGCAGCCACTGTTGCTTCTGGTCCTCGGTTCCCGCGAGCGCGAGGACCTCGGAGTTGCCCGAGTCCGGCGCCTGGTTGCCGAACACGACCGGCGCGAACGGGCTCGTGCCGAGGATCTCGTGCATGAGGCCGAGCTTGACCTGGCCGAAGCCCTGGCCGCCGAGATCCGGCGGCAGATGCGCGGCCCACAGGCCGCGCTCTCGGACCTGCTCCTGCAGCGGCGCGATCGCGCGCTCGAAGCCGTCCTGGCCGAGGTCCTCGAAGATCGTCTCGATCGGCCAGATCTCGGCGCGGACGAAGTCGCGCATCCAGTCGAGCTGCGCTTGGAACTCGGGCTCGGTGGAGAAATCCCAGGAGATACACGCGAGAATAGTGCGAGTGCGGGAGGATGGGCGATGCCACTGATCGCGGCCGCGGCGGTGGCCGCGGGCGCCGCGCTCCAGTCGGCCACCGGGTTCGGGTTCTCGGTCGTCGCCGCGCCGCTGGTCTTCGCCGCCGTCGGACCGCAGGAGGCCGTCGGGCTGCTGCTCGTGCTCGGCACCGAGGTCAACCTGCTCACGCTCGCGACCGAGCGGCGCCGGCCGCAGCCCGAGCTGCGCGAGTGCGCCGTCCTGGTCGGCTGCGCGCTGCCGGGCGCCTTCGCCGGCGTCGCCGCCCTGCGGGCGCTCGACCCGGTCGCGCTCCAGGTCGCCGTCAGCGTCGGCGTGATCGCGACGCTCGCCGCGCGGCATCTGTCGACCCGGCGGCACACCCCGGCATGGGCGGGCCCGATCGCCGGCCTCGCGGCAGGCGGCCTGAGCACGTCGACGACCACCGCCGGCCCCCCGATGCTCGTGTACCTGCTCGGGCGCGGGCTGTCGCCGGTCCAGCTGCGCGACAGCCTGCCGGTCTGCTTCCTCGGACTGACCGTGATCAGCGTGATCGCGCTCGCCGCGACCGGGACGAGCGGCGCGGTCCCGGACCCGCTGCTCGCGGCGGTCCTGGTGCCGGTCGTGGCCGCCGGCCATCTGTCCGGCCGCCCGCTGTTCGCCGCGCTGGCGCGCAGCCGGCGCTACGAGCCGGTGGTCACGGCGCTGCTGCTGGTCTCCGTTGTCGCCGGCTTGGCAACAGCGGTGTTCTGACTGGGTACAGTGCGCCCATGGCCCAGGCTCATGGGGATCGCCTGACCGCCGTCGACGCCGGGTTCCTCGCCCAGGAGGGCACGAACTCGCACATGCACATCGGCGCGGTGATGGTGTTCGAGGGACCACCGCCCGCGTTCGCGGATTTCGCCGATCACGTGCGCGGGCGGCTGCACCTCGTGCCGCGCTACCGGCAGAAGCTGGCCTTCCCGCCGCTCGAGACCGGGCGGCCGATGTGGGTCGACGACCCGAACTTCAACCTCGAGTACCACCTGCGCCACACCGGCCTGCCCGATCCGGGTTCGGAGGAGCAGCTGCGGGCGCTGACCGCGCGGATCCACTCGCAGCGGCTCGACCGCACGAAGCCGTTGTGGGAGCTCTGGCTCGTGCAGGGCCTCGAGGACGGCCGCTGGGGACTGATCTCCAAGACGCACCATGCGGTCGTCGACGGCGTGGCGGGCGTCGATCTGGCGACCGTGCTGTTCGACCTCGAACCGGTTCCGCCGGCGCTGCCGCACGAGGGCGAGCCGTGGGTGCCGCAGCGCGAGCCGAGCGGCGCCGCGATGGCGGCGCGCGGGCTGCGCGCCCTGGCCCAGCTGCCGTTCGGCATCGCCGGCC
>DASSUW010000420.1:0-11351 GCA_035706585.1 Solirubrobacteraceae bacterium | reverse complement strand
TGCCCCGCCGGCCGAGGGCGCTCCGGCGTCGGCGGCGTCGGCCAGGTCCGGCGGCGCGGCCGGGGTCGCCGGCCCGGAGGCGAGGGCTCCGCGGATCGAGGGCAGGTTCACGCGGCTGAGGACGTCGCCGACCTCGGCGGGAACGTCGGCGAGGTGCGGGAGTACGTGCTCGGACAGCTCGTACAGGCCGACGCCCTCCATCGCCGCCGCCATCAGCACGCCGGCGAGGCTGGACTTCGACTCCCGCACGTCGAGCGTCATCATCGCCTTGCCGGCGCCGAGCGCCATCTCCTCGGCCAGCTCGTCGAGCCCCGCCTCGCGGCACGCCGCCGCCGGGTCGCGGCGGAAGCGCGCGCGGAAGTCGGGCTCGGCGAGCAGCCGCTCGAGCAGGTGCGCGGCGACGTCGGCCTGCGAGGCCGGCACGTCAGTCCTCTCCCCGGTAGCGCTGAGCCAGCGGCCGGCCGACGACCACCAGCACGGGCACGAACACCGCGACCCAGACGGTCGCCATGACCACCCACACGATCCACTCCGCGGGCGCGATCGCCTCCAGCACCGCCCGGTAGTGCAGCGTCATCGCGATCGCGAACAGCGCGGCGAGCACCGACCACAGCAGACCGAACGCCGAGTAGCGCGCGAGCACCGGCGAGTCGCCGCTGCTCGGCCGCCCGGCCAGACGGCGGGAGAACTGCTCGCGCGCCCGCCGCCGCAGCCCCGGCTCGCGCAGCACGTCCACGAGGATGTGGTAGCCGTCGCGGTCCAGGAACGGGTTGAGGTTGAAGCACGCGCCCACGTACGCGGCGAACGCCAGCTGGAAGAAGATGTCGCGCACGGTGCCGGGGTCCAGCACGAGGCAGCAGATCGAGAAGATCGCGCCGAGCGTGAAGTCCGACGCCGGCCCGGCGGCGCTGACGGCGATCCGCCGCCGGCGCGGCTCGAACCACGCCTCCGAGGTGTCGACGAACGCGTACGGGAAGATCACCAGCAGCTTGAGCCCGGCGCGGTCGATCCGCCGCCCGTACGACGCCATCACCAGTCCGTGCGCCAGCTCGTGCACGACGACGACCGCGAAGCGCCCGAGCAGGAACACGAGGCCGCCGAGCCCGATCTTGCGCGCGACCACGAACGGCGTCCCGTAGCGCCCCGCCACCAGGTACGCGAACACGCCGACGCCGGCGACCGCGAGCAGGCCGAGCACGTACAGCGCCGGCCGCGTCACCAGCATCCAGCCGCCGCCCCGGTAGACGGCGTCGACGAGCCGGCCGACGCCGCGCCACGACTTCTCGCGCGGCCGGAGCAGCCGCCGCGCGAGCGACTGCGGCTCCTCCACCATCCCGGCCGCGCCGCTCTGCACGCCCACCAGCCACCCGCGCTCGCCGAGGTCGGCGAGCAGGCGCGCCAGCCGTGCCGGTCCGGTCGCGCCGAAGCGCGCCTCGGCGTCCGCGACCAGCTCGGACAGGCTGCGCGTGCCGTCGAGCTGCTCGAACAGCTGGGCGTCGCTGTCGCTCAACCGCAGGAACGTGCCGCTCTGGAGGTCGCGCAGGATCCAGCGGCGGCTGCCCTCGGACGCATCGAGCCGCTTGAGCGCGTAGCCGGACCGCACGCGCGGATGCATTCCGGCCGCCGCCGGGACCAGCGCGGTGGCGCCGGCCCGGACGACCAGCGTACGGCCGGCCTCGGCGCCGTCGCGCCGCCGCTCGACGGCCAGCTCGGAGTCGCCGAGCCGGATCTTCGCCCCGTCGTGCAGAGGTACGGGCCCGGTCACCCGTACCCCGTCCAGGTAGGTGCCGTGCGACGACCCCGCGTCCTCGAGCACGACCCCCTCGCCGTTGCCGGCGGAGATCCGCGCATGGACGCGCGACACCGACGGATCGCTCAGCACCACCGTCGAGCCCGGCGCGCGCCCCAGCGTGACGTCGGCCACCAGCGGCACGCGCGTGAGGTCGGCGAGCACGAGCTCGAGCGGCGCGGCGGCACCGCCGACCGGCGCACCACATGCCCCACACCAGCTCGCACCGCGCTCGAGCTGGCGCCGGCAGGCGGGGCACAGCATCGTCCCACTAGCCCCCTGGCGCGAGCGGTAGGAACACCGGGTTGTCGCCGTTGGCCTTGAGTTGATCGAACGTCGTCGGGTCGTCGACGGGCACGGTCACCAGCGTGCCGACGTCCTCCGAGCAGACCTCGTCAGCCTGCACGACCACGACCGCTCGCCCGTCCGGCTGCCACGTCACCTTGCAGGCCCGGACGGTCGTGGACTTCGCGTTCGTGAGCTCGATGTTGCCGGGCTTGGTGAGATAGAGCTCGTAGGGACGGTCCTCGGCGGTGTGGGCGACGACCGCGAGCGTCTTGCCGTCCGGCGACAGCGCCGCGTCGCGGGCGTCCTCGTTGACGAAGCTGCCGCCGGTCCAGTCGCCGGCGTTCGTGGAGAACGGCCGGTCGCTGCGCCAGCGCACGACGCCGTCCGCGGTGCTGCCCTGCACGCCGTAGCCGAAGATCGTCTTGCCGTCCGTCGACCAGTGGAACGCGCCGCCGACCGACAGCTCGGGGTCGGTGATGCAGTCCGGCGTGAGCCCGTCGCGCGTGATCCGCCCGACACACAGGTCGCGGTCGCCGTCGCTGTTGATCCTGCCGAGCGCGAGCACGTCGTCGTCGGCGGTGGGCGCCCACGCCGGGTCGCCGAAGTCCTGATCCGACGGAGTCAGCTCACGCGGCGAGCGGTCGAGCTTGTCGATGGTGGCGAGGACCACCTGGCCGTCGCGGGTGTAGGCGACGCGCGTGCCGTCCGGGCTCGCCGTCGGGTCCTTCTCCAGGCCCGTGCCCTTGGCGATCGGCGGAAGCTTCGCGCCGCTCGCGCCGTTCACGCGCAGCACGTCCTCGTCGTTGTCGAAGACCAGCGACGGGAAGCCGCCGGAGACGAGCAGCGTGACCGTGTCACCCTCCTTTGCGGTCTCCCCGGCCTTCGGATCGGTGTCGAACAGCGTGCCGGCCTTCGCCTCGCTGAACGCGGTCCTGGTCTCGGGGACGAGCTTGAGATCCGAGATCTTCTGCGCGTACTCCTCGGTGGCCGCGCCGTCGATCGCCGGGATCGTGACGTCGGCGCCGCCGTCCCCGCCGCCGCCGCCACCGCCGCCAGCGCCCCCGCCGTTGCCGTCGCCGCCGTTGCCCGCGCCCGCCTCCGCGAAGAAGATGTCGACCGGCTTGCCCTCCTCGACGACCTGTCCGGCCTCCGGGATCTGGGTCGAGATCTCCTTCGCCGGGTCGAGCGGCTGCGGCGACGCCTGGCCGAGCGTCAGCTTCGCCTTGCGCAGCGCCTGCTCGGCCTCGCTCGCGGTCTTGCCTGTGATGTCGGGGACCGTGACCTTGCCGGTGCCGATCGCGACCTGCAGCGTAACGGCCGAGCCCTTCTCGGCCTCCTCGCCGGCCGGTGGGTCCTGGCCGATCACGGTGCCCGGCTTGGCGTCCTCGGTCACCTTCTCCTCGGTCTTCGGCGCCACCTCGAGCTCGGCCTCGGTCAGCTTCTTCTCGGCCTCGAACGCGGACGCGGAGCCGACCACGTCCGGCACCTTGACGTTCTTGGGCATCAGCATGAGCAGGAAGACGGCGAGGATCGCGAGCAGGGCGAGGACGGGGATCAGCCACCACGGCAGCCACGCCTTCTGGCGGAAGACGCCCTGCGACGGGAGCAGCGGCGCGGCGGGCGCCGCGGCGGCCGCACCGCCGCCGACCCCGCCCTTGAGGTTGGAGAGCTGGAGGTTGCGCGCCTGCATCTGCGGGCCGCGCAGCTGCGGGGCGCGGAACTGCGGCGGCCGCAGGTTGACGCCGCCGGGCCCGACCTGCAGGCCCGGCTCGTAGAGCTGCGGCTTGAAGACCTGCGGCGGCGAGAAGCCCGGGATCCGGAACCGCCCGCGCTTGGCCGCCGGCGACGGTCCTGCCGCGGCCGCCTGCGGCTCGGCGGCCAGCCGCTCGGCCGCCTCGTCGTTGGTGAGCGTCTTGACCTCGAAGCGCTTGTCGACCGCCCGTCCGACCCACACCTGCTTGGGCGGCTTGACCCGCATCGTGGTCTGCACCGTCTGGCCGGGGGTGATCTCCGACGGCGGACGGTCGAACCCGAACGCCAGCTCACCGTCCGGATCGGTCCCCTCGAGCGCGACCAGCACCGGCGCGTTGGCCTGGTTGGCGACGTCGACCGTGAAGTCGGCCTTGCGGCGACCCTTGCCGCGCTCCGGCCGCACCTTGGTCGTCGTCTCGGTGTACGGCAGGATCGCCAGCGCGAGCGGCTGGCCGGCGGCGTCGACGTTGTTGGCCTTCGAGAACGCGACCACCCGCAGGTCCCAAAGCCGCGCCTGCGCCTCCGGCGTGCGCGGCGGGTGCAGGTGGACCTCGACCTCCTGCTCGTACGTGCCCGAAGTGCCGTACGGCACCAGGTACACGGTGTCGGGATAGATCGACCACCAGCCGTCCGGCAGCCCGTCTACCCGCAGCTCGTAGTTGTCGACGATGCCCGACTGGTTGCGCACCAGCGCCAGCACCCGCTCGCGCTGCCCCGGCTCCACGCCGAGCGCGAGCGTCTCGCCGTGCACCGCGTCCTGGTCGGGCAAGCGCAGCGTGATCGACGCCGCGCCCACCGGCGCCGCCGGCTGCACCTCGGTCTTGCGCACGCCCTGCTCGTGACCGTTGCCGGGCTCCGGCTGCGGGGGCGGGGGCGGGCGCTGCTCGACCCGCGGCTCGGGCGCCGGCGGCGGCGGAGGTGCGGGCGGCTCAGGGTCGGGCTGGGGCGCCGGGGCCGCCGGCGTCGGCGGCTCGATCGCCTGCACGTGCTGCGTCGGCTCCCACCGCAGGTACTCGCCGCACTCGCAGAAGTCGCGATCGTCCGGGTTCTCGCGCCCGCAGGCCTGGCACGTCCTCACGCGGGCTCGTCCTTCGGCTTCTTCGGCGCCTTGACGCGCAGCCGGTAGGTCGTGTGGACGGGCTTGAAGTGCTCGATCGTGCGTGCGATCGCCGCCTGCACGGTCTCGGCCACCGGCTTGTCGCAGTACACGACGAACGACGGCGGCGGCGCCTCCGCGGGCGTCTCGCCGGGCTTGACGGTCACGCGCACGCTGCCCTGATCCTCGACGCGCAGCGGCACGCCGGGGAAGTGCAGCTCGAGCGCCAGCTCGAGCCCGCGAACAGTGCCGCGGCGGCGGCCGAGCTCGGCCGAGCGCCGCAGCATCTCGCGCTGGTGCTTGATCTCCTGCGACTCGTCGAGGTCGACTCCGAGCCACGCGGCCATCAGGTTGAGCACGTCGCGCGGCGCGAAGTTCGGGTCGAAGTGCGCGGGCAGGCCGTCGAGCACCGCGACGATCGGGTCCAGCATCTCCTCGAGCGCGCCGACGAAGCGCATGCCGAAGTCGCCGTCCTGATAGACGGCCGGCAGGCCGCCACGCAGGTACGCGCGGTTGGACGCGACCGGCGGCGTCTCCCTGGTACCGGACGACAGCTGGACCAGCAGCGTGCCGAAGCCGGCACCCGTGAAGGTCTGGTACTCGCCGTTGCCGTTGCCGTCGGCCACTAGTCCTCGCGCGTCGCCTTGACGATGTGGCGCCCGGAGGCGATCAGCTCGTCGGGCTCGAGCACGATGTGGGTCCCGGCCGGCTTGGACGACTGCTCGCCCGTCTCGAGGTTCGTCTCGTAGATCCGCAGGATCTTCACGAACTCGACGCCGGGCACGGCGTGCACGATCCCGTACAGCTCGCCCTGGTTGAGCGAGCGCCCGAACGGCCACCCGCCGCCCGGCCCGGCCGCGCTGCCGCCGACCAGCGGGTTGAGGTACGTGTAGAGCGCGTGCGCGACGTCCTCCTCCACGCGCGTGGTGTCGGCGAGCGGCGTCGCCTGCAGGTTCACCACCACCGACAGGCCGCGGAAGCGGCACGGCATCAGGTCGACGGTCGTGCCGATCAGCCGCCGCTCGTCGAGGTACTGCTGGACCTCCTGCATGAGCCCCTCGTCGGGCAGCAGCTCGTCGTGCGCGAGCAGCCGGTCGGCCGGGTACACGCGCGGAAGCAGGTGCAGCGGCACCGGCCCGCCGTCCGCGGGCGGGATGCAGACGGCGCGCGCGATCCGCGGCGACGCCTCGCCGGCGAGGAACTCGAAGTCCTCGGCGGTGACGGCGCGGTAGCGGGAGCGGATCTCCATCGACGCCCGCTGGCGGGCGTGCTCGAGCGGCTCGGCGTCGACGCCGCCGATCGCGGGCTCGGGGTTCGTCACCGTCCCGACGCCCGGCAGCGCGCTCTTGAGCACGGTGAGCGTCGCGGCGGTCACGTTGCCCTGGCGTCCGCCGCCGTGGCGGTAGCGCGTGAAGCGCAGGACCGCGCCCTTCGGCGGCACGGCGCCGTACTGCGTCCAGCCGCCGTCGGACTCGCGGATCGCCGGCCCGAGCTCGATCGAGCCGCTCACGAGGTCGAGCACGAAGTGGCGGTCGAACTCGGTCGAGCCGACGAAGTCCTCGCGCAGCTCCCATGTCGCCCAGTCGCCGGACTCGGGGTCCTGGACCTCGAGCGTCTCGCCCGGCTGGGGCTTGAGCACCGGGCGGTGCCGCAGCGGGTGCACCTGGCCGGGCGTGCCGTCGGACGTGCCGACGACCTCGCGCTCCTCGTGCGCGGCGTGCGTCGCGGGCAGCCGGGCGCCCACGACGTGGGCCGTGATCGAGTAGATCTCGGGTGGGTGCGAGTACGTCGTCGCCGCGCCGCCGTGGCGGGTCTTGTCGTCGATCCGGCAGCGCAGCCAGTGCAGGCGATGGCCGCCCATCGGCTGGATCACCGAGCGCGGCGGCAGCTCAAGCTCGACGGTCCCGGCGCCGTAGTTGAAGCCGCCGGTCAGGTCCTCGAGCACGACCGCCTCCTCCCAGCGGCCGTCGCCCTGCGAGACCTCCCAGCGCAGCGGCGGGTCCTCCGGGTTCACGCCCGCACCGCGGGCCTGCGAGGCATCGACGACGACCTGGACGAGCAGCCGGCTGAGGTCCTCCTCGAAGCCGAGGTACAGGGCATCGCCGACCGCGGGCGGCGAGCCGAACGGGAGCTGGTCGGGACCCTGCGGGCGGGCTTCGCCGTCGGCCAGGCCGACGTCCTTGATCTGGCCGCTGCGCTGGACGACGTAGGCGGCGGGCCGCGCCGGCGGGATCGTGAAGTCCTCGTCGACCTGGAAGATGATCGACTCCTCCGTGGCCGTCCGCGGCGTGCCGACCTCGGTATCGCCGCCGGCGATGATCACGTTCTCGGTCGCCGGCGCGGCGAGCCGGAAGCGGATCGACGTGCGCGCCGCGCTCGGCCCGTCCAGCCGGATGCCGAGCAGCTCCAGCAGCGCCACGTGCAGCTTGTCCGGGACGCGGTTGAGCCGGTAGATGGTCATCTCGGTCATCCACGCGAACAGCTCGATCAGCGTGATGCCCGGATCGGAGACGTTGTGCTCGGTCCACTCGGGGCACGCCCGGTGGATGCGCATCCGGGCCTCGGAGACGAGCTCCTGGAAGCGGCGGTCGTCGAGCTGGATCTCGGGGAGTCTCATTCGGATTCTTCTGCGGGGATGACGTAGAACGGATAGACCAGGTTGCGCAGGTGGTTGGTGGCGCGCAGCCGGTACGTGATGAGGATCAGGAGCTCGCCGCGGTCGGTGTGGTCGAGGTCGAAGCTCACGTCCGTGACCTCGATGCGCGGCTCCCAGCGGTCGAGCGCGGCGCGGATCTCGGTCTCCATGCGGGCGACCGTGCCGGCGTCGATCGTGTCGAACACGAAGTCGTGCACGCCACAGCCGAACTCCGGGCGCATCGGGCGCTCGCCGGGCGCCGTCGCGAGGATCAGCTGGATCGCCTGGTCGACATCGGTCTCGTCGCTCGCCAACGCAAGTGCGCCCCGCCGATCCACCTGGAGGGGGAACGCGATGCCCGAGCCGAGGATGTCCGCCATGTTCAGCCGACCCTATCCCAGGTTGATCATCTGGCCCTTGATGTTCACGGCGGCGTTGGCCTGGATGTCCACCGTGGTGCCCTTGAGCGTGATACCGGCCGACGACTCGATCGTGATCGCGCCGGTGCCCTTGATCTTCACCGACGATCCCGCCTCGACCTCGTAGGTCGTCTTGGCGGCGTGCTTGATGCTGGTCCCGGCCGACTCGTCGATCTTGCCTTCGGCCTTGAGCGTGTAGTCGCCGGTCCCCTTCTGGCCGTCCTTGGAGACCTCGACCGTCATCTTCTCGTGCGAGTGCAGCGTCATCTGCTGCCGGCTCTCGACGTACGCCTCGTGGGGCGTCTTGACGCCGAACAGCGGGTCCTTGCCGCCGCCGCTGGAGCTCGTAGCCAGCAGCTCGGCCGGCGGCTTGTCCTGGCCGTTGAACAGCGAGCCGATGATGAGCGGGCGGCGCGTGTCGCCGTGCTCGAACGCCACGACGACCTCGTCGCCGACCTGCGGCATGAAGAACATGCCGCGGTCCTTGCCGGCGTGCGGGACCACGACGCGGGCCCAGCCGCTCTCGATGTCGTCGCCCAAGCCGCGGTACTTGACCTTGACGCGGCCGAGCTTGGTCTCGCTGCTCCCGTCCTTGTCGATGTTGTTCGTGACGATGCCGATCACGAGCGACGAGCCCCAGTCGGTGGTGCCGTCGCTGCGCAGCAGGTCGCGGAACCGGTGTGACGTGCGGCCGGAGATCACGAACGACGTGCGGTACTTGCCGCTGCCGCCGGCGAAGCGATGGGTGGTCTCCGACAGCACGTACTCGCCGCTGAACTGGTGGACGCCGTCCAGCTTCACGGTGGAGCCCGCACGGATCGCCGGGCTGCCGTACGCGCTGCCCTCGGCCTCGACGAACGAGCTCGCGAGCCGGTCGAGCGTGGTCTGCGCGATGTCGGTCGCCTCGAGCTGCGCGTCGGCCACGCGGTTGGCGACGACGACGGCGCCCGCGCCGAGGGTGGCGATCGCCTTCTCGCGCAGCTGGATCGCGGGCGAGCTGTGCGGGATCCTGGGCGTCTGGACCTTGCCGGTGACCGCCTGGCGGCTCTTGGGGTCGTGGTTGCGGACCTCGACGCTCTGTACCTGGCCCATGCCGCTCAGGCGCGGCTTGAACGCCAGCAGCGGCGTGTCCTCCGGCGTTCCGTTGCGGGTCAGCGTCGCGACGGCGCCCTGCGCCTTGCGCGCGCGGAAGTGGCAGGTGCTGTCCTGGACGACGAACTCGAAGTTGCGCAGCCGCGCGAGGCGCCAGCAGAACTCCCAGTTGGTCTCCATGCTCTGCTGGAAGACGTCGTACTTGGGGCCGCCGCCCTCGATCGTCCCGGGCGTCAGGCCCGCCTCCGCGGCGATGGTCTTGACCATGTCGGCGGCGGTGACGTCCTTGTACGTGGCGCTCTTGCGCGTGCGGTTGAGCCGCCAGGCCTTGTCGTAGGCGCGGAAGGCGACGATGACGTCGCCTTCGCCGTACTCGGGCTCGATCGCCACGATCTCGCCCTTGAACGACGTCGTGAGCGTGTCCTCGTCGATGCCCGCGAGCTTGACCTCGAGGGTGGCGCCGATCGACCACTTGCTGTCGCCGACGAGCGTGCCCTCGGGATCGCGGAAGCGCACGAGCGCGGTGTCCGGCAGCAGCAGGCTGTCGCGGACGGTCACGTCGAGCAGCTGGCGCATGACCTCGAGGCCGATCGGCGCGCCGTCGAGGACGATCTCGCAGCCGGGAACGGGACGTGGCATCAGCCCTCCAGCCGCGGCAGCATCAGCGGCGTTCCGCGCCGCAGCCGCAGCGGGTCGTCGATGTCGTTGGCTTCGGCGATCGTGCGCCAGCGCGTCGCGTCGCCGTACGCGCGGTAGGCGATCGACGGCAGGCTGTCGCCGTCCTGCACCGTGTGCACGCCCGCGCCGGCGATCGCACGCGTGGTCGGGTTCGTGCCGAGGTTCGCGCTGTTGGACGACGCGGTGCTGGCGGGCTCGGCCTGCTTGAGGTCGAGCTTGACCTCGGCGCGGATCGGGTCGCCGTTCGGCTGGAACAGCTGGTAGGAGCAGGTCAGCGACGTGCAGACCGCCTTGAACGTGTCGACCGCGCCCCAGCGGAACGTCACGTACGGCGGCGACGAGCGCGCGCCGGCGGCCGGCTGCCCGTCGCCGACCTCCATCATCTTGAACAGCTTCTGGGTGATCTCGAGGACGCTCTGGCTGTCCTCGAGCACGGAGTTGTCCAGCAGCAGCGAGAGCGAGATCTGGCGCGGGCTCCCGCCGCCGAACTCGGGCGGTGGGAGCGAGCTGCCCTGGACTTCCTTGAAGTTCCAGGTGTTGGTCTTGGTGATCGTGTACTCGGTCGGGTTGAAGAGAACGGTGATCGTCTCGCCGCCGTCGATCTCCAGTTCGGCCTTCTTGAATCCGTCGGGGTAGCTGGGCGGCATCGCGTCAGGCCATCCTCAGGCCGTTGTGGACGATCTCCAGCTGCTCGCTGGCGACCGCGTTGGAGCCGGCGTTGAGGTTCGGGCCGGTCCACTTGACCGGGTAGGCGTTCATGAACACCCAGCTGCGCACCTCCTGCGTGCCCGGACCCATGAGCGTGATCGTCATGTCGTACCGGGTGGGCGTGAAGCGGCTCTCGAAGAACCACTGCAGCAGCGCCTCCTCGTGCGTGACGCCGCGCTTGAGCACGATGTTCGGGTACTTGACGCGCGTCGGCAGCTTGTGCACGAAGTCGTTGGAGCCGCCCTCCATGTACTCCTTCGTCTCGACCTCGACCGCGATGCCCGTGCACTCGGAGAAGCGGCCGATCGCGAGCTCGGGCGACAGCGCGACCTTGAAGCGCAGCTCGGCGACCGGGTCCGGTTGCTCTGATCCTTTGCTGACGGCTCTCAGGTTCGCCACTGCTGTCCTCTCAGATCAGGTCCATGGGGCCGCCGGCCTGCTCGCGCTCGACGAGCAGCTCGCGGCGGAGCTTGTCGATGACCGTGTCGGCGATCGCGTCCATGTCCACGGCGGGCGCCTCGGCCGCGGCAGCCTCGAGCGGCGGCGACGTCGTCGTGGACGACGCGGGTTCGGCATGGCTGGGGACGTCCGTCTCGGCGCGGCTGACGGTCCGGGGGGCCGTCGAGAACGGGACGTAGTCCGGCATCGCGACGGTGGCGTTGCCCTGCTCGTCGTGGGTGACCTCGGTCCCGAGCATGCGCGCCAGCCGCTCGGGGTTCGTGCCCCGGATCGCCGGCGTCTCCGAGACCGGCGGCTCCGGCGCGCTCGGTTGCAGGTCGATCCGCGCGAGCCGCGTGACCGCCGCGCGCGGCGGCGGCGCGGGGGTTGCCGTGGGGGCCGCGGGAGCGGGCGCGCGGAACCGGTCCGCGATCCGCCGCAGCAGCGTGGCCGGCG
>DASSUW010000419.1:0-6214 GCA_035706585.1 Solirubrobacteraceae bacterium | reverse complement strand
CCGGGCGCCGCCGCGCCGCGTCGTCGCGCCGGGCGCGGCGACCCGGCGCTGCCGGTCACACGGCGGCGGGGGCGGGCCCGCTGCGCTCGTTGCGCTCGGGCGGCGGGTCTTCGTGCTGCTCGACCTCGACGTTCCAGGCCTGCCGGAACCCGCTCATCGCGAACGCGATCAGGAGCAGCTGCGCGGGAACGATGAGCGCGGTGATCAGGCCGAGGATCGACTCGTCCAGCGCCGGGTCGCTGAACCCGGCCTTGTCACGGTCGAACCACTCCGGCGCCGATACGGCCGCGAAGATCAGCAGGACCGTTGCGAGCGCGGCCGCCACCGGCAGCACGCCGCGGCTCCAGCGCAGCACGAAGAACGCGAGCACGACGTAGAGGACGATGTAGCCGATCTGCAGCGCCTTCGCGCCCTCGAGCGCGTCCCAGCCACCGACGGTGACGATCCCCACCAGGCCCGCCGACACGAGCAGAAGCACGACGACCACCGCGCGCGTGAGCTTCGACGACGCCTTCTTGCGATTCGGGTGCTCGATGATCACCCCGGGCTCCTCCATGCCTGCGCGACCATACAATCTCGCTGCCGTGCGTGCGGCGCTTGTGCCGACTCGCACGCAGGCGCGGGCGTGGCGGAATTGGTAGACGCGCGAGGTTTAGGTCCTCGTGGCCACAAGCCGTGGGGGTTCGAGTCCCTCCGCCCGCATTAGCCAGCGGCCTCTCCAGGTTCGTTTCCAGGAACTGGGAAGGCCCGGCAGCCGCCAGGCAGTCCAGGCACGACCGCGTCGACGGCCCCAGCGGCCGTGCCGACCGCCTGCTGCGCTGCACGAGCCCGGTCCGTCGCGGACGCAAGCGCGCCGTGTCGCTGCAGGACCTCGTCTCCGCG
The DNA here is from genome assembly GCA_035706585.1 of Solirubrobacteraceae bacterium. GTDB lineage: Bacteria > Actinomycetota > Thermoleophilia > Solirubrobacterales > Solirubrobacteraceae > DASSUW01. The sequence goes on along the minus strand of DASSUW010000419.1, from coordinate 5,332 downwards.
GTCTGCTGCGCGCCGGCGACACGCTCACCGGCCGCTACGAGGGCGGGACGTGGGAGGCGACGGTCCATGTCGCGACCGAGGTCGACGTGGTCGGGCGAGGGCACTTCAAGTCGCTGACGGCGGCCGCCATGCACGGCCAGGACGGCGGCAAGACCGCCAACGGCTGGGCGTGGTGGCGCGGGCAACGCCCGCCGGATGGACGAGCCTGCGCCGGCTACGGAAGCCGGCCGCCGCCCTCCCCGCGCGCCGCGCGGCCGCCGCCCGGGTAGCGGGTCCTCGCGCCGGGCGGAGCGCCCGCGGGTGGTTTGCCGCCGGCTCGGTCGTCTGAGGGACGGCGTCGAGGTTCCGGCGCGTTGGTGTTTCGGCGAGTGGAGGACAGGGCAGCATCGTCTTGGAGGGCACAACTATACAATCGCGTAGTTGTGCTAGCGTGAGCCGCATGCCCGCAACCCCGACGACTCGACACCCGCTTCCTGACCGCCTGATCGACCTCATCGCTCAGCGCTTCCGCTGTCTCGGCGAGCCCATGCGCATCAAGCTGCTGGACCGCCTGCGCGAAGCGAGGCCACCGTCGCGGAGCTCCAGGAGGCCGTCGGCGCGTCGCAGCAGAACGTCTCCAAGCACCTCGGCACGCTGCTCAACGCGGGCATCGTGTCGCGCACCAGGCGCGGCACGTCTGCCGTCTACGCCATCGCCGACGAGGGCGTCTTCGACCTGTGCGAGCAGGTCTGTGGCGGCCTTCGCCGGCACGTCGACGACCTCGGCTCGATCCTCCAGGAAGGCGCCCCCCGATGACTCCCACCTCGTCCTGCTCCACGGCCGGCTGGCCGCTTGAGCGGGTGCTGTTCGCGCTCGCCGGCACGGTGACGCTGCTCAGCGCCCTGCTGGCCGCCACCGTCTCACCGTGGTTTCTGCTGCTGACCGCGTTCGTCGGCGTCAACCAGTGGCTGTACGTCGCCGCCGGCGCGTGCCCGGCGTCGCTGCTGCTGTCACGGCTGTTCGCACTGCGTAGTGCCCTCTACCCGAGGGAGGTCATCCGGTGAGCCTGTCGCCGACGTGCAGCGCCCCGTGAAGGCCGACGACGCCGTCACCGCCGCGTGGCGCCCAGCCGGGCATGTCCATCTCACGCGACGGCCACACCGCGGTCGTGCAGCCAACCGACTCCAAGGAGGACTGATGCTGTTCCGACGCTCCAAATCCCTCACCCCGAGCGAGGCGTCCGCGGCGCACGCACGCGGCGAGCTGCAACTCGTCGACGTCCGGGAGGTCGACGAGCTCGCCCGGGCACGCGTCGACGGCGCCACCCACATCCCGCTCGGCCAGCTCTCCGGGCGGCTGAGCGAGCTCGATCGTGACCAGCCGGTCGCCTTCCTGTGCGCCTCCGGGCACCGCAGCGGGATGGCCAGCCGTGCGGCCAGGAAGGCCGGCCTGGACGCCAGCAACATCGACGGCGGCATCAAGGCGTGGGCGCGCGCCGGACTGCCGCTGACCACCGCGACCCGCGGGGGTGCCGCATGATCTTCCGCCAGATCACCCACGACGACCTCGGCTGCGCCAGCTACCTGATCGGCGACGAGGACGCCGGCGTCGCCGCCGTCGTCGACCCCAAGCTCGACATCGACGAGTACCTGCGCCTGGCGCGCTACATGGGCGTGCGCATCGAGCATGTCCTGGAGACCCACAACCATGCCGACCACGTGTCCGGGCACGGGCGCCTCGTCGCCGCCACCGGCGCGACCGTCCACATCCACCGCCTCGCGGAGCCCGACTACGACCACGAGCCGTTCGACGACGGCTACGAGCTCGAGCTCGGCAGCGTCACCGTGCGCGCGCTGCACACGCCCGGCCACCGTCCGGAGCACACGGCGTTCGCGCTCATCGACACCGCGCGCAGCAGCGAGCCGTGGGCGGTGCTGACCGGGGACACGCTGTTCGTCGGCGACATCGCCCGCCCGGACCTCGCCGTCGACAAGGCAGAGGGCGCCCACGGCATCTTCCACTCGCTCCACGACAAGCTGCTGTCGCTGCCGGGTGAGTGCGAGGTCTGGCCCGGCCACCTCGGCGGGTCGCTGTGCGGCGGGCCCGGCATGGACATGAAGGTGTCCTCCACCATCGCCTACGAGCGCGCCAACCAGGACCTGCTGGCCGTCGATGACGAGGACACGTTCGTCGAGCAGACGACCTCGACACTCGGGCCCCAGCCGCCGAACTTCCAGGCCATCGTCGCGCTCAACCGCGGGCCGCTGGCCGGCCACGGGAGCCACGTCGAGCCGCTCACGCCCCGCCAGGTCGAGGCGCAGCGTCAGGCAGGCGCGCTGCTGGTGGACGTGCGCACCGACCTGCAGTTCGACGACGCGCACATTCCCGGCGCCGTATGCAATCCGGCCGTGCGCGCCGGGTTCGGCACCAAGCTCGCGTGGGTTGCCGACCGCGACCAGCCGGTCGTGTTCATCGGCCGCGACGACGAGGACGCCCTGCACGCGGCGCACCTCGCCGCCTCCGTCGGCATCACCCACGTCGCCGGCTACCTCGCCGGCGGCATGACCAGCTGGCGCGAGGAGAAACGCCCCACCGAGACGGTCGAGCGCATCGACGTGCCCGCCCTACACGACCGCGCCGAGCATGTCCAGGTCCTCGACGTCCGCGAGGCCGACGAATGGGAGAGCGGCCACATCCCCGGCGCGGTCCACACGCCCTACCACGACATCGGCGCCATCCCCGACGGCATCGACCCGGCTAGACCGGTCGCGGTCATCTGCTCGTCCGGGCAACGCAGCGCCGTCGCCGCCTCACTGCTGCTGCGCCACGGCGCAGAGAAGGTCATCCACGTCGCCGACGGCGGCGTCGGGACCTGGACCAAGCAGGGCTGGCCCGTCGAACAGCCCGAGTCCGCCACCGCGACGAGCTAGCCGCGATGGCGCTCGCCGCCATCCCGTTCGGCCTGGCCATCGGCGTCGCCGTCGGCATGCTCGGCGGCGGCGGCTCGGTGCTCGCCGTGCCCGTCCTCGTCTACGTCCTCGGCCAGAACGTCCAGGACGCGACCACCGCGTCGCTCGTCATCGTCACCGCGGGTGCCATCGCCGGCGGGCTCGGCCACGCCCGCGAGGGGCGCATCTGCTGGCGCCACGCCGCCGCGTTCACGGCCGCCGCGGTGCCCGGCGTCGCCGCCGGCACCGCGCTCGGCAACACCGTGTCCGGCAGCGCGCTCATCGCCGCGTTCGCCGTCATCATGCTGCTCGCCGCCGCCGCCACCTGGCGCAAGGCCACCGGCTCACGCGATCATCACCCCGCCGACCCCGACCGCGCGCCGTCCTGCCCGCCGGTCCGCCTGGCCCGCGACCTCGTCGCCGGCGTCACCATCGGCATGATGAGCGGCTTCTTCGGCGTCGGCGGCGGCTTTCTCATCGTCCCGACGCTCGCCATCGTCCTCGCGCTCTCGATGCGCCTCGCGGTTGGGACGTCGCTGGCCATCATCACCGCCAGCTCACTGCTCGGCCTCGCCGCCCACCTGCTCGCGGGGCGCGGCCTCGACGTGCCCGTGACTGCCGCCATGACCGTTGCCTGCATCGTCGGCGCGCTCGCGGGCGCCGCCGTCGCAGGCCGCGTCCCACAACGCCAGCTGGGACGGGGCTTCGCCGCGCTCGTCGCCGCGGTGGCGGCCTACCTGCTCGTCTCCGCTGCCTTCCTCGGCGGCCCACCCGGCTCATGACTCTCAACCAAGGAGCCCCTATGCACAACGTCAACATCGACGCCGTCGAACAGACCGCGGCCAAGGCCGCCGCCGACCCGAGCGCCGTCACCCAGCACGTCACGTTCGACGGCGAGTGGCAGACCAGCGGCCCTCAGTTCCGCGCCACCATCCCCGTCCCCGGCGGCGCCCCGGTCGTCTTCGAGGCCGACTTCCCTCCGCCGATGGGCGGCACAGGGTCGGCGCCCAACCCGCTCGCCTACTGCTTCTGGGGCGGCCTCGCCTGCTACGCCATGACCTACGCCCAGGAAGCCGCCCGCCGCGACGTCGAGCTCCGCGGCCTGCGCGCCGAGGTGCACGCCGACGTCAACCAGGCCCGCGCGCTCGGTGTCAGCGACCAGCCGCCGGTCGACCACATCGACTGGCGACTCGCCGTCGACACCGACGCCTCACCGGACGTCCTCGACGAGCTCAAGCAGGCCGCCGACGACCACTGCCCCGGCGCCTACTGCATCCGCAACCCCATCGACCTGCGCACCACCGTCACGGCCGCGACGACCCGCACAGCAGCTGAGCGCGTGAAGTAGCGTCAGCTCAGACGGGCCGTTCTCGGCGCCGCCAGGCGTTCTTGGAAAGGCCCATGGCGCTCAACGTGCGATCGACATGAAGCGACTCGAGGGAAAGGTTCTGATGGTCACCGGTGCCACGCGTGGCATGGGCCTGGCCACCGCGGAACGCCTCGCCGCCGAAGGCGCCCGACTGGTCCTGACCGCCCGGGGTGACGCCGACGGCCGCGACGTCGAGGCGCGGTTGCGAGATTCGGGGGCCGACGTGGTGTTCGTGGCCGCCGACATGACCGACCCGGAGGGGCCGGCGAGGATCGTCGAGACCGCCGTCGCCCGGTTCGGAAGGCTCGACGGCGCGTTCAACAACGTGGGCGGCGTCGTGGCGCCCGGCGGCCCCGCCGACATCGACGCAGCCGGCTGGACGGCTGAGCTGGAGCTCAACCTCAGCAGCACCTTCTACTGCCTCCGGGCGCAGCTCCCGGCGCTGCTGGCCGCGGGCGGGGGCGCGGTGGTCAACAACGCCTCGACCGCCGGCACGAGCGGGATCGGCGGGCTGACGGCGTACGTCGCGGCCAAGCACGGCGTCGTCGGTCTGACCCGGGCCGCCGCGCTCGCTCACGCCGGCGACGGCGTCCGCGTCAACGCCCTGATCACCGGGAACGTCGACACTCCGCTGTATCGCGAGTTGCTCGGCGTGGGGCCCGAGGCCGACCGCGCCTCGCTCGATGCGCCCAACCCCACCGGGCGGGTGGCGGACCCCCACGAGGTCGCCGCTTTCGTGGCGTTCCTGCTCAGCGACGAGGCGCGCTTCGTGACCGGCGCGACGCTTCCGCTGGACGGCGGGGCGACCGCCAGCTGAGCGTTCGGCGCGGCTGAATGGTTGTCAGGTTGCGAACGTTTGCAGTGCACGAGTCCGCCCGCGTGCGTAGCCCCTTGCGCGTGCGGGTACCGGGCCGCTCGTAGCGGCCACAGCAGGGGCGGTCGTACCGGCCACCACAGCGGGGGGCGGTCGTACCGGCCACCGACGGGGCGCTCGTAGCGGCCACAGAGGAGGGATCGTGGGACGAGGGGTACTCGA
>DASSUW010000418.1:0-6252 GCA_035706585.1 Solirubrobacteraceae bacterium | reverse complement strand
CGGCAGCTATCCGTTCCTGCGCGGCGCGATGTGCGTGTTCGTCCGCGACCTGATCGTGTACGGCGTGCTGACCGACATGATGCGCGGCCGCCCGGCGGTGTACGCGACGTTCGCGAGCTACGACGAGGTGGCCCACCACTCCGGGCTCGAGCGCGCGGACACGGTCGAGGCGCTGCGCAAGCTCGACCAGCAGTTCGGCCGCATCGCCCGGGCCCGCCGCTACGCGCCGCGCCCGTACGAGATCGTCGTGCTCTCCGACCACGGCCAGACGCAGGGCGCCACGTTCAAGCAGCGCCACGGCTACGGGCTCGACGAGCTGGTGGAGCGCTCACTCGAGGACGGGCGCGTCGCCGCATACAGCGGCGGCGACGAGCAGCAGGCGGTCGTCGGCCACGCCGTCGACGAGGCGACCGGCGCCGGGAAGGCCAAGCCGGCGCGCAACGACGTCTCGGGGCGCGCGGCCGTCGTGCTCGGCTCGGGCAACCTCGGGCTCGTGTACCTGATGGAGGAGCCGCGACGGCTCACGCGCGAGGAGATCGACGAGCGCCACCCGGATCTGCTGCCGGCGCTGCGCGAGCATCCGCACGTCGGCTGGCTGCTCGTGCGCTCATCCGAGCACGGGGCGCTCGTGCTCGGCGCCGGCGGCGCGCGCTACCTCGACGAGGACCGGATCGAGGGCGCCGATCCGCTCGCCGGGCTGTCGCCGACCGCGGCGCTGCACCTGCGCCGCACCGACGGCTTCGCGCACGTCGCCGACATCATGGTCGGCAGCTTCTACGACCCGGCGCTCGACGAGGGCTGCGCGTTCGAGGAGCTGATCTCGTTCCACGGCGGGCTCGGCGGCCCGCAGACCCGCGGCTTCATCCTGCATCCGGCGCGCCTCCCCGGGCCGGAGAAGCCGGTCATCGGTGCGGCAGCGGTGCACTCCCTGCTGTCGTCGTGGCGCCGTTCGCTTCAAGCACCGGCTCTCGCGAGCGGGCCCGCGCAAGGTCTGCCGACACCCGCAGCGCCGCGGACGTCAGCGGCGCCGCAAGGATGAGGCCGACCGCGCCGAACAGCGCGCCGCCGGCGATCGTCACGATCAGCACCCCGAGCGGATGGACGTCGAGCGTCGCGCCGTACGCGATCGGCTGGATCATCTGCTGCAGTGCGCCGTTGGCGAGCAGCGAGATGACGGCCATCGCAAGCGCCGTTTCGGGGCCTTGGGAGCCGAGCGCGATCAGCACCGTGAACGCGCCGGCCGACCAGGCGCCGAGGTAGGGGATGTAGGCGGTCACGAAGTTCACGAGCGCGATCGAGCCCGCGTTCGGGACGTCGAGGATCAGCGCGCCGAGTCCGATGATCGTCGCGTTGAACAGCGCGACGGCGGTCACGCCCGCGAAGTAGCCGCGCAGCGACTGCAGCGTGCGCCCCGTGATGACATGGGCGACCGCGGCGGGCACGCCCATGTGCCGCTCGGTCCACGAGCGGATCACCGGGCCGTCCTTGAGCAGGAAGAACAGGCTCAGCGCGGTGAACGAGAGGAACACGACGAGCGAGGCGAGCGCGGTCAGCCCGCCCGCGACGCCGACGAGCAGCGTGTGGAAGGCCTGGCTGGCCCCGGCGCTCGCGTCGTCCTTGGCCTCGGTCGCGGCGCCGGCGCTGACGCCGGCGTCCTGCAGCCATCCGCGCACCGTGTCCGCGGCCTGGGCGAGATCCGTCTTGAGCTCCTTCGCCTCGCCGGCGATGCCGCCGATGATCAGCGCGCCGAGCGCCACCACGGCCACGACGATCAGCACGAGCAGCAGCGCCGCGGCGAGCCCGCGCGGGAGGCCGCGGCGCTGCAGCACGCCGACCAGCGGCGACATCACGGCGGCCATGATCGAGGCGGTGATGACCGGCATGACGATCGTCGCGGTCAGCGACATCAGCCAGACGATCCCGACCAGCAGCAGCGTGATGCCGACCAGCAGCCACGACGCGAGGCCGAGGTCCCGCACCCACTGCGGGACCTCGAAGACGTTCGTCAGGTCCTCGGGCCTGATCTCGTCGTCGACGGGTGGCTCGGCGGCGGCCATCAGAGGCTTGCGAGCGCGCGGTCGGGCTGGAACGGCACCTGCTCGTCGGCGCCGGGCTGGACGATCACCGCTGTGGACTCCGGCACCTCCAGCCAGACGCCCGGAAGGTCGGAGAGCGGCTCGGACACGATCAGGCGATCCTCGTCGGTCAGCCGCTCGAAGCGCGGATTGTCGGGGTGCAGCGCCTGCACGGTCGCGCGGTCGGCCGACATGAACAGCGTCCGCGGGCGCCCCTCGCTGGCGTAGCGGATCGCCCACAGGCGCTCGCCGTTGGTGATGCCGAGCGTCATCTGGATCGGATGTTCGATGCCGCGCCCGCGTGCGGTCGCCTCGACGAACCCGACCGCGCGCTCGACCGCGGGCAGCGGATCGTCCTCGAGGCCGAACGTGAGCGCGAGATAGAACAGCACCTCGGAGTCGGTCGACCCGGCGATGTCCCCGAACAGCGCCGGCTCGACCGCGAGCAGCAGCTCCCGCCGTATCTCGGCGAAGCCGTTGATCGCCCCGTTGTGGACGAACAGCCAGCGCCCGTGCTGGAACGGATGGCAGTTGGTCTGCTGCACGGGCGTGCCCGTCGTCGCCCGGATGTGCGCCAGGAACAGCGGCGACTCGATGTGGGAGGCGAGGTCACGCAGATTGGCGTCGTTCCATGCCGGCGACACGCTGCGGTAGCGCGCGGGGTCGTCCGGCCGGCCCGGCATGTACCAGCCGATGCCGAAGCCGTCGCCGTTGGTCGTCTCGACCCCCATGCGCGAGTGAAGCGCCTGGTCGATCAGGCCGTGCGGCGTGCGGAAGAGCAACTCGTCGATCACGAGCGGTTGGCCGAAGTAGGCGTTCCAGCGGCACATTTCGGGTCTCCTTGTCGATCAGCCCGGCGCCTTGACGACGACCACCGGGCGTCCGCTGCGCTCCAGCACCTCGCGCGAGGTCGAGCCGAACAGGCGCGACCGCACCCGGCCGAGGCCGCGCGAGCCGACGACGATCGCGCACGCGTCGACGCGCTCGGCCACCGCCGCGATCGTGTCGGCGACGTCCGCCTCGTCGGCGACCGGGTCCGGCTCGGCGCTCGCGCCGAGCTCGCGGGCGAGCGCGGTGCCCGCCTGCGCCATCTCGACCGCGTGATCGTGCTGGACGCGGTCCAGCGCCTCCACCTCCGCCGCGGTCGGCGGCGGGTAGCCGACGCCCGTCAGGTCGCGCGTCGGGGCGAGCGCCAGCGCGAGGCCGGGCTCCCAGACGCTCACGATCACGAGCCGCCGCCCAGGGAACAGGTCGACGGCGGCGGCGACCGCTGCGCGCGCCTCGGCGGAGCCGTCGAACGCGAGCACGACGGGACGGGCGTCGGTGGACATGGGCGAACTGCACCATCGCCGGCGGGCCGTCGCTTCACCCCGATCGGATGATGCGACCGGGATCGCCACCGCCGATGGTTGGGTCTCTCGCGCCCGAGAAGGAGGAAGCATGGAGAGAGAAGACTTCGAAGAGATGGGCCCGATCGACTACGTCGTGCTCGAATGGCCGGGGAAGCAGCCGACCGGCGAGGTCGCGCCGATGATCGTCGACCTGCACGACCGCGACATCATCCACATCCTCGACGTCGCCTTCCTGGCGAAGGGCGAGGACGGCTCGGTGGCCGCGCTCGAGCTCGGCGAGCTCAACGGCGGTGGCGGCGGCTTCGAGGTGCTCGAGGGCGCGTCCTCCGGTCTGATCGGCCAGGACGACCTCGAGGAGGCCGCCGCGGTGCTCGAGCCGGGGACGTCGGCCGCGATCCTCGTCTGGGAGAACCGCTGGGCCGCCCCGGTGGCGGTGGCGCTGCGCAAGTCAGGTGGCCAGCTGGTGGCCAGCGGCCGGATCCCGATCCAGGCGATCCTCGCCTCGCTGGACGCCGTCGAGGCCACGACGTGAACGAAAGGACCTGAACGATGCCCGGACTGCTACGCGGCATGGCCCGCACCGCCGTCGTCGCCGGAACCGCGACAGCCGTCAGCAACCGCGTGTCGCGCCGCCAGGCGCGGCGGTGGGGCTACGAGGATCCGTACGCCCAGCCCCAGCAGGCGTACGAGCCCGCTCCCGCCGCGGCCCCCGCCGCCGTCGAGGAGGGACCCGACCCGGTGGCGCAGCTGAGGGAGCTGGCAAAGCTGCGCGACGACGGCATCCTCACCGACGAGGAGTTCGCGGCCGAGAAGCGCAAGATCCTCGGCTGAGGCAGCTGCCGTGATCGAGGGGGCCGTCATGTTCCTCGCGCGGCCGGCGGTTGCCACGGTCGACATGGCGCGCCGCGGCGAGCGCGAGCTGCGCCGCCGCACCGGTGACGGGCTCGAGCGCGCGACGATCGCGATCATCGACGGCGCGCTGGCGGACGGCATCGCCGACCGCATCGCCGACCGGCTGCTGGCCGGGCCCGAGCTCGAGCGCATCATCGCCAAGGCGCTCGAGCAGCCGGGCGTGGAGCGGATCGTCAACCAGGTCGTCGCGAGCCCGGTCATCCAGGAGGCGATCGCGCGCGTCGCCGACGATGCGATCGCGCGGCTGCGCGACAGCCCGGCGCTGTGGGCGCTGATCGACGAGGTCGCCCAGAGCCCGTCCGTGGCCGAGGCGATCACGCAGCAGGGCTACGGGTTCGCCGATCAGGTCGGCGACGACATCCGTGAGCGCTCGCGCCACGCCGACGCGCGGCTCGAGCGCCTCGCCTGGCGGCTCCTGCGGCGCCGCTCACCGCCGAGCGGCGCCGCGCCGTCCGCGACCGGCGCGACGTGACCGAGCACGCCGGCCTCGCGACGCGCTCGCTCGCGTTCGCGGTGGACGCGGCGATCATCAACGCCGTCGCGTGGGCGGTCGCCGCCGTCGTCGCGCTCGGGTTGTCGCTGCTCAAGGTGCCGGACGGCATCGTGACCGCGATGGCCGTGATCGGGACGGCGATCGTGCTCGGCTGGAGCATCGCCTACTTCGCGTACTTCTGGTCGGCCACCGGCCAGACGCCCGGCAACCGGCTGCTCAGCATCCGCGTGGTCGATGCCCGCAGCCTCGAGCCGCCGCACGCCGGGCGTGCCGTGCTGCGTGTACTCGCCTTGCCGCTCTCGGCACTGCCGCTGTGCGCCGGCTTCCTGATGATCCTCGTCGACGCGCGGCGGCGAGCTCTGCACGACGTGCTCGTCGGGACGTTCGTGATCTACGTGGCCGAGCCCGAGCCCGTCGCCACGCACGTGCCCGCCGGCTCAGCCAAGGCGCTGCACTGACTCGTCGCCGAGGGCGTCGCGCAGGTGGCGCGTCTGCTCGTCGGACAGGTCGGAGCGGATGACCGCGGCGGGCGTGTCGCCGAGCGCCGCGCTGATCCGGTCCGGGCAATCGCGGCTGCCGAGCACGAACACGGCGGAGGTCCCCGGTGTGACGCTGTCGCGGACGCACTTGACGAAGTCGTCGGCGACGCCGAAGTCCGCCAGCGTGCCCGCCACGGCGCCCGCGGCGGCGCCGAACCGCGGGCCGGCGATCGGGGTCAGGAAGATCAGCGCGAGCAGCACGCCCCAGAAGCCGCCCCACAGGTGGCCGGGGCCGTCGATCGCGCCGAGCTCCTGCACCCGCGGCATGCGGTGCCGCGGCGGCCAGCGGACGAGCGCGGCGTCCTCGATCTCGAGCATATGCTCGCGGGCGAGCTGCTCGAGCCGCGGGAGCACGGACTCGGCAGTCTCGGGCCCGTCGAACCGCCACACGGCCAGGGTGTCCGGGCCGCCGACGGTCACGGATCGATCAGCCCTGCGGCGCAGCCCCGGTCGACCGCTTCCGAGCGGCTGGAGACGTCGAGCTTGCGGTAGACCGACAGGGCATGGGTCTTGACCGTGTTGGTCGAGACGTGCAGCCGCGCGCCGATCTCGCGGAACGACAGGTGGCTCGGCAGGAGCCGCAGCACGCGCAGCTCGGCGTTGGTGAGCGCGGGCCCGTCGCCGGTCGCGCTGGCGGCGAACGCGTCGGCGCGCTCCCAGCCGTCGTGCACCCAGCGCGCGAGCACGGGCGCGTCGGTCATCTGCGCCTGCGCACGGGCCGCGCGGGCCAGCAGCATGCGGGCAGCCGGGCCGTCGCTGAGGCGGATCTCCGCGCGCGCGAGCAACACGTGCGCCTCGGCGACGAGCCAGGCGGGGAAGCCCGTGAGGCTCGCGAGCAGCCGCCGCGCGTCGGCGGCGTCGTGGCGGGCCTGCGCGAGGTC
>DASSUW010000417.1:0-18629 GCA_035706585.1 Solirubrobacteraceae bacterium | reverse complement strand
GCTGGAACAACCCGGGCGCCTACGACTTCCATCTGAAGTCCAGCTCGGTCGCCATCAACGCCGCCGACCCCAACGACGCGCCCTCCCGCGACAAGGACGGCAACACCCGCAACGGCGCCCCCGACGCCGGCGCCTACGAGTACGGCGGCGCGCCGGCGCCGGATCCGACGCCGACCCCCACGCCGACGCCGACCCCCACGCCGACGCCGACCCCCACGCCGACGCCGACCCCGACCCCGACGCCCACGCCGACCCCGTCGCCCGACACGGAGGCGCCGTCGGTGCCGCAGGGGATGGCGTGGACGACGATCAGCCAGACCGGGATCGGCGTCCGCTGGGACGCGTCGACGGACAATCGCGGCGTGACGGGCTACCGCCTGTACCGCAACGGGACGCTCGCCGGCACGACGACCAACACGAACTACACGGTCGGCGGGCTGGCATGCGGGACGAGCTACACGATCGCGCTGACGGCGATCGACGCGGCGGGCAACGAGTCCTACGCGGCCGAGGCGACCGGCACCACGAGCACGAGCGCGTGCAGCTCGCCGACGCCGACCCCGACCCCGACGCCGACGCCGACGCCGACGCCGACTCCGACTCCGACCCCCACGCCGGCCCCGGCTCCGAGCACGGACCTGGTGGGCGCCTGGGGCTTCAACGAGACGAGCGGGTCGACGGCGGCCGACAAGAGCGGTAAGGGCAACAGCGGCACGATCTCGGGCGCCGCGCGCACGACCGCCGGCAAGTTCGGCTCCGCGCTGTCGTTCGACGGCGTCAACGACGTGGTCACGGTCGCCGACAACGCGAGCCTGGACCTCAGCACCGGCATGACGCTCGAGGCGTGGGTCTATCCGACCTCGACCTGGGGCGCGCAGTCGGTCGTGTTCAAGGAGAACCGCGCCGCCGGCCACCAGTCGTACTCGCTGTACGGGCCCGACGGCGGGCGCAAGCCGGCGGCCGAGGTCGCGACCGGTTCGAGCTACACGTCGATCGCGGGCTCGTCCACCCTGCCCACGAACACGTGGACGCACATCGCGACGACCTACGACGGGTCGACGCTGAAGGTCTACCGCAACGGGACGCTGGTCGGCAGCCGCTCGCTCGCCGGCTCGCTGGTCTCGACCAACGACCCGCTGAAGTTCGGCGGCAACGCCGTCTGGTCCGAGTGGTTCAAGGGCCGCCTGGATGAGATCCGGGTCTGGAAGACCGCGCGGACGCAGAGCCAGATCGCGTCCGACATGAACGCGGCGATCTGACCGTCACAGGGGTCTGACGGTCACCGAAGGGGCGCGCGGCGGGCGCGCCCCTTCAGGCTGCTCGGGCGGCTCCGAGATCGCTCAGCAGCGTGCGCAGATCCGCGGTCAGCGCGCCGGCGCCGGAGTTGGTGCCGGCGCGCGCCGCGGCCGCGCTCGGCGGCGCGGCCAGCGCGGCGGCAAGCTGCGCCTCGTCCTCGACGAGCGTGACGATGCCCGACTTGGCGAGCCGCTTGGCCAGGAACACCTGGTGGTCGTCGACGGCCTCGCCCAAGTGGTGGCGGCGCGGCATCACGATCGGCCGGTGGCCGCAGCGGCGGGCCAGCATGATCGAGCCGACGCCGGCGTGGCAGACGAAGGCGCGCGCGCTCCGCGCCCGCTCGGCGAGCTCGTCGAAGCTCAGGAACTCGACCCACTCGCCGCGGCCGTGCGGCTCGCGCGAGGAGCCGTACTGGACCAGGAGCTCGTCGCTGTCGAGCGTGCGGGCGGCGCGGATGAGCCGGTCGAACGGCTGCTCGTTGGTGCCGATGGTGACGACGATCATCCGTCCGCCAGGAGGTTGCCGGCGAACTTGATGCGGCCCGCGGACGCGTCCGCGAGCTCCGGCCACTGCGCGTACAGCCGCGTCGCCACCGGAGCGATCATGCGCGCGCTCAAGGACAGGCCCTCGATCCGCGTCACGCTCTCCACGTAGACGGTGGGGATCCGCAGCAGCCGGCCGACCCACGCGAACGGCACGGCCACGCCGGCGCCGGTGGTGAGGATCGCCGACGGCCGCTCGCGGCGCAGGACCCTCCAGGCGAGACGGATGTTGCGCAGCAGGTTCGGGATGTTGCGATTCGTCGGCCCGTACGCGTGCACGACGCGCTCGTCGCGCAGCAGCGAGCGGGCGTCGGACTTGTCGAACGTCACCCACACGCGCGCGAACGGCTCCCACGCCTCGCGCAGCGAGTGCATCTGCAGCAGGTGCCCGCCGGAGGAGCAGACGATCAGGACCGGACGCGCGCCCGTCATCCGGCGGCCTCCGCGCGAGGTTCGCGAAGCGAGCTCCCAAGCGAGTCCGCTCTGGCGGATTCCCCCCAGACCGTGCGCATGAGCAGCAGGCCGGCGATCGACGCGCCGACCGCGAACGCGACGCTGACGCGGTGGAACGGGGTGCCCGCCAGCGTGAGCTCAAGCACGACGAATGCCAGCGCGCCGGCGCCCCAGGCACGGGCGGCCTGCCACGCCTGCGTGCGGGCGAGCGCGGCCTGGCAGAACACGCCGGCGGCCATGAAGCCGCCGATGCCCACGCACAGCAGCGCGAGGTCGACGCGGCCGGCGGTGAACTCGTCGCCGTACAGCACCGTCATCGCGGTCGGCCCCGCGACGAGCGCCCCGGCGGCCAGCACGCCGGCGAAGCCCGCCAGCATCACCGCGACCTTGACGGTCGCCCGGTGCAGCGAAGCCTCGTCGCCGCGGGCGCGGAACGTGGTGAGGCTCGGCAGCAGCGACGCCTGCACGCCCTGCAGCAGGAACACGGGCGCACGCACCAGCAGCGTGGCCGCGAACAGCACTCCGGCCGCCTCCGCCGCGCCCTCGCCGCCGGCGATCAGCACGAGCAGCGGGCCGCCGCTCACGAGGATCTGCTCGCAGCCGGCGATCACCGCCGCCGGCATCGCGAACGACACCGCGCTGCCGAGCGCGAAGGACCCCCGGTTGCCCCCCACCAGGCGGCGCATCGCGCCTCGGCGGCGGGAGGCAAGCGGGGCCAGGGCGCCTCCAGCGGCCGCCGCGGCGATCGCCACGGCCGCCACCGTCTGGGAGGCGACGAACAGAAGGGGAAGCGCGAAGAGGAAGCGGATCGCCCCGTCGGCCAGCAGCACGAGACCGTAGCCGCCGAACCACTGGACGCCGCCGACGACGCCACGCGCGAAGTAGGAGAGTGCGTAGCCGGCGAGCCCGGCCATCAGCGCGACGGTCAGGACCGGCTCGCCGCCGAACAGGCGGTCGGTGATCGGCGCCCACGCGAGCACGCAGCCGAGCAGCGCGGTCGCGGTGATCAGCGTCGTCAGGCCGGCCGCGGCCTTGAGGACCGGGCGGCCGTCCTCGCCGCGGGCCACGTGGTCGGCCAGCGCGCGCGAGATCGTCTGCTCGATCGGCCGGAACAGCAGCAACGCGAGCAGGAACATGCCGCCCCACAGCGCGCCGACCGCGCCGTAGCCGGCCGGGCCGAGCGCCCGCGCCGCCAGCACGTTGAAGGCATACGCCAGCACGCCCGAGGCGAGCGTGCCGATGCTCATCAGCGCGGCGTCGGAGCGATCGACGGCGTGCAGCGCCGGCCGGGTCGTCCCGGCCGGCGCGACGGATGCAGCGTGGGCGCTCACGCCACCTCGACCGCAGCGGCTTCGCGCAGGGCGAGATGCCAGGCGAGGGTCTTCTGCAGGCCCTCGTCGAGCGACACGCGCGGCTCGAAGCCGAGCAGGCGGCGCGCCTTGGACAGGTCCGGCACGCGGTGGCGGACGTCCTGGTAGTTGCCGCCGATCGACTCGAGCGCGATCGTGCGAGCGCGCAGCGGGCCCTGGATGCCCATCGACTCCTGCACCCTCTGCGCGAGCTCGATGATCTCGATCGGCTGGTCGTTGCCGATGTTGATCACCTCGCCGGAGGTCTCCGGCCGGGCCAGCGCGCGCACGACGCCGTCGACGGTGTCGCTGACGTAGGTGAACGAGCGGGTCTGGCGGCCGTCGCCGTGCAGCTCCATCATCCGGCCGTCGAGCAGGTCCTCGAAGAACACGGACAGCGGGCCGCCCCACCACGACGGGTGGTTGCGCGGGCCGTAGGCATTGAAGAACCGGAGGATCGTGACCTTCAGGTCCTCCTCCTCGGCCATCCGCAGCGCGAGGTGCTCGTCATAGAGCTTCGACGCGGCGTACGACCAGCGGCGGCTCGTCGGCGGACCGAGGACGATCGGGTCGTCCTCGGCGAACGGCGGCGTCGCCTGGCCGTAGACGTCCGACGTCGACGCCAGGACGACGTGCACGCCGAGCTGGCGACCGAGCTCGAGCGCGACATGCGAGCCGTCGACGTTGACGTGCAGCGTCTTGAGGGCCCCGCCGTAACGCGGGATCTTCAGCGCCGCCATGTGGGCGATGGCGTCGACGTCGTGCATGGCGTCGCGCATCTGGCCGGCGTCCCGGCAGTCGAACTGCCGGAGCCGGAAGTTGGGGTGCTCGATCAGGGTGCCGAGGTTGTTCAGCGTGCCCATCGACAGATCGTCGACGCCGACGACGCTGCAGCCCTCGTCGAGCAGGCGCTCGACGAGATTCGCACCGATGAAGCCTGCGGCACCCGTGACACCGATTCTCTCGGGCAGGGTCATGGTCCGTTCCTCCTTGCTACGGGTCATCTCTAAGCCGCCTCCAAGCGGCGATGTGGCACGCATCCGTGACGTTCGATCTCGGCGGAGATCCGCTCGGCGACGCCGAGGATCGCCTGCCCGTGAACGATGTCCGGGTAGACCTGGGCCGACGAGGCCACGACCAGGCCGGGGACCTTGAACGGGTCCGGCTTGACCGCGCCAACCGGGTGGACCGGCTCGGCAACACGTGCGCGCGCCACCTGCGCTGCGATGACGTCGTCCTCGCGGAACGCGGGGAACATCGCCTTCAGGTGGCGGAAGTACTCGCTGCGGATCTCGGCCGACGACTTGTCGAGCTCGGGCGAGTCCGGATTCACGTACTTCGGCAGGTAGACGAGATGGCCCTCGGCGGCCTTCGCGTCGACGACGTGCGTGGTCTCCACCACGCTCGTCAGCGGGACACGCCGGTCGGTGATGTTCAGCGCGTAGTACGGGCTGACGCTGCGCCGCAGCCGTGCGACGAGGCAGACGATCCCGAGGTAGCGCTGCGGATCCGGGCCGAGCGCGTGCTCGAGCTCCGGGGCCAGCATATGCGGCAGATTCGGACGGATCTGGGTGACGACGACCGTGTCGTGCGGGCGGAAGCCGGCGTCGAGCATCACGCCGATCGCGCGGTGGTTCGCGCACGGCACGAACCGCACCGGCGTCGCGGTCAGCACCTGCCCGCCGCGCGCGCGGATCCGGTCCGCGAGGCGGTCGACGAGGTTCTGGTAGCCGCCCTCGAGCGCGCCCATGACCTCGTGGCCCTTGCGGTCGCGCGTGCCGGACACCCGGTTCATGCGCGACCACAGGTAGGTGGCCGGCAGGTCGTCGTAGCGGCCGTCGAACTTGGAGTCGAAGAGCGGGCCCCACAGGCGCTCCCACAGCCGGTCGCCGCACGTGCGGCGGGTCCACTCCTCCAGGCCGACCGTGTCGAGCTCGGCGTGGTCGGAGATCCGCCGGCAGCGCAGGACGAAGCGCACGAGCCGCGCGCGGTCCGCCGGCGACAGGCCCGGGAACGTCAGCAGCTGCATCGGCGTCGACATCTCGGCGGTCCGGCCGTCGTGGTAGAAGCCACCGCCCAGCCGCCGCCAGCGGACGCCGACGCCCAGCTCGTCGGCGAGGTCGAGCACCCGCCGGTCGGTCGTGGTCACCGCGTGGTAGAAGCGGTCCACGCGCACGCCGCCGAGCTCGGTGCTGCCCGCCAGCCCGCCGAGCTGCGCCGACGACTCGTAGACCGTCACCTTGTGGCCGGCCGCCACGAGCCTGTCGGCCAGGCCGAGCCCGAGGATGCCGCCGCCGACGATGCCGATCCCGCTCACGAACGGGCCCTCGCGAACGTCTGGCGCGCCATCAGCCGCGCGTAGCCGCCCATCGTCGGGAGCACCTTCATCTTGCTCTCGCCCTCGCGCTTGGACCAGTCCAGCGTGACGGGGACCTCGGCGATCGTGATGCCGAGGCGCGAGAGCTTCATGAGGATCTCCGCCTTGCAGGCGAAGCCGCGCTCGCGGATGAACATGTCGCCGTAGCTCTCGTAGCCGCGGTGCAGGACGTCGGCGCGGTAGACGCGGAAGAACGACGAGACCGTGCTCGCGTCCAGCCCGCCGCCGCGCCGGATCACCGAGGAGGCGGCCCGGGACAGGAACCGGCGGTGGGCGGACACGTTCGCGAGCTCGCCGCTGCCGTGGTGCGAGGCCAGCACCACGTCCGCGCCCGCGTGGGCGGCGGCCAGCATGGCCTCGACCGCGTCGAGGTCGCTCGTCGTGTCGGACTCGAGCGTGACGATCATCTCCTCGCGCGGGGCGAACGCCAGCGCGCGGCGGAAGCCGCGGTCGAACGCCTTGCCCGGGCCGCCGTTGCGCTCGGCCACGAGCACCTCGACGGGGAGGTCGCCGTCGTGCGCGCGGGCGACCTCGACCGTGCGGTCGCTGGAGCCGTCGTCGGCGAGGATGACCCAGCCGCCGTCGCTCCACAGGTCGGGGCGCGACTCGAGGTCGGCGAGCAGGCGCGGGACGTTGGCCTCCTCGTTGTACGCGGGAATCACGAAAACTGCCATCAGTACGCTCCCTGGCGCTTCAGGACCGTCGGGAGCGTCTGGACCAGGATCTTGATGTCCCACCAGAGCGACCAGTTGGTCACGTAGACGTAGTCGAGCTTCACCATCTCCTCGAACGGGATGTCGTTGCGTCCCAGGACCTGCCAGAGGCCGGTGATGCCGGGTGTGGTCTCGAGCCGGCGGCTGGCCCAGCCGGTGATCTGCTCGGACTCGTGGACCACGAACGGGCGCGGCCCGACGAGGCTCATCTCGCCGCGCAGCACGTTCCACAGCTGCGGCAGCTCGTCGATGCTCCACTTGCGCAGGAACGCGCCGACGCGGGTGATCCGCGGGTCGTCGGCCATCTTGAACAGCGGGCCGCCGCCCTCCATCTGGTTCAGATGGGTCATCGCCATGCGCTGGGCCTCGGCGTCGGCGACCATCGTCCGGAACTTCACGATCCGGAACTCGCGCCCGCCGCGGCCGTGGCGCGCCTGGCGGAAGAACACCGGCCCGCGCGAGTCGAGCTTGATCGCGATCGCGGACGCGGCCAGGATCGGCGAGATCACGAGCAGGCCGGCGGCCGACGCCACGATGTCGAACGTGCGCTTGAGCATCCGGACCGTGCGCGAGAACTGCATCGACGGCAGCGAGACGACCGGCACGCCCTCGATGTCCTCGATCGCGGCGTTGGACGCGAACAGCTCGTAGAAGTTCGGGACGATCGACAGGTGGACGTCGGGGCGGCGCACCTCGCGCACCAGCTCCAGCGTGCGCTCGTGCGGCGCCTCCGAGAAGGCCAGGACGATCCAGTCGATGTGGTGCTGGTCGACCAGATCGGTCAGCTCGCTGGTGGAGCCGAGCACCTCGCTGCCGGGCTCGTCGTCGACGAAGCCCACGAGCTCCAGCCCGTACTCCGGGTGGGTGGCGATCTTGCGCTCGAGCAGGCGGCCGGTCGCGCCGGCGCCCACGATCAGCGTGCGCCGCGGGCGCATCACGTTCGGGAGCAGCCAGGTGCGCACGACGCCGCGCAGCGACGGCACGAGCACCACGGCGAAGCTGAGGAAGATCAGCGCCTCGAGCGGCGAGTAGATGAAGATGTCGAAGCCCTTCTTCAGGCCCTGGCCGATCACGAGCAGCAGCAGCGAGCCGGCGAGCAGCGCGTTGAACAGCGTCGACACCTCGTCGAAGCTCTTGCGCGCGATCGCCCGCGACTGGCCCTCGTAGAGCCGGTAAGTGCCGAAGATCGCCAGCCACATCACCGTGATCACCGGGGCGAGCGCGATCAGCAGAGGAGTCGGCGCGATCACCGCCGGCGGTCCGATCTGCTCGGCGAGCACGTACGTGGCCGCCAGCGAGATCAGGATCGCGACGATGTCCGCGACGAACAGCGAGCGGACGCGCCCTCGCGAGAACCCGCCGCGCCGGCCCGTGCGAGCCTCCGCCACGGGCGGAGGAACGATCCTCAGCCCGGGGTGACGGAGCGCCTCGGTGTCGGCGGCGGCAGCGGTCAGCTCAGGACGCCAGCCGTTCACGCGGCATCACGAGGTCGTGCATGTACGCGTAGCGCGTCGCCTCCGTGCGGTTGGCGACGCCGAGCTTGCGGTACGTGTTCGACAGATGGAACTTGACCGTCTGCTCGGTCACCCACAGCTCGCGGGCGATCCGCTGGTTCGTGAAGCCCTCGGCGGCCAGGCCGAGGATCTCCTTCTCGCGCTCGGTGAGCGGGCAGTCCTCCTGGCTGACGGCGGGGCGCGTGTTCCGGAACTTCTGGACCACGTGGCCCTGCGCGATCTCGCGCAGCAGGGTGCCCATGCTGACCGGGTGCACGCTCTTGGAGAGGACGCCGTCGGCGCCGGCCTCGAAGGCCTCGCCCAGCCACTCCTCGTCCATGCGCATGGTCAGCAGGAGCCGCTTGGCGTCGGGCGCGTGCTCGGCGGCCTCGCGCAGGCGGGCGATCGCGTTCTCCGGCAGCTGCATGTCGTCGACCACGACGACGTCCGGCCGCAGCTCGGTGAGCGCGGCGTCCGCCGGCGTCCGGCCGTCGATGAAGCCGACGACCTGGAAGCCCGCGGTCTGCCGCAGGGCAAGACGAATAGCGTGGACCACGAACGAGTGATCCGCAACGATGACCAGACGCTTCATGCCGCCACCTCCATGGGCTGCTGGGTCTGCTCCGCACGTGGCACCGGCATCTCCGCCGGGGGTCGCGCCACCGCGCGCTGGGTACGCGTGACGCCACGGAAGTCGACCGTGGGCACCGACGCGGCGATGTGGTTGTGATCGATGCCCGGGTGGGCCGTGACGATCAGCGCCACGTCGGCGCCCGCCAGAGCCTGCTCGAGATCGGTGTTCTGGAGCTCGAACTGCTTGAGCTCCGGGACATAGGGATCGTGGTAGGAGACATCGGCGCCGAGGACCTGCAGGCGGTCGATGATCTTCAGGGCCGGGCTCTCGCGGATGTCGCCGACGCCGGGCTTGTAGGCGACGCCGAGGACGGCGATCTTGGAGCCCTTCACGGCCTTGCCCTGCTCGTTGAGGGCGCGCTCGGCCTGCTCGACGCAGAAGTAGGGCTGCGTCTGGTTGACCTTGCCGGCGAGCTCGATGAACTCGGTCGCGAAGTCGAGCTCGCGCGCCTTCCAGGAGAGGTAGAACGGGTCGACGGGGAGGCAGTGGCCGCCCATGCCCGGGCCCGGATCGAAGCGCATGAAGCCGAACGGCTTGGTCGCCGCGGCGTCGATGACCTCGTGGATGTCGATGTGCATCCGGTCGGCCAGGCGCGCCAGCTCGTTGACGAGCGCGATGTTGACCGAGCGGAAGATGTTCTCGAGCAGCTTCGCCATCTCGGAGACCTCGAGGGTCGAGACGGGGACGACCTGCTCGCACACCAGCCCGTAGACGGCCTCGGCGCGGTTCCGGCACGCCGGGGTGAGGCCGCCGAGGATCTTCGGCGTGTTGTGAAGGCTGTAGGTCTCGTTGCCCGGATCCACGCGCTCGGGCGAGAAGGCGAGATGGAAGTCGCGGCCGGCGACGAGGCCGGTCTCCTCGAGGATCGGGAGGACGCGCTCGCGCGTCGTGCCCGGGTAGGTGGTCGACTCGAGGATCACCAGCTGGCCGGGCTGCAGCGCGTCGGCGACGGACTGCGCGGCGCTGATGAGCGGGGCGAGGTCGGGCTCGCGGTTCGCGGTCAGCGGCGTCGGGACGGCGACGATGATCGCGTCGCACTGGGCGAGCCGGGACGTGCGGGTCGTGGCCTCGATCCGTGAGGCGACGGCCTGCAGCCGCTCCGACGGGATGTCCTCGATGTAGGACTCGCCGGCGCGCAGCTGGTTCACGCGCGTCTGATTCGTGTCGATGCCGACGACACGCTGGCCGGCCTCGGCGAACTCGACCGCCAGGGGCAGGCCGACGTAGCCAAGCCCCACGATGCCGATGGTCATGCAAGCTCCTTTTGCGTTTCGAATTCGCCGAGCCTCGTCCGAAGGCCGGCGAGCAGGTCCGCGATCTGCTGCTGCTCGGTGCGCCGCAGATCGGCGAACAGCCGTGCGACATCCGCGTGACCCTCCTGCGTCGCCTCGAACTCGAAGACGCGATAGCGCGCCCGCAGCTCGAGGTTCAGCGAGAGCGCCGTCAGCAGGTTCTCGAGCGTCTGGTCGGAGTCGCGGCCGTTGCGGAGGTCACTGATGCTGATTCCCACGCCAGGCAGAGTGGAGCCTGGTCGGCCGTCTAGGAAGGTGAGATCGAGGGGGGTGCGGTGAGCGTCTTCGTCCCCCGTGTGGCGCTCCGGTCACCCCGAGCGGGAGCATCCGTACCCAGTCCTGGACGCATGTCTGACCCCCGCTGGGTATGAAATTCCCCCACGGCTTCCTACAGTTGCCGTACAGTGCAACTCCGGCAGGACGGACCCTCGGAGAGGAACCCGGTTTGAGTGACTTCATGGATGACGTGCCACCCTTGCGGACCATCGTCGCGGACGACGATCCTCTGGTTCGCCGACTGATCCGCGACACGCTTCAGCGCGAGAACGTGACCGTGATCGCCGAAGCGTCCACCGGCCGGGAGGCCGTGGAGCTCGCGCTCTTCTACCGCCCCGACGTGGTGGTGATGGACTACATGATGCCGGAGCTGGACGGCATCGAGGCCACGCGCCGCATCTACGAGCAGGACTCGAGCATCCGGGTCATCCTGCTCACGGGCGCGGGCGACGAATCGCTCGGTCTGCGCGGCCTTCGCGCGGGCGCGGCCGGGTATCTGTCCAAGGACATGGAGCTCGGCTCGCTGCCGCGCGCGCTGCGCGGCTCGCTCGACGGCGAGGCGGCGATCTCGCGCCGGCTGGCCATGCACCTGATCCAGCACTACCGCAGCGCGCCGACGGGCGGCATGGGCCTGCGCCCCGTCCGGTCGTCGCTGACCGATCGCGAGTGGGAGGTCCTGGACCTTCTGTCAGGCGGCGCGTCGACCGACGACATCGCCCGCCTGCTCGTGCTCTCGACCGAGACGGTTCGGTCGCACCTGAAGAACCTGTATCGCAAGCTGGAAGTCCGCTCGCGCGACGAGGCCGTCCAGGCCGCCGTCCGGATGCGCGAGCTTGGCGGGGTGCCGGCCTAGCGGCCGGCGCCCACCACCGCCGTCTTCTCGCTCGCGCGCGCGCCCGCGCGCGATCGCCACGTCCCACACGCCCGCGCGATCGCGACGCCCTCGCACGCCCCGCGCGCGATCGCCACGCCCTCGCGGGCCCCCGCGCGCGCGACCGATAGAGTCGGCGCGTGGGCGTCGGCATCGACCTCCTCGAGATCGAGCGCCTCGAGCGCGCGCTGGCCCGCCGCCCGCGGCTGGCCGAGCGCCTGTTCACCGACGCCGAGCGCGCGTACGCCCAGACGCGCGCGCGGCCGGTCATGCACCTCGCCGCGCGCTTCTGCGCCAAGGAGGCGGTCGCCAAGGCCCTGCAGCTCCGCGAGTGGAGCTGGCGCGACGTGGAGGTCGTGGGCGGCGGTGACGAGCCGCCGTCCGTCCGCCTGACCGGCGCGGCCTCCGAACGGGCGCGCGAGCTGGGCGCCACGGTCTCGGTCTCGCTCACGCACACGCACGGGATGGCCGCGGCGGTGGCGGTGACCGAGTGAGCCTGCCGCGCTGGATGCAGCCGCTGCTCGACGCGGCGCAGATGCGCGCGACCGACGAATGGGCGATCGAGACCAAGGGCGTGCCGTCGCTGGACCTGATGGAGCGCGCGGGGGAGGGTCTCGCGCGCGTGATCGCCCAGCGCGCGCCGGCGGGCCGGATCGCGATCGTGTGTGGCAAGGGCAACAACGGCGGCGACGGGCTCGTCGCCGCGCGGCTGCTGCGCGGCGCCGGCCGCGACGTCGAGGTGCTGGCCGTCTGGTCCACCGACTCCCTGCGCGGCGACGCGGCCGAGCAGCTCGAGCGGCTGCCCGGCGAACCGCCCGCGCCGTTCGCGGCCGAGCGGCTCGACGGCGCGCAGCTGCTCGTCGACGCGCTGCTCGGAACCGGCGCATCCGGCGCGCCGCGCGACCCGGCGGCCGCCGTGATCGAGGCGATGAACGCGGCCAAGGCGCCGGTCGTGGCCGCGGACATCCCGTCCGGCGTCGACGCCTCGACCGGCGAAGTGCCGGGCAGCGCGGTCCGCGCCGTCGCGACCGGGACGTTCCACCGTGCCAAGCCCGGGCTGTGGATCCGGCCGGGCAAGGCGCACGCCGGCGACGTCGAGGTGATCGAGATCGGCATTCCCCGCGGGGCGCCGGCGAAGCCGGACATGGGCCTGGTCGCCGACGGCGTGCTGGCCGACATCCCGCGGCGTGGCACCGAGTCGACGAAGTTCACGTCCGGCAACGTGTTCGTCATCGGCGGCTCGCACGGGCTCACCGGCGCGCCGACGATGGCCGCGCTGGCGGCGATGCGCTCGGGCGCCGGCTACGTCACCGTCGGCGCGCCGGCGCAGCTCGAGGCGACGTTCTCGGTGCGGCTGCTCGAGGCGATGATGGTCGGCCTGCCGGCCGCGGACGGCGCCCTGAGCGCCGAAGCGGTCGAGCCGGCGCTGAAGGCGATCCGGCGCGCGGATGCGGTGGTGCTCGGGCCGGGCCTGGGCCGCACCGAGAGCGCGCAGGCGTTCGCGCGCGAGATGTTCGAGCGCATCGACGTGCCGCTGGTGATCGACGCCGACGGCCTGAACGCGCTCGCGGGCGTGTTCCCGGAGGACCTGCCGCAGCGGCGCTGGCCGACCGTGCTGACCCCGCACGCCGGCGAGCTCGGCCGGCTGCTGGACGTCGAGTCCTCGGAGGTGGAGCGGCAGCGGCTGCACCACGCCCGCGCCGCGGCCGCGCAGTCGCGGGCGATCGTCGTGCTCAAGGGCGACGACACGCTCGTGTGCTCGCCGAACGGGCGGGTCGCGATCTCGCGCGGCGGCGCACCGGCGCTCGCCACGGCCGGGACCGGCGACGTCCTGTCCGGGCTGACCGGCGCGATGCTCGCCAAGGGCCTGCCGCCCGCCCACGCGGCATGCGCCGCCGTGTTCGCCCACGTGCGCGCCGGCCGGCTGGCCGCCGCGCCGCACGGGCCCGACGGCGTGATCGCGTCCGACGTGATCGAGCACCTCCCGGCGGCGCTGGCGTCCTAGCCCGAACCCCCGTGCGGCCGGGGCGCTCTAAGCTGCCGCGCACATGGGGAGGACGGTGCGGGACATCATGGACGCAGAGCCCGTCAGCGTGACGGTGGCCGACTCGGTCGAGACCGTCCTGCACGTGATGCGCGACCACGACCTCAGCGGCGTACCGGTGGTCAACGAGGGCGGTCGCTGCGTCGGGATCATCACCGAGGCGGACCTCGTGCTCTCCGAGGAGGGCGAGGACTTCCACCTGCCGCACTACTTCCAGCTGTTCGGCGGCGTCGTCTTCCTCGAGCGCTGGTCGCACTTCGAGGAGCGCGCGCGCAAGGCGTTCGCGGCGACGGCCGAGGACATGATGACCCCGGACCCGATCACGATCGAGCCCGACGCGACGATCCGCGAGGCCGCGCACCTGATCGCGCGCCGCAAGCACAACCGCCTGCCGGTCATCGAGCACGGCCGCCTGGTCGGCGTGGTCACGCGCGTCGACGTGCTCGACGGGCTCACCGGCGACGAGGACTAGGTGATGATCCGGGCGCTGGCCCGCGTCGACGCCGGCGCGATCGAACGCAACTGCGCGCGGCTGGCGGCGCTGGCGCCGCTGTGCGCGGTCGTCAAGGCCGACGGCTACGGGCACGGGGCGGTGCCCGCCGCGCGCGCGGCGCTGCGCGGCGGCGCGCGGTGGCTGGCGGTCGCCACGGCGCGCGAGGCGCAGGAGCTGCGCACCGCCGGCGTCGACGGACCGCTCCTGATCATGGGCGCCCTGTCGAGGGAGGAGATCCCGATCGCGGCGCGCGCCGCGGCCGACGTCGTGGCGTGGCGCGAGGACTTCGCCGCCGCGCTCCCGCCCCATCTGCGCGCCCACGTCAAGCTCGACACGGGCATGGGGCGGCTCGGCACCCGCGACCCCGACGAGGCCTCGCGCGTCGTGCGGGCGCTCGGAGACCGCTGCGCGGGGCTGATGACGCACTTCGCGACCGCCGACGAGGACGACCAGTCGTTCGTGGACGCGCAGCTCGCCGCGTTCGAGGCCTGGCGAGCGCGCCACCCCGGCCTGCTCGCCCACGCCGCCAACTCGGCCGCGGCGCTCCGCCGGCCGGACGCACGCCTGGACATGGTCCGCTGCGGCATCGCGATCTACGGCATGGACCCGTTCCACCGCGATCCGGCCGCGCATGGGCTCGAGCCGGCGCTCGAGCTCGTCAGCTACGTCGCCGAGATCAAGCGCTGCGAGCCGGGCCAGAGCGCGGGCTACGGACGCCGGTTCGTCGCCCGCCGGCCGACCTGGCTCGGCACGATCCCGATCGGCTACGGCGACGGCTACCGCCGCGCGCTGACCAACAACGCCGAGGTGCTGATCGAGGGGCGGCGGTTCCCGGTCGCCGGCACCGTCTCGATGGACAACATCACCGTCGACCTCGGCAGCGACCCGCCGGCGCGCGGCGCCGAGGTGGTGCTGATCGGCAACGGCATCCTCGCCGAGGAGCTCGCGGCCCGCGTCGGCACGATCAACTACGAGATCACGTGCGGGATCAGCGGGCGGGTGCCGCGGGAGTACGCATGACGTCGCCGCTCGACGCCGCCCGCGCGGCGCTCGCCGGCCGCGAGGCGTGGCTCGTGGGCGGCGCGGTCCGCGACCACCTGCTCGGGCGCGAGACCGACGACCTCGACATCGCGCTCGACGGCGACCCGCGGCAGGCGGCGCGGGAGATCGCGCGTGCCACCGGCGGCGCCGCGTTCCAGCTCTCCGGCGCGTTCGGGGCGTGGCGCGTCGTCGGGCCGGGCCACGGCTGGCACGTCGACCTCGTCACGTTGCGCGACGACGACATCGGCGCCGACCTGTCCGCGCGCGACTTCACGATCAACGCGATGGCCGAGCCGCTCGCCGGTGGGGACGTCCTGGACCCGCACGGCGGCCGCGCCGATCTCGAGGCCCGCGTCGTGCGCATGGTGTCCGCGGGCGCGCTGACCGAGGACCCGCTGCGCTCGCTGCGCGCGGTCCGGCTCGTCACCGAGCTCGACCTGGCGCTCGATCCCGCCACCGGCGCGGCAGTGGAGGCGAACGCCGCGGCGATCGACCAGGTCGCGCCCGAGCGCGTGTTCGGCGAGCTCAAGCGCGTCGTGACCGCCGACCGGGCGCGCACCGGCCTGGAGCTGATGGACCGCTTCGGGCTGCTCGCGGCGGTGCTCCCCGAGCTGCATGCGCTCAAGGGGGTGGAGCAGAACGTGTTCCACCACGCCGACGTGTACGAGCACACGCTCGAGGTGCTCGAGGCGGTCGCGCGGCTCGAGGCCTCCGACGACGAGATCGGCGCGGTCCTGCGCCGGCCGCTCGGCGACGAGCTCTCGCACGGCGGCGGGATGCGGTTCGCGGCGCTGCTCCACGACGCCGCAAAGCCGGCGACCCGCGCCGTCACGCCCGGCGGCCGCGTGACGTTCATCGGCCACGACACGGCCGGCGCCGACCTCGCCCGCGCCGTCCTGCGCCGCCTGCGCGCGTCGCAGCGGATGAGCGACTACGTCGCGGCGCTCACGCTGCACCACCTGCGGCTCGGGTTCCTCGTCCACGAGACGCCGCTCGACCGCCGGGCGATCTGGCGCTACCTGCGCGCCACCGCGCCGTACAGCGCCGAGGTCACGATCTTCACGATCGCCGACCGGCTGGCGACGCGCGGCCGCAACGCCGACGAGGCGATCGCCGCCCACGTCGCGCTCGCGCGCGAGGTGCTCGGGCACGCGCTCGCCGAGCGGCCGTCCGAGCCGCTGATCCGCGGCAACGAGCTCGCGCGCGAGCTGGGCATCGCGACGGGGCCGCGGCTGGGAGAGCTGCTCGCCCAGCTGGAGGAGGACCGGTTCGCGGGCGCGATCGCCACGCGCGCGGATGCGATCGCGCGCGCGCGCGAGCTAACCCGGAACGAGGATCCCCCGCCCCTGTAGCCGGCCCTGGTCGAGGTCGGCCATCGCGTCGTTGATCGCGTCCAGCGGATACGTGCTCGTGTGCAGCGTGACCTTGCCCTCGGCGGTGAGCGTCATCAGGTCCTGCAGGTCGACGTACGTGCCGACGAGGTTGCCGATGAACGAGATCTCGCGCGAGATGATGTCGATCGTCGGCAGGTTCAGGTTCTCGCCGTAGCCGATGACGTAGTAGAAGCCGCCGTCCTGGAGCATCGCGATGCCGTCCTCGATCGCGCCGTTCTCGCCGACGAAGTCGATGATCGCCTCGGCGCCCATGCCGTCCGTGACCTCGGAGACCGTGTCGCGCTGGGTGCCGTCGGCCTGGACGGTGTGGTCGGCGCCGAGCTCGCCCGCGAGCGCGAGCGCCTTCTCGCTCGGGTCGACGACGATGATCTCGGTCGGCGTGTAGGCCTTCAGGCACTGGATGCCGATGTGGCCGAGCCCGCCGGCGCCGATCACGACGGCCTTCGTCCCGGCTCCGAGCACCGGCATGGCCTTCTTGACCGCGTGGATCGCCGTGAGGCCGGCGTCGGCGAGCGCGGCGATCTGCGTCGGGTGCAGCGACGGGTCGAGCTTGACGACCGAGCGCGCGCTCGTGTGCAGGTACTCGGCGAAACCGCCGTCGCGGTCGATGCCGGGGAACGACCCGTTGACGCAGTGCATGTCGTCGCCGCGCCGGCACGGCCGGCAGAGGCCGCACGAGATGAACGGGTGGACGATGACGGTGTCGCCGACCTCGACGTTCGTGACGCCGGAGCCGACCTCGTGTACCCAGCCGGCGTTCTCGTGGCCGGGCGTGTAGGGGAGCTCGACGCCCGACTTCTCCGCCCACTGGCCCTCCTGGATGTGCAGGTCGGTGCGGCACAGCCCGGCCGCGCCGATCTTGACGATCACGTCGAGCGGGCCGACCGCCTTCGGCTCGTCGACGTCGTCGAGCTCGAGCGGCTCGTGGTACGCGTGCAGTCGCGCCGCCTTCATGCGGCCACCTCCTCGCCGTAACGGACACGCAGCAGATCGCGGCAGAGGCCGCCGTTGGCCTCGAGCGAGATCGCGGTCAGCGCCGCCATGCGCCGGAAGCGGACGTCGGCCGGGTCGACCGGCGTGCCGTCCCCGGTGACGAACGGCGCGGCCTCGTCGCGCGCGTCGATGCCCAGCGCGGTTCTCAGCGCGCGGCACCGCTCGGCGTCCGGGCCCGCCAGCTCTCCGAGCGTGCGTGCGCGCTGATCGAGCACGCGACTCTGGCGCGCGAGAAGGGCCTTGCGTTGGAACAGCGCACGAAGCGCATCCAGATCGCCTGCCGTCTCTCCCGGGAACGCTCCCTCGAAGCCGGTGCTCTCGTTCACCGCCTGGTTGATCTCGGCGCCCGTGTAATGGTCCTCGAGCGTGATCGTCACGCTCTCCGCCCCGGCGGCGAGGACGGCGCGCCGGGCGTCGGCGGCCATCAGGAACGCGAAGTTCGGCGCGCACTGCGGCGTGGGCAGCCGCAGGCGCACCGAGACATCGCCTCCGTCCACGACGCAGGAGCCGACGAAGCCGAGCGTGGTGATCGGCTCGTCGAGCTCCGGGTCGTAGACCGTGCCCAGCGCCTCGAGGACGGACTCAAGCGACGTTCGCGTGACCGTTCCCTTCCACGCCGACCGCCGCCTCCTGCCTGCCCGGCTCGCCGGCGACCTGGAACTCCTCCGGCACGTCGACGCCGTAGAGCTTGGCCGCGTTGAGGCCGAGGATCTTCTTCTTGCCCTCGACGCCGAGCCGCGGGTAGTCGCTGAACGCGTCGTCGTCCGGCATCTCCCAGTCGACGAAGCCCTCGACCTGCCACTTGGGCTCCCAGATCGCGTAGTCGGACCCGAAGAGCATCTTGTCCTCGCCGACCCAGAACAGCAGCTCGCCGATGAGCTTGGCGAAGAACTTCGGCCGCGCGTGCATGTGGGCGCCGACCACGACCGCGATGCCGGCGTAGACGTTGCGCTCCTGCGTCGCGATGTAGCAGAAGTCCTCGATCCGCGGGATGCCGCAGTGGTCGACGATGAAGTTGAGCTCCTGGTAGTCGGTCGCCACGTGGTCGACGTCGGTGACGTCGAAGGCGTCCTTGTCCAGCGGCCAGATCGTCGGGCCCTTGTGGAGGTGGATGTTCTTGACCCCGAGCTCGACGCACTTGTCCAGGAACGGGCGCGCCGCCGGGTCGTCGAGCTTCCAGCCCCGCGAGCCCTTGTACCACTCGGCGGTGTAGAGCTTGACGCCCTTGAAGTTGTACTTGGCGTGGTCCTCCTCGAAGCGGCGGAGCCCCTCCTCGCCCTCGCGCGGGTCCCAGCGGCCGTTGACGATCAGCTTGCCGGGGAAGCGATCGAGGAGCTTGGCGTTCTGCTCGAGGTCGTTGAAGCCGTT
>DASSUW010000416.1:0-2172 GCA_035706585.1 Solirubrobacteraceae bacterium | reverse complement strand
CCGGAGTGCTTCCGGGTCGCGCGCGACCGGCGCGGCGACGTGGCCGGCGTGATCGCGCTCTGCGAGCCCGGCGCGGTGGCAATCAGCGTCCTGGAGCGCGACCCCGTGGCCGCGGGCTGGCGCGAGGACCTGCGCCGGCGTCCGGTGCGGCGCGAGGAGCGCGTCGTGTTCGTGCGCTGGCTGCTCAGCCGCGACCACGGCGAGTCGCCCGGTCCCGTGCAAGCGGCGCTGTGGATCGACGCCAAGCGCACCTACATGGAGCTCCGCCCGCACCTGCGCCGCATGTACACCCACTTCCGGCACCCCGAGGCGTTCGCCCCGATGCTCGAGCCGCTCGGGTTCACCGCGCTCGGCCGTGCCGGCACCGTGATCGCCGGCGCGACGTACCACTCGTTCCTCCTCGACTTCGGGCCTCGCTCGGTCGACGGCTGGCTGGCCACGCTCGTCGCCGGCGAGCTCGAGCGCGAGGGCCGGGCCGTGCCCCGCTCGCAGCTGCTGCGGGACGTGTGGAGCGACGAATGGCAGGGCGGCAGCAACGTCGTCGACGTCGCCGTGAGCGCCCTGCGACGCAAGCTCGGCGACCACGCCGGCATCATCGAGACCGTTCGCGGCGTCGGCTACCGCGTGCGCCCGCCCACGTCGCGGCGTTGACGGGCGTGTACCCCCGGTCTCAGCCGTCGGCGCGCGCGGAGCCGGGCGGGCCCGTCGACTCCCGTACGACGAGCGCCGTGTCGACGGTGACGCACCGGGGCTGCTCGTCGTCGCGATCCTCGAGCCGGCGGATGAGCGCGGCGACCGCCTCGCGGCCCACGTCACCCGGGTTGAGGTCGAGCGCGGTGATCGGCGGGCGGTGGAAGGCGAGCGCCGGCGCGTCGCTGCCCGCGGTCACGGCCAGGTCCTCCGGGATTCGCAGGCCCATGCTCAGCGCCGCGCCGGCGATGCCGATGGCGAGCCGGTCCAGCGTGGCGTGCACCGCGTCCGGGCGGTCGCCGGACGCGAGCAGCTCGCGCGCGGCGGCCGCGCCCGCCGCGTCGGTCGCGGGGCCGTCGACGTGCACGATCCGGGGTTCCAGGTCGCGCGCGTGACACCACGCCGCGAACGCCCCGATCGCGTCGGCCACGTACGACTGGCGGGGAGATCCGGCGATCAGCGCGGGACGCCGCCGCCCGGTCGCGAGCAGATGGTCGAGCACGAGCGTCGTGCCCGCCCGGAAGTCGTTGTCCACCCAGGGCACGTCGCCGGAGCCGGCCCCGGGTACGCGGCCCGTCGTGACCACCGGCACGGCGCCCGACCGCAGCAGCCCCTCGTTGCCGGTCGGGTCGACCACGATCGCACCGTCGATGTGCAGGCGGCGCATCTGCCGGTCGGGCGCCGCGGTGGGGACGAGCAGCAGCGCGTAGCCCTGGTGCAGGGCCTCGGCGGCCGCCCCGTTGAGGAGGTCGACGAAGTAGGCGGCGTCCGGCAGCACCGCGTCGCCACCGGCGCCGGCCATCTGGACCGCGAGCGTCAGCGATCGGCCCAGGCGCAACGCCCGGGCCTGCGGGTTCGGTTGGTAGCCGAGCTCGGCGGCGGTCCGGAGCACGCGCTCACGGGTCTCCGCCGGCACCGGACGCCGGCCGCTCAGGGCGTGGGACACCGTGGTGATCGACAGGCCGCACGACGCGGCGATGTCGCGGATCCCCACTCGCTTCGGCTCGGCATCCATCCAGCCCAGTCTATTGACATTCGCAAATCGTTTTGCAAGAGTCCCAAAACGATTTGGGAACGACCGCCGGAGGAGGGCGAGCGCGCATGGCAGCAAGCGCCGGCAACGGCACTCGGACGATCGACCCCACGATGTGGGCCAGCGTGTTGCACGCCGGGCTCGCCGGGACGTTCCTACGCGTCCCGCACGTGCCCCCGGACGCGACGGCGATCCGGGCCGCGGAGGCGGGAGCGGCCATCTACGGCATCCCCTTCGACTCGACGTCGATCAGCCGCACGGGCGCGAACTTCGGGCCGCGGGCGATCCGCGACTTCAGCGCCCAGTTCCTCACCTACAACGCCACCTGGGATTTCGACGTCGCCGACGCGCTCGGACCGGTCGATTGCGGCGATTGCCGTGTGGTGCCCGGCGACCCGGCCGCGACGTTCGCGCTGGCCGAGGCCGACATCGGCGCCATCCTCGACGGC
>DASSUW010000415.1:0-28979 GCA_035706585.1 Solirubrobacteraceae bacterium | reverse complement strand
GAACGACGCGCCCGCGCTCTCCTCCCCGCCGAAGCCGAGCGAACCGTCGAGCAGCCCGTCGACGAACCACTTGAAGCCGACCGGCACCTCGACCAGCCGGCGCCCGAGATCGTCGGCGACGCGATCGATGATGCTCGAGCTCACGAGCGTCTTGCCGATCCCGGCGTCCCACTCGCGTCCACCGCCGAACAGGTACGAGACGCACGCCGCGAGGTGGTGGTTCGGGTTCAGCAGACCCGCCGACGGGGTCACGATCCCGTGCCGGTCGGCGTCGGGATCGTTGGCGAACGCGACGTCGAACCGGTCGGCCATGTCGCGCAGCCGCGCCATCGCGTACGGCGACGAGCAGTCCATGCGGATCTTGCCGTCCCAGTCGAGCGGCACGAACCGGAACGTGGGATCGACGGCGTCGTTGACGACCTCGAGGTCGAGCCGGTGGCGCTCGGCGATCGCCGTCCAGTAGTCGGCGCTCGCGCCGCCGAGCGGGTCGACGCCGAGGCGCAGCCCGGCGCCGCGGATCGCCTCGAGGTCGATGACCGCCTCGAGGTCGCCGACATAGGACTCGATGTAGTTGCGGCGGTGCACGGTCTCGGTCTTGAGCGCGTGCTCGTACGCCATGCGCTTGACGTCGGCGAGCCCGCCGTCGAGCAGCGCGTTCGCCTCGCGCTCGATCCAGCCCGTCACGTCGGTGTCCGCCGGCCCGCCGTGCGGCGGGTTGTACTTGAAGCCGCCGTCGCCGGGCGGGTTGTGCGACGGCGTGACGACGATCCCGTCCGCGGTGCCCCGCCCGCCGTCGCGGTTGTAGGTCAGGATCGCGTGCGAGATCACCGGCGTCGGCGTGGCGCCGCCGCGGGCGTCGACCACCACGTCGACCCCGTGCGCGGCCAGCACCTCGACGATCGTCTCGGCCGCCGGGGCCGACAGCGCGTGCGTGTCGGCCCCGAGGAACAGCGGTCCGTCGATTCCCTGCGCGGCGCGGTAGCGGCACACCGCCTCGCTGATCGCGACGACGTGCCCCTCGTTGAAGGAGCCGTCCGTCGACGTGCCGCGGTGACCCGATGTACCGAACGCCACGGGCGCGGTCGCGTCGTCGTGGTAGGCGGCGAGCAGCGCGTCGACGTCGATGAGGTCGGACTCGTCCGGGAGCATGCCCGCGCGGGGATCGGTGCTCATGTCCGGCGCGCCTGCCACTGGTCGAACGCGACGGCGGCGAGGATCAGCGCGCCGATGATGATCTGCAGGTAGAAGGCGTTCACGGCCAGGAGGTTGCCTCCGTTGTTCAGGGTCGCCACGATCAGCGCGCCCGCCGCTGCGCCGAAGGCGCCGCCCTTCGCCCCGAAGAGGCTCGCCCCGCCGATCACGCAGGCGGCGATCGCGTTCAGCTCATACCCGGTGCCCGCGGTCGGGATGCCCGCGTTCAGGCGCGACATGAACAGCACGCCGCCGACGGCGGCGAGCAGGCCCGCGATCGCGTAGACCGCGACGAGCACGCGCGTGACGGGCACACCGGACAGGCGGGCGGACTCAGGGTTCGAGCCGATCGCGTAGATGTACCGCCCGAACACGGTCCGGCGCAAGACGAACGACGTCACGACGACCACGGCGAGGAACATCCACAGCAGGTTCGGGACGCCGAGCAGGTCGCCGTTGGCGATGTCGCCGAAGGCGTCCGGCAGCGGCTGGATCGTGCTCGCGTCGGTCAAGACGAGCACCACCCCGCGCGCGATGCCGAGCATGCCGAGCGTGACGATGAACGGCGGCAGCTTGCCGTAGGAGACCAGCGAGCCGTTGAACATGCCGATCAGGACGCCGACGCCGAGGCCGGCGAGGATCGCGATCGGGATCGGGACCCCGTCGACGAGCAGCTGAGCGGTGATGCAGCCGGTGAGGCCGAGCACGGAGCCGACCGACAGGTCGATGCCCGCGGTGAGGATCACCAGCAGCTGCCCGACCGCGATGATCCCGAAGATCGCCACCTGGCGGGCGAGGTTGGCGAGGTTGTCGCCGGTGAGGAACTCGTCCGAGGCCAGCGTCATCGCGCCGAACAGGACGAGCAGGACGATCAGGCCGCCGGCGTCGCGGCCGAACACGTCGCCGAACGTGAGGACGCGCTCCTCGCGCTCCTCGGTGGCGGCGGCCGCGGTCTCCGCGCCCGCACCCGCGGGTGCGACCCCGCGATTGAGCTTGATGCTTGGCATGGTGGGATCTCCCTCTTACTCGTGGGCCGCCGCGCCGGGGCTGGCGAGCCGTAGGACGTCTTCCTCGGTGGTGCCGCGCGCCGGCAGCTCGCCGGCGACGCCGCCCTCCCGCATGACCACGACGCGGTCGGCGAGCCCGAGCACCTCGGGCAGGTACGACGACACGACGACCACGCCGAGGCCGTCGGCCGCGAGGTCGCCGATCACCTTGTAGATCTCCGACTTGGCGCCGACGTCGACGCCCTTGGTCGGCTCGTCGAAGAACAGGACCTTCGCCTTCGTCGCCAGCCAGCGGGCCAGCAGCACCTTCTGCTGGTTGCCGCCGGAGAGGCTGGAGACCGGCTGCTCCCACGACCCGGCGCGCAGCTTCAGGCCGCCCAGGTAGTGGTCGACGAGGTTGCGCTCCTTCTTCTTGTCGACGACCCAGAAGCGGCTGATCTCGTCCAGGTGCGCCAGCGACGCGTTCTCGCGGATCGAGAGCTCGAGCAGGAGGCCGAGCGTCTTGCGGTCCTCGGTCAGCAGCCCGAGGCCGGCCTGGACGGCCTTGCGCGGGCTGCCGAGCGGCATCCGCTTGCCGTCGACCTCGACCTCGCCGCCGTCCGGCGGGTCGGCGCCGAACATCGCCCGCAGCAGCTCGGTGCGGCCGGACCCGAGCAGGCCGGCGATGCCGACGATCTCGCCGGCGCGGACCGTCAGGTCGATCGGCGTGTCGCTCCCGGCGGGGACGAGGCCCTTGACGCTGAGCCGCGGCGGGCCCAGCTCGCGGTCCGGGTTGTGCGGGTAGAGCTGCTCGATCTTGCGGCCGACCATCGACGCGATCAGGCCGTCGTGGTCGATCTCCCTCATCGGCGACGTCTTGGCGAACCTGCCGTCGCGCAGGATCGTGACGCGGTCGCCGATCTCGAACATCTCCTCCAGGTGGTGGGAGACGTACATGACGGCGTGGCCCTCGTCGCGCAGCTGGTGGATGCGCGCGAGCAGCGCCTTGGTCTCGGACTCCGACAGCGCGGTCGTCGGCTCGTCGAAGATCAGCACGCGCGGGTTGGCCCCGAGCACCTTGGCGATCTCGACGAGCTGGCGGACGGCCAGCGACGTCTCCTCCACGGGCGTGCGCGGGTCCAGCCACTCGAGCCCGACGCGCTCGAGCATCGTCGTGGCGGCCCGGCGCAGCTCGCGCGGGCGGGTGATCCCGCGGTTGGCCGGCAGCCGGCCCATCATCAGGTTCTCGCCCACCGACAGGTCGGGCAGCAGGCTGAGCTCCTGGTAGACGACGCCGATGCCCGCGTCGCGCGCCTGCGACGGCGACGGGTTGCCGACGTCGCGGCCGTCGATCGTGTAGGTGCCCTCGTCGCGCTGGATCGCGCCGGTGAGGATCTTGATCAGCGTGCTCTTGCCGGCGCCGTTCTCGCCGGCGAGGCAGTGCACCTCGCCGGCGCGGAGCTCGAGGTTGACGCCTTCGAGCGCCTGGATCGGGCCGTAGCGCTTGGACACGCCGCTGAGGGCGACCACGGCCTGCGCGGTCGGCCGCTCGATCGTCGTGGCGGCCATCACTGCGCCTCGGCGGTCGGCGGGGTCAGCAGCTGCTTGACCTCGGGCGTGCCCATGTTCTCCTTGTCCGCGAGCACGGCGCCCGGGTCGAGCTTGCGCGGCGGGACGTTGTCGACGGTCGCCATCGCCGCCTCGACGACGCCCTGGTAGCCGAAGAAGTACGGGTTCTGGACGACGAGCGCGTCGATGCTGCCGTCCTTGAGCGCCGCGTTCTCCTGCGGGTCGGTGTCGAACGCGACGACGGGGATGCGGTCGGCCGCGTTGTTGTCCTTGATCGCGCGGGCGGCGCCGTTGCCGGACGTGTTGTTGGCGGCGAAGATGCCGACCAGGTTCGGGTTGGCGGTCAGCGCGTCGTTGACCTGGCTGGCCGCGGTGTTGAGATCGTTGTTGTTGTACCGGACGACCGAGACCTTCAGGCCCGGGCACGCCTTCAGGCCCTGGCGGAATCCAGCGTCGCGGTCCTTGAGCACCTGCACGCCGGCGACGGACGAGGCGATCATCACGTCGCCGCTCTCGTTGCCCGCCTCCTTGGCGAGCTCGCACATCCGCTGGCCGGCCTGCTCGGCGGCCTTGAGGTTGTCGGTGCCGATGAAGCCCTCGGTGCCCGTCGTCACCGCGGTGTCCGCGATGATCACCTTGGTGCCGCCCTTGCGGGCGCGCTCGATGACGTTGTTGAGCGCGTCGGACGAGTTCGGGGCGATCACGATCGCGTCAGCGCCGCGGCTGATCGAGTTCTCGACGAGCTGGACCTGCTGGTTGACGTCGGTCTCCGACGTCGGCCCGAACAGCCCGACGTCGACGCCGTAGTCGCCGCCGGCCTTCTTCGCGCCGGCGAGCATCGACTGCCAGAACTCGGAGTCCGACGCCTTGATGATCACGTCGATCTTCTTGCCGGCGACCGCGCCGCCGCTGCCGCCGCCGGAGCCGCCGCTCGACGTGCCGCCGGACGCGCGCCCCGCGACGACACCGAGCACCACCGCCATCAGCGCGATGACGGCGACGAGCGACAGCGAGAACTTCAGCCGGGTCTTGGCCATGGCCTTCCTCTCCTCCCAGGGGCTCCCGCCGCCTCGGCGCTCGGCCGGCGGCGTCGCCCCGGGCTGTGCCGCCGCGCCTCTCGGCCCGACGACTCGCCCGCTGGCCACGCCGCCTCGGCGCTCGGCCCGGCGGCGGTGTCTGTCCCCTCAGTCCCTCAACCGAGGAAACGTTTTCACGAGTTCCGTGACTGTAGACACACAACTCGGAGATGTCAAGAGATTACGTTTTCTCGCCCGATCGTGTACAGTGCCGCGTCATGCCCGCTGCACCGGACTCCGCCGAGGCTCCGCCGCCTCACGAAACGTTTTCCAGGAATGGGTCGCGCCGGCCCACCATGAAGGAGGTCGCGACGCTCGCAGGCGTGAGCCTCGCCACCGTCTCGCGCGTCGTCAACGGCGACGGGAAGGTGCGCCCGGACCTCGTCGAGCGCGTCCACGAGGCCGTCTCGCTGCTCGGCTATCGGCGTGACCTGACCGCCACCAACCTGCGGCGCGCCGACCGGGCGTCCGCGAGCGTCGGGCTCGTGTTCGACGACGTCGCCAACCCGTTCCATGCCGCGCTGCTGCGCGGGGTCGAGACGGTGGCGCGGACGCGCGGCGTGCTGCCGCTCGTCGGCAGCTCGGACGAGGACCCGGCGCGCGAGCGCGAGCTCGCCGAGGCGTTCCTCTCGCGCCGCGTGGACGGGCTGATCGTGGTGCCCGCCGGCAGCGACCACTCGTACCTGCGCACCGAGCGCGACGCGGGCGTCGCGCTCGTGTTCGTCGACCGCCCGCCGGCGTTCATCGACGCCGACTGCGTGCTGTCCGACAACGCGGGCGGCGCGTTCGCCGCGACCGAGCACCTGATCGCCGTGGGCCACCGCCGGATCGCCTTCCTCGGCGACCGGACGCAGATCTTCACCGCGACCGAGCGCCTGCGCGGCTACCGCGACGCGCTCACCGCCTTCGGCATTGCCCACGACGACGCGCTCGTGCGGATGGAGCTCCACAGCAGCGACGTCGCGTCCGCCGCCGCCGCCGATCTGCTCGCGCTCGACGACCCGCCGACGGCGATCTTCAGCGGCCAGAACCTGATCACGATCGGGACCGTGCAGCGCCTGCGCGCGCTCGATCTGCACCGGACGATCGCGCTGGTCGGCTTCGACGACCTCACGCTCGCCGACGCGGTCGAGCCCGGCCTGACCGTGATCGCCCAGGACGCGCAC
This sequence comes from Solirubrobacteraceae bacterium, assembly GCA_035706585.1. Lineage (GTDB taxonomy): Bacteria > Actinomycetota > Thermoleophilia > Solirubrobacterales > Solirubrobacteraceae > DASSUW01. The sequence continues at coordinate 22,991 of DASSUW010000415.1, read as the reverse complement.
GAGCTCGGCCGCCTGACCGCCGAGCGGCTGTTCGCGCGGCTCGACGGCGACAGCGGCCCGTCGCGGCGCGTCGAGGTGCCGACCCGCCTGATCGAGCGCGGGAGCGGGGAGCTGGCGCCGTGATCCTCGTCGGCGGCGAAGCGCTCTACGACCTTGTGCTCCAGGGCCCGACCGACGACCTGCGCGGCCACCCGGGCGGCGCGGCGTTCAACACGGCCCGCACGCTCGGCCGGCTCGAGCGTCCGGTCGCGTATCTCGGGCGCCTCTCGAGCGACACGTTCGGGCAGCGACTGCAGCGGCTGCTCTCCGACGACGGCGTCTCGCTCGAATCGGTCGTGCACACCGACGACCCGACCACGCTGGCGCTCGCCGAGGTCGATCACGAGGGCGTCGCCCGCTACCGCTTCTACGAGCGCGGGACCTCCGCGCCGGGAATGACCCCAGAGGTCGCCCTCGGCGTGCTTCCGGAGCAGGTCGACATCCTGCACGTCGGCACGCTGGGACTGACGCTCGAGCCGGTCGCGACCGCGCTCGAGGCGGTCGTCGAGCACCTCGCCGGCAGCGCCCTGGTCGCGGTCGACCCGAACATCCGCCCGTGGGTGATCGACGATCCGGCCGCCTACCGCGAGCGGTTGGGGCGGATCCTCGCGCGCAGCCACGTGATCAAGGTCAGCGAGGAGGACCTCGCCTGGCTCGACGGCGACAACCCGCCGGTCGAGGCCGTCCGCGGGCTGCTCGCCCACGGCCCGACGCTCGGGCTGCTCACGCGCGGGCCGAACGGCGCGCTCGTGGTCACGCGCACGGCCGAGGTGGCGGTGCCGGCCCCGCGCGCCAAGGTCGTGGACACGATCGGCGCCGGCGACGCCTTCGGCGGCGGCTTCCTCGCGTGGTGGAGCGAGCGCGGCCTCACGCGCGACGACCTCGGCACGATCGACCTCGCCGTCGAGGCGACGGCGTTCGCATGCCTGGTCGCCGCGCGCACCTGCTCGCGGCCGGGCGCCGAGCCGCCCTGGCGCTCCGAGCTGGGCTAGGGACTGCGGCATTGACGGGCCGGGCTCGGCCGCCGCGGGGTCTGCGTGGCGCTTTGACGTCGCTATCCGACGTCAAAGCGCCAGGGACCGCCCGCAGCGCGCGGAGACGCGCCGTTCGCGGGCGCTAGCGGTCATGCCGGACGGCCCGCAGCGGCACCAGCGTGCGCTCCCAGGTCGCGTTGATCAGGGCACCGAAGGCGGCGTACAGCCCGGCGGCCGCGGTCGCGATCCCGAACCAGCCGCCGATCTTGATGATCTCGCTGTGCGGGCCGGCCTCGCCGATCCCGAGCAGCACGAACGTCACGGTCAGCAGGGCCAGCATCGCGCTCACCGCCACGGTCATCCGCAGCGAGGCGACCCACAGCAGCGCCGTGAAGATCGCCCAGACGATGAAGAACATCGCCAGTGCATTGCCGGCCTCCGAGCCGGGGATGCGGTTGATCAGCACGTCCTCCAGCGCGCCGTAGGAGAGCCAGAACGCCGCGAACGAGCCGAACGCCATCGCGCCGAACGTGTTGCCGCGACGGAACTCCCACATGCCGGCGAGCAGCTGGACGAGGCCGCCGTAGGCGACCGCGACGCCCAGCACCACGGGTGCGCCCGAGCTGTCGAGCAGCCCGGCGTTGAAGACGCTGAACACGAGCGTGGTCAGCGCGAGCGCGGCCAGGCCGAGCGGGGCGGGATCGGCGATCGCCGGCAGCCGCCGCGGACCGGCGAGCGGGTCGTCCTGAACGATGAAGCTGAGCGCATCTCTTTCGGCATTGACAGCCATGTCGTGCTCCTTTCATGGGTCCGCGCTCAGCGTCGCGCCCGCGCCGCGGGCCCGCCATCGGGCGTCCGGACGACATCGGGACGACAGCCGCGTCATCCGCACGTAGGGCCGATCGACCGATGCCGTGCCGGGCGTCCGGCCGCCAGGCTGCGCTGAGCCGTGCCCGCGTTCATCGTGCAGCCCTCCCCGCTCCGGCATCATTCGGGTATGCCGCCGCCCCGCGTGAGGGTCGTGGTCGCCGACGATCACCCGCTGTTCCGCGAGGGCATCGAGCGTGCGGTCCGCGAGCGGCCCGAGCTCGAGCTCGTCGCCGCCGCGGCCGACGGTCGCGCGGCGCTCGACACGATCCGCGACCTCGAACCTCACGTCGCCGTGCTCGACCTGCGGCTGCCCGGCCTCGACGGGCTCCAGATCCTCAACGCCGTCGTGCGCGACGGGATGCCGAGCCGGGTGCTGTTCCTGTCGGCGTCGAGCGATCCGGAGCTCGTGTACCGCGCCGTGCAGCTCGGGGCGGCGGGCTACTTCCGCAAGGAGGCCGACCGCGAGTCGATCCTCGATGCGATCGCGGCCGTCGCCCGTGGCGGCACGGTGATCGATCCCGACCTGCAGGCCGGGGTGTTCGAGCAGGTCCGCCTGCGCGGGACCGACGACGACCGCCCGATCTTGACCGCCCGCGAGCGCGAGGTGCTGACGCTGATGGCGGACGGCCTCACCGGCCGCCAGATCGCCGAGCGGCTGATCGTCGCGCTGCCGACGGTCAAGACCTACCAGGCACGGCTCTACGAGAAGCTCGGCGTGTCCGAGCGCGCCGCCGCCGTCGCGGAGGCCATGCGGCGCGGGCTGCTGGAGTGACGTCCGCACGGCCGCGCCGCCTCGATCAGCTGTGGATGGCGCTGCTGCGCGCGGCGCTCGTGCCGGTCGTGTTGCTCGGCGAGCGGCTCGTCGACCATCCGAGCGTCCACACCGCCACGTTCCCGTTCCTGCTCGCGGCGTTCGGCGCGTGGGCGGCCGTCATGCTCGCGCTCCGTGCGACGCGGCGACCGACGCCGCAGTGGCTCGACCGCGCCGAGCCGTTCGTCGACCTCGCGGCGATCACCGCGCTCACGTACGCGTCGGGCGGGCCGTTCTCGGAGACCGCGACCGCGTTCTTCGCGCTCCCGGTGCTCGCCGCCGCGCGGCTGCGGCCGCGGCTGACGGGAAGCTGGGCGCTCGGCGCGATCGCGGCGTTCGTGGCGCTCTCGATCGTGCATCCGACGGCCGGCGAGAGCGAGGCCACCGACCGCATGATCAGCCAGGTCGTATACCTCGCCTGGATCGGCGCGGCGGCGACGCTGGTGTCGGCGGTCCTGCACCGCCGTGACGCGGCGATCGCCCGCCTCGCCACGCAGCGCGAGCGGCTGGCGGCGCAGGCGCTGGCCGCCGAGCAGCGCGAGCGGCGGCGCCTCGCGCAGCTGCTTCACGACGAGTCGGTGCAGACGCTTTCGCTCGCGCGCCAGGAGCTCGCCGACTATCACCGGACCGGCCGCGCCGACGCCTATGAGCGCGCGGCGGGCGCGCTCGACGAGAGCCTCGCTCAGCTGCGCGGCGAGATCTTCGAGCTGCACCCGTACGTGCTCGACCACGCCGGCCTGCCGGCCGCGCTGCGCGCGATCGCCGACCGAGCGGCCGAACGCCTCGGCGCCGAGATCACCGTGGCGGTCGATCCGGCGGCGGCCGGGCGCCACGACGAGCTGATCGTCGTGCTCGCGCGCGAGCTGCTCACGAACGCCGTCAAGCACAGCGGCGCGCGCCACGTCGTGGTGACCGTCGCCGCCGATCCCGAGCGGATCGAGCTCGAGGTGCGCGACGACGGCGCCGGGTTCGATCCGGGCCGCCGCGAGGCGGCGCTGGCGGCCGGACACGTCGGGCTCGCGTCGAGCGAGCAGCGCGTGCGGTCGGCCGGCGGCGAGCTGCACGTGGCGAGCACGCCGGGCCTGGGGACGCGCGTGCAGGCCGTGCTTCCTCCAAACGGATGACACGCCGGTCATCCGCAACATCGCGCGTGCGGCGGATGCCGGGGTCGACGGACCGGGACGAGCATGGCGGACATGTTCCGCATCCTCCCCATAGCCCTCATCGCCCTCGTCTGCGGCGGCATCGCCGGGTACGTCGCGGGCGGTCATGACGACGCGCCGGCAGCCGCGGCGGCTGTACCCGCGGCCCCGGCGCCGCGCGCGGCGACGATCTATCGCCGCGACGCGCCCGGCGTGGTGGTGATCACCGCGACGGAGACCCAGCACGTCGCGCCCACGTTCTTCACGCCCGCCCAGACCGAGAAGGTCCAGTCGCTCGGGTCCGGCTTCGTGATCGACGGCAAGGGCGACATCCTCACCAACGATCACGTCGTCGCCGGCGCGTCCGGGATCAGGGTCGGCTTCAGCGGCGGGGCCACGTACCCGGCCAAGGTGGTCGGCGCCGACGCCGGGTCCGATCTCGCCGTCGTCCGCGTCGACGCGCCGGCCTCGGCGCTGCACCCGCTCGGCTTCGCGCATTCGCGCGATGTCACGCCCGGCGATCCGGTGTACGCGATCGGCAACCCGTTCGGGCTCGACCGGACGATGACCGCCGGCATCGTCAGCGCCACGGGGCGTGACATCCAGGCGCCCGACGGGCTGACGATCCCGAACTCGATCCAGACCGACGCACCGATCAATCACGGCAACTCGGGCGGTCCGCTGCTCGACGCCAACGGGCACGTCGTCGGCGTCAACGCCCAGATCCAGGGCGGGACCGTCGATGCCAACGTCGGCGTCGGCTTCGCGATCCCGAGCGACACGGCGCAGTCCGTCGCCACGCAGCTGATCTCGCACGGCAAGGTCGCTCACCCGTGGCTCGGCGTGCAGGTCGAGACGATCCCGCAGGGCCTGAGCTCGCTCGTGCGCGGCGTGCCGCGCCAGGGCGTCACGATCGCGCGCGTGCGCGCCGGGAGCCCGGCCGCCAAGGCCGGCCTGAAGGCCGCCACGCACGAGGTGACGGCGGACGGCCAGACCGCGCTGCTCGGCGGCGACTCGATCGTGGGCTTCGACGACCAGCCCGTCCGCACAGCCCAGGACCTGGCCGACGCGGTCGCCCGGCACAAGCCGGGAGACCAGGTCGGCGTCCAGGTGATCCGGGCCGGCACGCCGAGGACCGTGCAGGTGACCCTCGGGACGTCGCCGGCGAGCTGACGGGCGTGACCCCGATATCAGGCGGCGACGGGCTCGACCCCCGCGCCGGGAGCCGGCGGCCGCGCCGCAACGTAAAGGGGTCTGACCCCCTTATCCCGCCCGTGCGCGCGGGTCAGGCGGCCACGGGGTGCAGTGCCGGGCTGCGCCCCGCGAGCACGCCGCCGTCGACCGGCAGCGTCGTGCCGGTGATCCAGCCCGCGGCATCGCCGGCCAGGAACAGGATCGCCTCGACGACGTCGCCGGGCTGGCCGCGGCGGCCGAGCGGGTGGAACGGGTCGACCGCGTCGAGGACCGCCTGCGCCTCGTCGGCGCTCATGAACCGCTCGTACGCGGGCGTCTCGACGAACGCGAGCGCGACCGTGTTGACGCGGATGTTGTCGGCCGCGAGCTCGAGCGCGAGGTTCTTGGTCAGCACGTGGCGGCCGGCCTGGGCGGCCGAGTAGGCGCTCGTCGGCGTGGTGGCGATCGCGTCCATCGCCCACATCGAGCCGACGTTGACGATCGCGCCGCCGCCACGCTCGCGGAGCGCGCCGACCACGGCCTGCGACACCCAGAACGTCGGCCGCAGGATCGACCCGAGCGCCTCCTCGAAGTGCTCCTCCGTCTGCTCCTCGAACGGAACCGGGCGGAAGATGCCGGTGCTGTTGACGAGCACGTCGACGCCGCCGAAGCGCTCGATCGCCGCCGCCACCAACGCCTGCGCCTGCTCGCGGCGGGCGATCTGGCCGGGAACGATCAGAGTGCGCTCGCGCCCCGGATCCAGCTCGGCCTGCGCGGCCTCGAGCACTTCCCGGCGCGTGCCGCTCAGGACGACGTTCGCGCCCTCGTCGAGGAACCGGCGCGCGGCGGCGCGGCCGATGCCGCCCCCGCCGCCTGTGATCAGGATTGTCTTGTCGCGAAATAGGTGCATGCGCATCAATATACATGCATCTGCATCTAATGCAAGTGCAGTAATATGGACCGCGACATGGACGACAGCGTCCTCGACACCTGGCGTGCCTTCCTCAACGCCCACGCGCGCGTGACGCGCGCGATCAGCCGCGACCTCGCGGCCGCCGGCCTGCCCGACCTCAGCGTCTACGACGCCCTGTGGGCGCTCTACAAGCGGCCGATGCGCGTGAACCAGCTCGCCGACGCGGTCGTCCTCTCCCCCACGGCCATGAGCCGCTTCGTCGACCGGCTCGAGCGCGACGGATACGTGCGGCGCGAGGCCGATCCCGACGACCGGCGCGCCCTGCGGATCACGATCACCGACGAGGGCCGGACGCTGCTGAGGCGCATGTGGCCGATCTACGAGCGCGGCATCGTCGAGCACTTCGCGGCCCACCTGGGTCGCTCCGGGAACATGCTGCGCGCGGTGCTAGAGCGCCTGTCAGGGGGGTCACCCCTTACGGGATGACCCGCGCGAGGGCGTCGACCAGGCGCTCCTCGGTGAGCGCGTGGGCGGTGGCGCCGCGGTAGCCCGTCATCGTCTCGGCCGAGACCAGGACGTTGACGATCGCGGCCTCGGTCGCCTCGACGGCGGCGTAGAAGAGCGGGTCCATGCGGTTGTCGTGGACCATCGTCAGCGGGATCGTCCGGGGATCGCCGGGCGCGGGCTCCTCGCTCGCCGAGAGGCCGTGCAGCACGGTCGAGAACGCGAGGATCAGGTCGCCGCTCGTGTGCTCACCGGCGCCGCCGGTGCGGCCGATGCCGAGCGCGCAGCGCTGCGCGAGCCGGGTGCACTGGTGCGGGAGCAGCGGCGCGTCGGTCGCGCAGATCACGATGATCGATCCCGCGCCCTCGGGCCCGTCCCAGGGCAGCGGCACGACGTCGGGCCCGATCAGGCGGCCGACGTTGGCCCCGTTCACGGTCAGCCGGTCGCGACGGCCGTGGTTGGCCTGCACGAGAACGCCGACCGTCCAGCCGTCCTCGACGACCCGCGACGCCGTGCCCAGCCCGCCCTTGAAGCCGTGGCAGATGATGCCCGTGCCGGCGCCGGCGGCGCCCACCTCGACCGGCCCGCCCGCGGCCCGCGCGAGCGCCTCGTGCACGTGCGCGGCGCGCACGTGGAATCCGTTGATGTCGTTGAGCACGCCGTCCCAGGTCTCGCCGACCACCGGCAGGCTCCAGAAGATGTGGCCGGGCTCGCGCTCGGCGACGTCGGCGGCCACGAGCGCGTCACGCACGACGCCGACGCTGTGCGTGTTGGTGAGGCCGATCGGCGTCGTCAGGCAGCCCGCCTCGCGGATCCACTCGAGCCCGGTGAGCTCGCCGTTGCCGTTGAGGCGGTGCGCGCCGGCGAACAGCGGCTGGTAGCCGTCGTGCGGGACCACGACGGTCACTCCGGTGCGCACGTCGTCGCCCTCGATCAGCGTGACCGAGCCGACCTTGATCCCGTCGACATCGGTGATCGCGTCGAGCGGCCCGGCCGGCAGGCTCCCGACCCGTACGCTCACAGCAGCGGCCTGACCTCGGCGGTGAAGCGAGCGATCTGCTCGGCGCGGTCCTCGTGGCGCGGGACGAGCACGATCGTGTCCGCGCCGGCGGCCCACAGCTCGGCGATCGCCCGCGCGCAGTCGCGCGCGTCGCCGGCCACTGCGAGTGACCGGACGCGGTCGTCCTCGAGGTCGGCGGCGGTGGCGTCGCCGAGCCCGGCATGCTCGCGCAGCGCGGGATACAGGCCCATCCCCAGCCACGCCTCCAGCGCCGGCCGCAGCGCCGCCGCGGCGGCCGAGCGGTCGTCGTCGAGGCTCAGCCACGAGTAGACGACGGTCGTGCGGTCGCCCGCCTGCCCGCGGGCCCAGCGCACGGCCGCGGGCACGGCCCCCTCGGCCAGCAGGATGCCGTCGGCGCTGCGGCCGGCCGCGGCGAGCGCGCGCGGGCCGGTCGTCCCGACGAGGATCGGCGGCGGCTTCGGCGGCGGGTGGCCGAGCGTGACGCCGTGCAGGTGCACGTGCGAGCCGTCGACGTTCACGGTCTCACCGGCGAGTAACGCCCGCACCGCGGTCACGGTCTCCTCCAGCGCCGCGAGGCGGTCCGGCGGCCGTGCGTCGATCTGCCGCATCCACGGATCGACACCGTGCCCGAGCGCGGCGACGAAGCGGCCCGGGTGCAGGCGCGCGAGCCCGCTGATTTCCATCGCGGCCAGCGCCGGGTTGCGCAGCGCCACGGGCAGCAGGCCGATCCCGACGCCGATGCGTTCGGTGACCGCGAGCGCCGCCGCCGCCATCGTCAGGCCGCCGGCCAGGAAGCAGTCCTCGACGAGCCACAGATCGTTGTAGCCGTCCTCCTCGACCCGGCGGGCGAACGCGGGCAGCTCCTCCGGCGGCCATTCGGGCCGGAACATGACGCCGATGCGGTGGGGCATGGCGCCGGGAGTATGCCCAGGGAACGCCGGCCCAGGAGGCCAGGTTCCCTTGCGGGTATTCGCCCAGAGGGCGAAACCGGGGAACACTGGCCCAGGAGGCGAGGTTCCCTTGCGGGTGTTCGCCCAGAGGGCGAAACCCGCTGACAGTGGTTCGAGCGGTGATGGGGAACGCCGGCCCGGGGGGCCAGGTTCCCTTGCGGGTGTTCGCCCAGAGGGCGAAACCCGCTGGCTAGAGCAGCCCTCGTCCGGTCAGCTCGGCCACGACGGCGCGGCGCTGCCACGGCCGGGCGTCGGCCAGTCGGCGCAACGCCGTGCGGGCCTCGTGCTCGCGGGCGCGGGCATCCGCAGCGCTGCCGCGCAGCTGCTCGAGCTGAGACTCCAGCTCGGCGTTCGACGCTCGCAGCTCGTCGAGCTCGACCTGCTCGTCGCTGGTCCACTCCCAGGCCGGCGGGTCGGAGGACGGCGACGGGTCGGAGGACGGCGGCGCGTCGGAGGACGGCGGCGCCTCGGTGGGGGCCATCAGCGGATTGGGCCGTGAGCTGCCGCTCCCTGCGAGGGCGGCGCGCAGCTCCTGCCCGGACACGTGCGGTTCGGTATGCGACTGGCTCATGCCCCGGGGTTCGTGCCCCGCCGGACGGTTCCTGCAATGCTCGCGCGGGCGATGCCGATCGTGCATTTCCAGTACGTGACCGGCCTGGCGCGGAGCCCCTTCAGCGCGGCGGATCTGCGTGGCAGCTGGGACGGCTGGCAGCCGCACCCGATGCAAGCGAACGCCCAGGGATTCGCGGCCGATGTCGAGCTGGCGCCGGGCGACTACCGCTGGGGCGTCGAGCTCGACGGCCGCGTGTGGGGGATCATGGCCGAGGTCCACGACGTGAATTCGACCGCACAGGAGCGCGTCCTGACGGTCGGCGAGACCGCCGTCGTGGCGCGCTACGAGCTCACGCGCCACCGGTCGATGGGCGCGCGGCGCACGGAGGCGGGCATCGCGTTCACGGCGTGGGCGCCGAACGCGCAGGCCATGGAGGTCGTCTTCGGGGGCGACTCCGGCTACATCGCCGACGACGGCCACGGCGGCGGTGAGACGCTGCCGATGGAGCCGATCGGCGACGGGCTGTGGCGCGCCGAGGCGCCCGACTTCGACGCGTTCGCGGGCCGCCGCTACATGTACCGCCTCACGCGCGAGGGCGGGCTGCCGGCGATGCGGACCGACATGTACTCGCTGCACCAGATCGGCAGCGGCGCGCTGAACCCGCGCGGCGGCCACTACGACGGCTCGCCCGAGGACCTCGACGGCACGCCGAGCTGCTCGGTCGTCACCGCCCCCGGCCCACCGCCGCCGCGCGCGGACGGCGTGCCGCGCCGCGTCGAGGATCTCGTCATCTACGAGCTCCATCTCGGCGCGCTCGGCTACGGACGTGACAGCCCCGGGACGTTCGCCGACGCCACCGCGCTCCTCCCCTACCTGTCCGACCTCGGCGTGAACGCGATCGAGCTGCTGCCGCTGTTCGAGTTCAGCGGCACGCTCTCGTGGGGCTACGGCTCGTCGCACTTCCTGGCGATCGAGACCAGCGCCGGCGGCCGCGACGCTCTCAAGCAGTTCGTGCAGGACTGCCACGCACGCGGCATCGCGGTGCTGATGGACGTCGTCTACAACCACTACACCCCGGAGGCCGACCGCGCCGCGTGGCAGTACGACAGCCCGGTCGACAGCCACAACATCTACCTCTGGTACGAGGACGACCCGGGCAGCTACGTCGACAACGTGTCCAGCGGATGGGCGCCGCGCTACCACGACGAGCACGTGCGCGCGCTGTTCGTCTCCAGCGCCGCGATGCTGGTCGACGAGCTCGGGATCGACGGCCTGCGGGTGGACCAGACGACCTCGATCCACGCCTACAACGTCCGCCACTCGGACGGGCAGCCGGTCGCCTCCGCCAACGTGTTCGGCCGCAAGCTGCTGCGCGAGCTGTGCCAGACGCTGAAGGCGATCGACCCCGACGTGATGCTGATCGCCGAGGACCACTCGGGCTGGGACCGCGTCACGCAGCCCGCCGACACCGGCGGGATCGGGTTCGACGCCACCTGGTGCGCGGCCTTCTACCACCACCTGATCGGCGACGGCACGCATGGGAGCGAATACGCCAAGTTGCTCAGCACCGCGGCGACGAACTGGAGCGCACCGCTCGCCATGGGCCGGTTCGCCGACGCGCTGCGGGCGGCCGCGAACCGCACGGTGGTCTACGTCGAGTCGCACGACGAGGCGGGCAATGCCAGCGCGTCGCGCCGCACGATCCTCGCGGCGGTCGGCGGCGCGCCGCTGGTCGGCGACACCCGCCGCGTGGCCGAGGCCCGCACGCGCTGGGCCGCCGGCATGAGCCTGCTCTCCCCCGGCACGCCGATGTTCCTGATGGGCGAGGAGGTCGGCGCCCAGCAACCGTACACGTACGACCGCTTCGCCGAGCACAAGGAGGATCTTGCGGGACTGCGGGCGGGCAGCGGCGCCGGCCTGTTCCGCTTCAACGCCGACCTGATCCGGCTGCGGTTGAGCGAGCCGGACCTGCGCGCGCGGACGATCGAGATCGTCCACGTCAACGACGCCGGCCGCGTGATCGCGTTCCGCCGCGGCGGCTTCCTCGTGGTCGGCAGCCTGCGCGACGAGCCCTATGACGAGTACCGGCTCCGCATGACCGGCGCCTGGCGCGAGATCTTCAACTCCGATGCGGCGATCTACGGCGGCGCCAACGTCGGCAACGGCGGCGCGACGCTGGAGGGTCTGTCGATCGTGCTGCCGGCGAACGGGTTCGTCGTGTTCCGTCGCATGTCGATCTGAGCGGGTCCCGTTCGTTTAGAGGGTGAGATGACCACGATCACCGTCACCAACCACCTCTCGCTCGACGGCGTCATGGAGGCCCCCGAGGACTGGGCCTCCGCCAACCAGGACGACGTGATGGGCGCCAAGCTCGGCGAAGGCATGCAGCGCCACGGCGCCCTGCTGCTCGGCCGCAGGACCTACGAGCAGTTCTACGCGTACTGGCCCAAGCAGCAGGACAACCCGATCACCGACCTGCTGAACCGGCGCCGCAAGTACGTCGTGTCGCGCAGCCTCCAGGAACCGCTGCCGTGGGAGAACTCGACGCTCGTGCGCGAGGGCGAGCTCGCTGCGATCAAGGAGCGCGCCGGCGTCGATCTCGCCGTGCTCGGCAGCGGCGACCTGCTGCAGACGCTGATGCGCGCCGGGCTCGTCGACGAGTACCTGCTGATGATCCACCCGCTCGTGCTGGGATCCGGGCACCGGATGTTCACCGCCGGCGGGCCGCCGCTGGACCTCAAGCTCGCCGAGGCGGTCACGACCACGACCGGCGTCGTGCTCGCCACCTACGTCAAGGAGCCTCGATGACCCAGTACCTGCTCACCGTCTACCAGCCGACCGGCGGCGTGCTGCCCGAGGCCGAGCTCGCGGCGATCATGCGTGACGTCGACCGGGTCGACCAGGAGATGAAGGACGCCGGCGTCTGGGTGTTCGCGGGTGGCCTGCATCCGCCGAGCACCGCGACCGTGCTGCGGCCGCGCGCGGGCGACGTCCTCATGACCGACGGGCCGTTCACCGAGGCCAAGGAGCACGTCGGCGGCTTCACGATCATCAAGGCGGACGACCTCGACGAGGCGCTCGACTGGGGTCGCCGGCTCGCCGCCGCGACCACGCTGCCGATCGAGGTCCGGCCGTTCCAGGACTGACCGAGATCGAGCGCGTCTTCCGCGCCGAGCACGGCCGTGCGGTCGCGAGCCTGGTGCGCGTGTTCGGCGACATCGACGTCGCCGAGGAAGCGGTCCAGGACGCGTTCGCCGCGGCCGTGGCGCGGTGGCCGCAGCAGGGCGTGCCGCCGCGCCCAGCCGGCTGGATCATCACCACGGCCCGCAACCGCGCGATCGACCGTTTGCGGCGCGAGGCCGCGCGCGCGGACAAGCACGCGCAGGCCGCGCTGCTGCACGAGCGCGCGGCGCCGGCGCAGGAGGGTCCTGTGCACGACGAACGACTCCGGCTGATCTTCACGTGCTGCCATCCCGCGCTGAACACCGCGGCCCAGGTGGCGTTGACGTTGCGCCTGCTCGGCGGCCTGACCACGGCCGAGATCGCGCGCGCGTTCTTCGTCGCCGAGCCGGCGATGGCGCAGCGGCTGGTGCGCGCCAAGGGCAAGATCCGCGACGCCGGCATCCCGTACCGGATCCCGCGCGAGTCCGACCTGCCCGAGCGGTTGCGCGCGGTGCTGGCCGTGGTGTACCTGATCTTCAGCGAGGGCTACGCCGCGAGCTCCGGCGAGCGGCTCGTCCGCGAGGACCTGTGCACGGAGGCGCTCCGGCTCGGCCGCGTGCTCGCGCAGCTGATGCCCGACGAGCCCGAGGTCGCGGGATTGCTGGCGCTGATGCTGCTGCAGGAGGCCCGGCGCCCCGCGCGCGTGACGCCGGACGGCGAGCTGGTGCGGCTCGCCGACCAGGACCGCTCGCTGTGGAACGGCGACCTGATCGCCGAGGGGCAGGCGATCGTGCGGCGCTGCCTGGCGCGCAACCAGCCGGGCCCGTACCAGATCCAGGCGGCGATCAACGCCGTGCACAGCGACCCGCCGCCGACCGACTGGCGGCAGGTCGTCGCGCTGTACGACCAGCTGCTCGCCCTCGAGCCGACGCCGGTCGTCGCGCTCAACCGCGCGGTCGCCGTGGCCGAGGTCGACGGTCCGGAAGCGGCGCTGGCGCTCGTCGACGCACTCGACGTGGGCGGCTATCGCCTGTACCACGCCGTCCGGGCGGAGCTGCTCCACCGCCTCGGGCGCTCCGAGGCGGCGGCGCGGGCCTACGCCGCCGCGCTCGCGCTGACCGAGAACGCGGCGGAGCGAGCGTTCCTGGAGGGCCGGCGGGAAGCGGCGACCGGGTCGTCGTCAGTGCACAGACGAAACCGCGCGAACCGCCGCGCCGATCCGGTCTAATCGAACGCAACCGCTCTCGCCGGCTCGCGCGCCACGGGCGCGACCCGGCGGACGTCATGCCCCGACACCGCCGCCGCCCCGACCAGGACGAGCCCACCGCGCCCGCCGAGCGTTCCGCCTCCGCGCCGCCCGCCGCGGTCGCCGCGTCGTCGGCGGCGGTTGCCGCGCTCCACCCGGCGATCGGCCCGGAGATGGTGCTCGAGCTCCAGCGCAGTGCCGGCAACGCCTACGTCAGCCGGATGCCGGGAGTCGGCGCGCACGTCGCCAGGTACCGGCGGCCCGACACCGCCGCCGAAAGCGTCGCGGCGGACGAGAGCACGGCGGTCGATCTGCCCGGCGCCCGGGGTCGCAAGCTCGAGATCGGGGACAAGGGCTACACCGACCGGGCGCTGGACATCCTGCCCGCGGTCGCCGGCGAGCTGTACGCGTCCGACATGACCCAGAAGCAGCTGCTGACCGCTGTCACGCCGCGCTTCGGCGAGCTCAACCGGACGCTGCGCTGGATGGAGGTCCAGGCCCAGCGCGCGGAGAAGAACTCCGACACCAGCTTCGGCGGCATCGCCGACCGCGCCAAGGCCGACCAGCAGCGCTGGCTCGCGGCGGGCGTGCGCCTCACGGACGCCGCCGCAACCGAGGAGCGCCTGTGCAAGGAGTTCAACGCCGGCATCCCGCGCGCCAACCGCGTGTTCGTGTCGCTGGCCAAGCTCGACGGGATGCTGGCGATCATGGGCATCCGCGACCCGAAGGCGATGGTCGCCGCGGTCGTCAGCAGCCTGCGCGAGGCTGGCCCGGTGAGGGATGCGCTCAAGCGCTCGGGGGCGGCGGCGGAGAAGATGACCGTCCCCGCCGCCGACGAGTCGGCCGCGAAGGCGGCGACGGAGCTCACCAGCGCCCAGGAGGCGATGGGCAACGCCTGGATCGGCGTGCAGCAGACGCTCGAGGCCGACCGCGCGGACGCGGTGCTCAAAGAGGGCGAGGCGGACGCCAAGCGCAAGCTCGAGATCGAGAAGGACCTCGCGCAGCTGCGCAACGTCGGCAAGGCGATCGACGTCTCGATGGCGGTGATGGGCATCGGCATCACTGGCAAGACCGAGTCCGGCGGACTGCGCGGCGCGCTGGCAGGCGGCGGCAAGACGGTCGACGACAAGGGCGAGTGGTCCGGCGGCGGCGTCCCGGGCGGCCTCAAGGCCGCCGGCTCGGCGGTCGCATCCGGGGTCGGGCTGGAGATCCCGACAAGCGCCGGCGGCGTCCTGGAGACCGCGGCCAAGCTCTACTACTTCGGCGAGCTCGAGCGGATCCACTTCCATCTCGGCGTCCTGGAGAAGGAGGCGGCCGCGCACCGGGAGGTCGCCGCCAAGCTCGGGATCCTCCAGAAGCTGCGCGAGTTCGACAAGGCGCTCAAGGACTTCGAGCGCGCGCAGACCGCGCTGCAGGACACGCTGGCCGCGCGCCGGCGCGCCTACCTGACGTTCGGCCAGCAGCTCGACGAGACGGCGGCCAAGTCACATGACCGCGCCGCGCGCGCCGAAGCGCCAGGCCGCGGCGACGAGCGCTTCACGACCGTGCTGGCGCTGACCGCGCTCGCGCGCGAGGTGCTCGTGATGGTCGACGGTGCCGAGGAAGGGCTGGGCAGCGACGAGCAGGGTCGCGCATCGGCCAAGCTCAAGGTCGAGTTCGACAAGCTCTGGGACGTCAACGGCTGGTCCAGCCACTACCGGCAGGAGTCGCCCGCGCTGGGCGACGCGCTGCGCCAGCTGCGCCGCTTCGAGGGCAGCGTGGATGTCTACCGCGAGCACCTCGCCGCCATCGACACCGCCGCCACCGAGCTGCTCGGCCCGCTCGTCGGCGGCGAGCAGCACGCCAAGTACTGAGCGCTAAGCCGGGCGGTGCGCGGCGGCGCGCAGCGCGTCGCGCGCGTCGGCGGCCAGCCGGGCGACGAGCTCGCCGGCGGGCACCGGCTCGGCCAGCGCGTGCGCCTGCCCCGCCCACAGATGGAACCCGTCGGGATCGCCGGCCGCGCGGGCGGCGGCGCGGACCTTCGCGGTCACGTGGTGGATGTCCGGGTAGGCGCTCGGCGCGTCGCCGTCGTGCTCACGCAGCCAGCGGTTGACGATGCCGCGGGCGGTGCGGCCGGTGAACGCGCGCGTCAGAGCGGTGTCGCCGGGAGCCGTGATCGCGGCGCGGTGCGCCGGTGCGGTCGCCGCCTCGGGGCAGAGCATGAACGCGGTCCCGAGGGCGGCGGCGTCCGCGCCTGCCGCCAGCACGGCGGCAACGCCGCGGCCGGTGGCGATCCCGCCGGTGGCGATCAGCGGCAGGTCGACGGCATCGCCGACGAGCTGCAGCAGCGCGAGCAGGCCGATGTCGCCGGGCGCCGCGTCGTCGAACGTGGCGCGATGGCCGCCGGCCTCGGTGCCCTGGACCACCAGCGCGTCGGCCCCCGCCTCAGCCGCCTGCACCGCCTCCTCCGGGCGCGTGACCGTGACCCAGACGGCCCCGCCCGCATGCTGCAGGGCGCGCACGTCCCCGCGCGGCGGGCAGCCGAACGTGAACGAGACCACCGGCACGCCCAGGTCCGCGACGAGCGCGAGCTTGGCGGCCCACTCGTCGTCGTCATGGCGCGGCTCGCCGAGCGGCGCGCCGTAGCGGTCGGCCTCGGCCGCCAGCGCGCGCGCGAACCGCTCCACCGCGCCGGGATCGGCGACCGGCCGCGGCGGGGCGAACAGGTTCACGCCGAACGGCCGCCGGGTCAGCGCGCGAACCGCCTCGATGTCCTCGCGCACGGCGTCGGCGGTCTTGTAGCCGGCGGCGAGGAAGCCGAGGGCGCCCGCCTGCGCCACCGCGGCGGCGAGCGCCGGCGTCGACGGCCCACCGCCCATCGGCGCCTGGACGATCGGGTGCTCGAGGCTGCGCACGGAAAAGCGCGACACGTCCGCACAGGATGCCTGGCCGGGCGCGCGGACTCGCCTACCCCTCGGGTTGCCGCTGCGAACAGCCGATGAATAGGGTCGGCATCGATGCGCTCGCTCAGGCTCGTCCTCCCCCTTGTCGTGCTCGTCGCGCTCCCGTCCCCGGCGCTGGCGTCCGGTCTCCCGTACCGCGAGCCGGCGGGCTCGACGGCGCCGAACGTGCTGCCCGCGACCGGCGCCACGGCGGCCCGCCTGCAGCCTTCGACGTGGCTGGTCGGCGCGCGGCCCGGCGCCCGCACCGACGCGATCGCGGCGCGCTTCGGCGCCGAGCGGCTGAGCCCGCGCGGGATCTACCGCGTCACCCGAGGCCGCGCCCGCGCGTTCGCCGCGGCACTGCGCGCGGGCGGCCGCTATCGGTTCGCCGAGCCCAACCGCGAGCTGCAGCCGGCCCAGGCGCCGGCCGGCGGCGACGAGTTCGCCGCGACCGAGTGGCGCACGTTCCTGGTGCCGGCGGGGCTCACCCCGCCGCCGCTCGCCCAGGCGCCGCTCACCGCGGTCATCGACGGCGCCGCCGACCCGGCGATCCCCGACCTCGCCGGTGTCCAGGTGATCCGCAACACGGCCGTGACCGACCTGCACGGCAGCGCCGTCGCGTCCGTGATCGGCGGCCGCGCCAACGGCGTCGGCATGGTCGGCGTCTATCCCGGCGCGCCGATCCTCTCGATCGGGACCGACCTCACGACCGCGGACGTGATCAAGTGCCTCGCCGCCGCCGAGGCCGCCCACGCGCGCGTGCTCAACATGAGCTACGGGGCGCCGCAGTACAGCTACGCCGAGGACGTCGAGCTGGCCTACGCGTACACGCAGGGCATCGTGCCGGTCGCCGCCGCCGGCAACGACCGCGACACCCAACTCCCGGACGGCACGACGAACCCGGTGATGTACCCGGCCGCCCTGCCGCACGTCGTGTCGGTCGCCGCGATGGGCCCGTCGGGCGCGACCAGCTCGTTCTCGACCTCCAACGGCGCCGTCGATCTGGCCGCTCCCGGCGAGTCGGTGCTGACCGCCGTGCCGCCCGCGTTCGACGACGACGGGGTCAAGGACGGCTACGAGCGGCTCGACGGCACGAGCTTCGCGTCGCCGATCGTCGCCGGCGTCGCCGCCTGGCTCACCGCCGCGCGGCCGGACCTGAGCAACGGCCAGATCGCCGACCTGATGCGCTTCACCGCCGCCGACATCGGTGCTCGGGGCTGGGACGAGGACAGCGGCTACGGGGTCGTCAACCTGCGGGAGGCGCTCACGGCCGCCGCCCCGGCCCCGGACGCGCTCGAGGTCAACGACAACATCGACTGGGTCGACGGGCGCCGCTTCAGCAAGCCCGACCCGTTCTTCTTCCGGGCGCGGGATCGCAAGCGGGCGCTGGACGCGACGGTCGACTACTGGAAGGACTACGCCGACGTCTACCGCGTCCAGCTCGGGCCACGCCGCAGGCTCAAGCTGCGGCTGACGAT
Organism: Solirubrobacteraceae bacterium; assembly: GCA_035706585.1. Taxonomy (GTDB): domain Bacteria; phylum Actinomycetota; class Thermoleophilia; order Solirubrobacterales; family Solirubrobacteraceae; genus DASSUW01. The sequence continues at coordinate 5,234 of DASSUW010000415.1, read as the reverse complement.
GCCGCGCGGCACGAACCCGGACCTGGCCGTGTTCAGCAAGCGCGCGAAGACGATCTACAAGAAGCGCGGGATGCTCGGCTGGTCCTACAACAAGGCCGGCAGGACCGAGCGGATCACCGTGCGCAACGGCGCGCGCCGCACGAAGGTCGTCTACGCCGTCGTCTACTCGCCGACCAGGAAGGACGCCCGCTACGACGCGCCGTACCGCCTGACGATCAAGCGCTGACGCCGTGCTTGCGTAGGTACTCCAGGTAGAACGGCCGGAGCATGTCGGCGGTCTCGCCCTCGCCCGCGTCGACGAGGTCGTCGACATGCGCGCTGAGGTGGAACACGTCGTTCTCGGCTTCGTCGACCCTGCCGGCCGCCGCCTCGGCCGCCGGTACGAGCTTCATCAGCTCCCAGAAGAACTTGACGTCGACGTGGTGCTTGGCGCGCTTGACGGCGCGGTCGTGGAGCTCCTGGGAGGAGAGCTGATCGAGCCCGTCGTCGGTCATGACACGCGGCCGCTGAGGTGCGGCTTGCCCGAGCGGGCGTCGTGGACGGTGAACTCGCCGTCGCGGTACGAGAACGCCGCGCGGCCGGGGATTCGCAGGGGCAGCTTGAAGCGCACGTCGGCAGTGTATGCGGCGGGCAGCTCGCCTTCGAGCGCGGCCAGGCACCGGGCCTTCGTCCACATGCCGTGCGCGATCGTCGTCGGCTGGCCGAACGCCTTGGCGGCGAGCGGATGCACGTGGATCGGGTTCGCATCGCCCGAGACACGTGCGTAGCGCCGGCCGGTGTCGCCCGCGACGGTCCAGATTGCGCTCGCCGCCGGCGGTTCGTCGCCGTCGCGCGGCGGCGATCCGCTCTTGCGCTCCTTGTGCAGGTAGGTGCTCGCGTCGCGCCACACGACCTCGCCGGCGACCGCCGCCTCCCCGTGCAGCACGAACTGCGTGCCGCGGTCGTGCGGCCCGAGGTCGGCGGCCCAGACCCGCAGGTCGAGCCGCTCGTCGGCCCGCAGCGGTCGCCGCTGCTCGATCCGGTTGCCGATGTGCACGAGCCCGAGCGGCGAGAACGGGAAGTCCGCCGCCGCCATCAGCTCCATCGCCAGCGGGAACGCGAGCACGTGCGGGTAGGTGGGCGGCAGCTCGTCGCGCAGGCGGAAGCCGCACACGCCGTCGTACTCGACCAGGTGGTCGCGGTCGACCTCGACCCGGCGCGTGAGCTCGCGGTCGGGCAGCGCCGCGGGCCGGCCGGGGCGGAGCGCGCCGAGCACGACGCGGGCGTAGATCCGCTTCATGCGCCGATCAGGCTCTGGCCGCAGACGCGGACGACGTTGCCGTTCACGCCCGCCGAGCCGGGCGACGCGAACCACGCGACGGTCTCGGCGACGTCGATCGGCAGGCCGCCCTGGGCGAGCGAGTTCATCCGCCGGCCGGCCTCGCGCGTGGCGAGCGGCATCGCGGCGGTCATCCGGGTCTCGATGAACCCGGGCGCGACCGCGTTGATCGTGCCCTGGCGCTTGGCGAGGTCGTCCGCGAGCGCGTCGACGACGCCGATCACGCCCGCCTTGCTCGTGCCGTAGTTGGTCTGGCCGCGGTTGCCGGCGATCCCGCTGACCGAGGAGACGCAGACGATGCGCTTGACGTCGCCGGCGGCGAGCAGCGCGGCGTTGATGCGCTCGATGCTCTCGAGGTTGACGGCCAGCACCGAGTCCCACTGGTCCTCGCTCATGCGCGCGAGCGTCTTGTCGCGCGTGATGCCGGCGTTGTGGACGACGATGCCCGCGCCGCGCTCGGCGAGCACCCCCGGAGCGCGGTCGGACGTGATGTCGAGCTGGAGCGCCGACCCGCCGACCCGGTTGGCCACCTGCGTGAGGTCCTCGCCCTGGGCGGGGACGTCGACGCAGATCACCTGGGCGCCGTCACGCGCGAGCACCTCGGCGATCGCGGCGCCGATGCCGCGCGAGGCACCGGTCACCGCCGCGGTCAGCCCGGCGAGCGGCCGGCTCCAGTCCTCCGGCGCGTTCCTGACCGCCGCGCGCACGCGGATCACCTGGCCGGATACGTAGGCCGAGCGGCCCGACAGCAGGAACCGCAGCGTCGACTCGAGGTCGGCGTCCGGCTCCGCGTACACGAGCTGCGCGGTGGCGCCGGCGCGGAGCTCCTTGCCGAGCGAGCGGACGAAGCCTTCGAGCGCGCGCTGGGCGACGCCCTCGCCGGTGCCGACGACGATCGCGCGGCCGCTCGGCGCGAGGTCGCGGATCACCGGCTGGAAGAAGTTGAACACGTCGCGCAGGTCGCGGGTGTTCGCGATCCGTGTCGCGTCGAAGATCAGGGCGTCGAACGCGTCCGCGTGGTCCCGGATGTCCACGCCGGTCCGTGTGAGGACGTCACGGACCGAGCTGCCGCCGCCGAGCAGCACGGGGCCGTCGAAGAGCTCCGGCCCGCGCCGCAGCGGCGCCGGCTGCGGGAGCCCCAGGCGCCGGGTCATGAAGCGGCCCGGCGGGGAATCAACGAACTGCTGGTATCGATCGGCCATGTCCCGGTGTCTACCCGGTTAGAATTGTAGATGAACGGGAACGTTCGATAGCAAATGGCAGAGAAGATCGCGATCCTCGGGGGCAACCGGATCCCCTTTGCCCGTTCCAACGGGCCCTATGCGCACGCGTCCAACCAGGACATGCTCACCGCCGCGCTGGACGGGCTGGTCGCCCGCTTCGGCCTGCAGGGCGAGCGCGCCGGCGAGGTCGTCGCCGGCGCGGTGCTCAAGCACCCGCGCGACTTCAACCTCACGTGCGAGTGCGTGCTCGGCTCGGCGCTCGACCACGCCTCGCCGGCCTACGATCTCCAGCAGGCCTGCGACACCGGCCTGCAGGCCGCGCTCGCGGTCGGCGGCAAGATCGCCATGGGCCAGATCGACTGGGGCATCGCCGGCGGCGTCGACACCACCAGCGACGCCCCGATCGGCGTCAACGAGGACCTGCGGCAGGTGCTGCTGGAGGCGAACCGCCGCAAGTCGGTCGCCGGCCGCGCGCGGCTGCTCGGCCACCTCCGCCCCCACCACATCGTGCCCGACATCCCGCGCAACGCCGAGCCGCGCACCGGCATGTCGATGGGCGAGCACCAGGCGATCACGACCGAGCGCATGGGCATCGCCCGCGAGGCCCAGGACGAGTTGACGGTCGCCTCGCACCAGGCACTCGCCGCCGCCTACGAGCGCGGCTTCTTCGACGACCTCGTGACCCCGTACCTGGGCCTGGAGCGCGACCAGAACCTGCGCCCGGACTCGAGCACCGACAAGCTGGCCACGCTCAAGCCGGTGTTCGGCGACACGATGACCGCCGCGAACTCGACCCCGCTGTCGGACGGCGCGGCGGTCGCGCTGCTGAGCACCGACGCGTGGGCGAAGCAGCGCGGCCTGCCGGTGCTCGCGCATCTCACGTACTCGGAGACGGCGGCGATCGACTACGTGCACGGCGACGACGGGCTGCTGATGGCGCCGGTCCAGGCCGTCCCGCGGATGCTCGACCGCGCCGGCCTCACGCTGCAGGACTTCGACCTGTACGAGATCCACGAGGCGTTCGCCGCCCAGGTGCTGTGCACGCTCAAGGCGTGGGAGGAGAACGGCCTCGGTGCGATCGACCGGTCCAAGCTCAACGTCGCCGGCGGCTCGCTCGCCGTCGGCCACCCGTTCGCGGCCACCGGCGGGCGGATCCTCGCCACCGTGGCGAAGCTGCTGTCAGAGCGCGGCTCCGGCCGCGCGCTCGTGTCCATCTGCGCCGCCGGGGGGCAGGGCGTCGTCGCGATCGTGGAGCGTTCGTAATGGCCTTCAGCATGACTCTCACGCCGGCCCAGCAGGACCTGGTCGAGCGCACCCACCGCTTCGCCGAAGAGGTGATCCGGCCGGTCGCCGAGCAGTACGACCGCGAGGAGCAGTTCCCGTGGGCCGTGCTGGAGGCGGCCGCCGAGGAGGGCTTCTACAACCCGCTCTTCTACCGCGACCTGATCGGCGATCCGACCGGCCTGTCGCTCCCGCTGTTCATGGAGGAGCTGTTCTGGGGCTGCGCCGGCATCGGCCTCGCGGTCGTGATGCCCGCGCTCGCGCTGTCGGCGATGGCGCAGGCGGCGACGGCCGACCAGCTGCTCAAGTGGGCGCCGGAATGCTTCGGCGAGCCGGGTGACCTGAAGCTGGCGGCGCTGTGCGTGTCAGAGCCCGAGGGCGGCAGCGACGTCCGCAACCTGCGCACGCGCGCGCGGCGTGACGGCGACGAGTGGGTGATCGACGGCCACAAGATCTGGATCGGCAACGGCGGCATCGCGAACGTGCATGTGGTCAACGCCACCGTCGATCCGGAGCTGGGCCATCGCGGCCAGGCGCTGTTCGTCGTCCCGGGCGGCACGCCGGGCCTGCAGATGGTGCGCAAGCTCGAGAAGCTGGGCTGCCGGGCCTCGCACACGGCCGAGCTGAAGTTCGAGAACTGCCGGATCCCGGCGGAGAACCTGCTCGGCGGCGACGCGCGGCTCGAGCGGCGGATGGAGAAGGCGCGCAGCGGCAACGGGAGTGGCCGCTCGTCGACGCTCGGCGCGTTCGAGCAGACGCGGCCGATGGTGGCGGCGCAGGCGCTCGGGATCGCCCGCGCGGCGCTCGAGTTCGCGTGCGACTACGCGTCCCGGCGCGTCGCGTTCGGCGAGCCGATCCTGGACAAGCAGGGCATCTCGTTCCCGCTCGCGGACCTCGCCGCCGAGCTCGACGCGGCGCGGCTGCTGACCTGGCGCGCGTCGTGGCTCGCCGCGCAGGGCCACGAGTTCCACCACGCCGAGGGCTCGATGTCCAAGCTCAAGGCCTCGGAGACCGCGGTGCGGATCGCCGAGCACGCGATCCAGGTCTGCGGGGGCTACGGCTACGTGCGCGACCTGCCCGTGGAGAAGTGGTACCGCGACGCGTAGCTGTACACGATCTTCGAGGGCACGAGCGAGATCCAGCGCGTCGTGATCGGCCGCACGCTGGGCGATCCCGCGCCGCCGCTGCACCACCGGCTGCCCGCCGAGGGCCCGCCGCTGTCGCGGGCGCTCGGTCGCGGCACCAAGACGCGCTCGATCGTGGCCGGCAAGGCCATGCGCGTGGCCGCGAACGCGCCGCCGGCGCTGATGAAGCTGCCGATGAAGGTCATCACGCCGCCGCAGAAGTCGTAGACGGTGCGGCCGGCTCTCGCTCGCCTGAGCCTCACGGCTCGCGGTCGTAGTAGCCGACGC
>DASSUW010000414.1:0-2260 GCA_035706585.1 Solirubrobacteraceae bacterium | reverse complement strand
GCCGACGAGGTCGTCGCCTGGATCGCGCCGACGCTGCAGCGCTACCTCACCGGGAAGGCGCCGTGACACGCTCGCGGACGTTCCTCAGCGTCGCCGACGTCGAGCGCACACGCGGCCCGCTGCTCGCGCTCGACCGCAGGATCGCCTTCCACTACCTCGATCTCGGCCTGTCGGCCAGCGAGTGCGGGCGCCGCCTGCACATGTCCCAGAGCGTGATCCTGCGACGGCTCGCGGCGTGCGGCATCGCGCGCCGGCCCTCGGGCGGCTCGCCGCCGCGGCTCGACCCCCGGCAGCTCGAAAGGACGGCGTTCCTGTACGAGCGCATCGGCCTGTCGCTGGCCGCGATCGCCCGCCTCGAGGGCATCTATCCCAACGCGGTACGGCACCGGCTGCGGGCGGCCGGCGTCGCGCTGCGCCCTATGGGACACTCGCGCCGTGATCCCGACGAGCCTGGTCGGCTCCTACGCGCAGCCGAGCTGGTTGATCGACCGCGACCGCTTGCGTGACCGCTTCCCGCCGCGCGTGCGGGCGCTCGAGCTGTGGCGCGTCGATCCGGCCTATCTCGAGGAGGCGCAGGACGACGCGACGCGGCTCGCGATCGCCGACCAGGAGCGCGCCGGGCTGGACATCATCACCGACGGCGAGATGCGCCGGGAGAGCTACTCGAACCGGTTCGCCACCGCGCTCGAGGGCGTCGACATCGACAACCCGGGGACGGCGCTCGACCGCTCGGGCCACCCCAACCCCGTGCCGCGCGTGGTCGGACCGGTCGCCCGCCGGCACCCCGTCCAGGTCCGGGATCTGCAGTTCCTGAAGGCCCATACGAGCCGCACGACGAAGATCACCGTGCCCGGGCCGTTCACGATGTCCCAGCAGGCGCAGGACGACTACTACGGCGCGCCCGACGAGCTCGGCCTCGCGTACGCCGACGCGGTGCGCGGCGAGATCCTCGATCTGCTGGAGGCGGGTGCCGACGTCGTGCAGGTCGACGAGCCGTACATGCAGGCGCGTCCGGACGCGGCGCGCGAGTACGGGCTCGACGTGCTCAAGCACGCGACCGACGGCCTGCCCGGGACGCTCGCCGTGCACATCTGCTTCGGCTACGCCGCGATCATCCACGACCGCCCCAGCGGCTACTCGTTCCTGCCCGAGCTCGCGGCCACCGAGGCGAACCAGATCAGCATCGAGACCGGTCAGTCGGGCCTGGAGCTCGACGTGCTCGACGCGCTGGCGGAGAAGACGATCATCCTCGGCGTGCTCGACCTGTCGACGAACGAGGTCGAGACGCCGGAGCTGGTGGCCGAGCGGATCCGGCGCGCGTTCCCGCACGCCCGGCCGGAGCGCCTGATCGCGGCGCCCGACTGCGGCATGAAGTACCTCGCGCGGGACGCCGCCTACGGCAAGCTGGAGTCGCTCGTCGAGGGCGCGCGGTTGGCCGGCAGCCCGAGCTGAAGCTTGCGCAGCAGCCCGGCGAGCGTGCGCTGCTCGGCGGCGCTGAGCGCGCCGATGATCGTGCGCTCGTTGTCCAGGTGCGCCGGCGTCAGCCGGTCGATCAGCTCGCGCCCGGCGTCGGTGAGCGAGATCAGCGTGCCGCGCCGATCGCCGGGATCGGGGCTGCGCGCGATCAGGCCCGCCTGTTCGAGCTTGTCGAGGCGCTTGGTCGTGCCGCTGGACGTGAGCATCGACGCGTTCGTGAGGTCGGTGGGGCGCAGGCGGTAGGGCGCGCCGTGGCGGCGCAGCGTCGCGAGGATGTCGTGCCAGCCGGGCTCGAGCCCGTGGTCGCGGTAGACCGGTTCCAGCCGCGCCTCCAGCTCGCGCGCGAGCCGCGAGATGCGGCCCACGACGGCGATCGGCGCGTGATCGAGCTCGGGCCGCTCGCGCTGCCACTGCTCGAGGATCAGGTCGACGCCGTCGCGCTCTCCGGGCATGGCCGGAACAATATCGTCCCAAGAACTTGCGTCCTAGGAAGATATGTACTAGGATGCAATGCATGTTCACCTCACTGCTCGCACGACGCCGCGACGGACGTCGCCATCCCACCCCGCTGATCGACCGCCGGACGCCGCAGCCGCGCATGCGCTGGTACGCCTGAGCTTTCCCGTAAGCTTTCCTAACTCATTTTCCGAGGAAGGGGAGCTCTCATGCGGAGAATGCTCGGAGTCGCGGCGGCGGTGCTCATGCTCGGCGTCGCGGCCTGCGGCGATGACGACGACGCGGCCGGCGGTGGCGGCGGCAAGGAGCTGAGCGGCAAGATCGCCGT
>DASSUW010000413.1:0-3017 GCA_035706585.1 Solirubrobacteraceae bacterium | reverse complement strand
CGCAGCATCCGCGCGAGCCGGCGGCGGTCCCACGTATTGACGATCTCGTGCGCGGTCAGCGGCTGGTCGGGGTCCATCCGCATGTCGAGCGGCGCGTCGTACGCGTACGAGAAGCCGCGCTCGCGTGTGTCGACCTGCATCGAGGACATCCCGAGGTCCAGGTAGGCCATGTCGGCCTTCACGCCCTCCTCGCAGAGCGTGCGCAGGCCGTGCTCGAAGTCGGCGCGGATGAAGCGCGTGTCGCACGCCACCTCGGCCGCCAGCTCGGCGAACGCCTTCTCGGCGAGCGGGTCGCGGTCGATCGCGATCAGCGTCCCGGAGGCGCCCAGGCGGTCGGCGACCAGGCGCGCATGACCGGCGGCGCCGAGCGTGCAGTCGATCGCGACCTGACCGGGGCGGGGGTCGAGCGCCTCGATGAGCTCGCCCGCCAGGACCGGGACGTGGATGCGCGGCATGTCAAGCAGGATGGCCAAGAGAAGCGGTGAGGTCAGGCGCCCGTTGCGACAGGTCGCGGTCGTAGGCCTCCCAGGCCGAGCGGTCCCAGAGCTCGAGGCAGTCGCCGGCGCCGGTGATGACGACCTCGCGGTCGATCCCGGCGTGCTCGAGGTGGCGCGGGGTCAGCATCACGCGGCCGGCCGAGTCCAGCTCCGTGTCGGTCGCGTTCCCGTAGAACATGCGCTTGAGCTCGCGTGCCTGCGTGGAGAAGGGGTTCATCCCCTGCAGCGCGGCCTCCGTGAGCTCCGAGTAGGTCGCCTCCGGATACAGCGAGATGCAGGGGTCCGCGCCCCGCACGAGAAACACCTTGCCCGCCAGGGCGGCCCGGAACCTGGCCGGGACCGTCAGCCGGTTCTTGGCGTCGAGCGTGTGTTCGAAGGTGCCGTGGAAGGCCAAGGCTCATATCGAGGGCGAAGAGGGAGTTCAGTCGATCCCGGGTGGCGGAGTGGGAGGAGCCCCGCCACCCGGGACCGGCTTCGCGAGTGGAACGTACCCCACACTGTCCCACTCTGCAACACAAATATCGACTTTCACCCCACTTGACTTGAATCTGGTCACCCTTCGGACCCCGAAGCGGCGCATTTGCAGGCTGTTTCGGGACCGGGCGGTTTCCTGCGCGCTGCCGCCGAACCTGCAGGACCGGTTGCACGTAGACCGTTTGCACGCCGTCTTGCCGGGTATTGGGCGCGCGTCTAGCCTGTGTGGGGCCGCGTGGGAGGCACGCGGCTCGCTCTCCGAAACAGCCACGGAAGGACCCGCCGCCCATGATTCGTGTCGCCTCGCTCGCCGCGCTCTCGCTGCTCGCCGCGCTCGTCGTCGCTTGTGGAGGGGGCCCCGCGTCCGGAGACGCCGACCCCGCCGGCGCGGTCCCGGCCGACGCGATGCTCTACGCCGAGGTGGTGATCCGGCCCGAGGGCGATCTGCGCGAGGACGCGCTCGACGCGACGGGCAAGGTGCTCAACACCGACGATCCCGAGGGCAGGCTCCGCGAGTTCATCGACAAGGCGTTCGCCCAGTCGGGAGACGCCGACCTCGACTACGACCGCGACATCAAGCCGTGGCTGGGGCAGCGCGCGGCGCTGTGGCTGAGCACGCGGCTCGACGACGAGGGTGACCCGAGCGGCGCCGCGGTCGTCGACGTGACCGACGGCGAGGCGGCGCTGGACTCGATCCGGCGCGGCTCGGAGGCCGCAGGCGAGAAGCTCACGCAGAAGTCGCACAACGGGGTCGACTACGAGCTGGCGCCCAACGACACGGCGGCGGCGGTGATCGACGACGACCTGCTGCTGATCGGGCCCGAGGCCGAGGTCAAGGCGTCGATCGACGCGCAGAAGGGCGACTCGCTGGCCGAGGCCGACCGCTACAAGAGCGGCGTCGACGCCCTCGAGGACGAGCGGCTGGCGCACTTCTACATGGACCTGCGCACGCTGTTCCGGCTCGCCGTGCAGAGCCAGCCGGGCGACCAGGACCTGCAGACGTTCGAGCAGTTCGTCCCGATCGACAAGCTGCCGCCGGTCGTGGGGTCCTTCCAGGCCAACGGCGACCGCCTCGCGCTCGACGTGGCCGTGCGCGGCGACAGCCTCGAGCAGATGGGGCCGCTGGCCGCGGGTTGGGGCGGCGGCAGCACGGACCTGCTGAAGGAGCTGCCGGGTGACGCGTGGGCGGCGTTCGGCACCCCGGACTACGGCGAGACGCTCAAGCAGACGCTCAACGCCTACGCGGGCATGCTCGGCGGCCCCGCGATGAAGCAGCAGCTGCGCAACCAGTACGGGATCGACATCGACGCCGACGTGCTCGACTGGATCGGCGACGTCGCGCTGTTCGTGCGCGGCGACACGCTGCAGTCGCTCGCGGGCGCTGCCGTGATCGAGGTCACCGACTCCGGCAAGGCGGAGCGCGGGTTCACGAAGCTCGTCGGGCTGCTGCAGGCGGCCGGCGGCGTCAAGGCGCGGCCGGTGGAGGTCGAGGGCGCCGACACCGCGTTCGCGGTCTCGAGCCCGGACCTGCCGAAGCCGATCGTCCTGGCCCGCAGCAACGAGCGGGTGGTGATCGCCTATGGCGGCGATGCCGCCAAGGCCGCGTTCTCGCCGGCTTCCAAGCTCGGCGACAGCGCGGTCTACGACGCGGCCACGGACGCGCTCGGGGACGTCGATCCGGCGCTGCTGCTGTCGATGCCCGCGGTCGTGAAGCTCGTCGACGCGAGCGGATCGGCGGGCGCGGAGTTCGAGCAGGCCCGCCCGTACCTCGAGGCGTACGACGTGGTCGCCTACGGCGTCGAGAGCGGCGACGACGGTGGCCGTTTCCGGCTCGTGGCCGGGCTCAAGTAGCAGTCACGCCGGCACGATCGCAGGCAGCAACGCGGCGGTGCCGAGCAGCAGCACGCCCGGCACGAGCAGCAGCGCGACGACGAGCTGGATCTGGGGCGCGGCGCGCGCTGCCTGCTCGGCGGCGCGCTGCGCCCGCCGGGCACGGGCGGTCGCGGCCTCGGCGGTGAGCGCGGGGCCGAGCGGGGCGCCGTGGCG
>DASSUW010000412.1:0-4052 GCA_035706585.1 Solirubrobacteraceae bacterium | reverse complement strand
GAGCCGCAGAGCGGATGGGTCGCGAGCTCGAGGCACGCGATCTGCGTGACCTTCTGGCCGGCACGCTCGAGCATCCGCGCTGGGACGACGTCGCCGAGCGCTGCCTGACCTGCGCCAACTGCACGATGGTCTGCCCGACGTGCTTCTGCACGACGGTCGAGGACGTCACCGACCTCGCGGGGGAGACCGTCGAGCGGCACGAGCGGTGGGACTCGTGCTTCACGATCGACTACTCGCACATCCACGGCGGCAGCGTCCGGGTGACGCCACGGTCGCGGTACCGGCAGTGGATGACGCACAAGCTCGCCACCTGGTTCGACCAGTTCGGCACGTCGGGCTGCGTCGGTTGCGGGCGCTGCATCACGTGGTGCCCCGTCGGCATCGACATCACCGAGGAGGTGGCGGCCATCCGTGCAGACCATCGCTGAGCTGATCGCCGCCTCGCGCGCGTTCGCCGGCCTCGAGCGCCGGCACCTCGACCTGATCGCCGGCTGCGGCGCCAACACGCACTTCGCGGCCGGGGAGTACCTGTGCCGGACCGGCGATCCCGCCGACCGCTTCTACCTGATCCGCCGCGGCAGCGTGACGCTCGACCTCATCGCGGGCGGGAGGCAGCTCACGATCGAGACGCTGCACGAGGACGAGATCGCGGGCTTCTCGTGGCTGTTCGAGCCCTACCGGTGGATGTTCGACGCCCGTGCGGTGGCGGACACGAGCGTGGTCGCCTTCGACGCGGTCTGCCTGCGCGGCAAGTGCGACGCCGATCACGAGCTCGGCTACCAGCTCATGCGCCGGATGACCGCCCTCGCCGTCACGCGCCTGCAGGCGACCCGTCTCCAGCTCCTGGACGTCTATGCCGCTCCCGCACGGTGACATGGTCCCGGCCCCGTTCCGGGTCGTCGAGCGCCGGCAGGAGACCGCCGACACGTGGACGCTGGAGCTCGAGCCGGGGATCGCCTTCGAGCCGGGTCAGTTCACGATGCTGTCCCGCGGCGGCGCCGGTGAGGTGCCGATCTCGATGAGCGGCGACACCACGGGTGCGCGGCTCGTCCACACCGTCCGGGCGGCGGGCCTCGCGACGCAGGCGATCTGCCGGGCCGAGCCGGGGCAGCTCCTCGGCGTGCGTGGCCCGTTCGGCAACGGGTGGCCGACGGACGGCGCCGAGGGCGCGGACGTCGTGGTCGTGGCCGGCGGGATCGGGCTCGCGCCGCTGCGTCCGGCGATCCTGCGGATGCTCTCGCACCGCGAGCGGTACGGGCGGATCCGGGTGCTCTACGGCTCGCGGTCGCCCGACCAGCTCCTGTATCCCGACCAGCTGCGCGAGTGGGGCGCCGAGGTCATCGTCGATACGGCCTGGGCTGGCTGGCAGGGCCCGATCGGGGTCGTCACCAAGCTCATCGACCGGGCGGCGTTCGACCCCGGCAGCGCCGTGGCGCTGCTGTGCGGACCGGAAGTGATGATGCGCTTCGCCGTCCCGGCGCTCGCCCGCCGCGGCGTCCCGGCCGAACGGACCTACGTGTCGCTCGAGCGCAGCATGCGCTGCGGGATCGGGCACTGCGGGCACTGCCAGCTCGGGCCGACGATCATCTGCCGCGACGGCCCGGTGTACCGCTACGCGGACATCGGGCGCTGGCTGGAGGTGGCGGAGCTGTGAAGCCGACGCTCGCCGTCTGGAAGTTCGCGTCCTGCGACGGCTGCCAGCTCACCGTGCTCAACCTCGAGGACGAGCTGCTGGCGCTGGCCGGCGAGATCGAGATCGCGCACTTCCTCGAGGCGTCGAGCGCGACCGTCGAGGGGCCGTACGACGTCTCGCTCGTCGAGGGCTCGATCACGACGCCGTCCGACGCCGAGCGGATCCTCGAGGTGCGCCGCGCGTCGCGCACGCTGATCACGATCGGCGCGTGCGCGACGGCCGGCGGGATCCAGGCGCTGCGCAACTTCGCCGACGTGCGCGAATTCTCCTCGGTCGTCTACGCCAGCCCGGACTACATCGCGACGCTCGCGACCTCCACCTCGATCGGCACGCACGTCCGGGTGGACTTCGAGCTGCGCGGGTGTCCGATCGACAAGGACCAGCTCCTGGAGGTGGTCAGCGCCTATCTGGCCCGGCGGTCGCCGCGCGTCCGGACCCACAGCGTCTGCATCGACTGCAAGCGCCGCGGCACCGTGTGCGTGATGGTGGCGCACGGCACGCCGTGTCTCGGTCCGGTGACGCACACCGGCTGCGGCGCGCTGTGCCCGTCCTACGATCGCGGCTGTTACGGCTGCTTCGGCCCCATGGAGTCGGCCGACCCGGCGGCGCTCAGCGGCCGCCTGAAGGAGCTCGGCCTCGGCGACCGCGATCTCGTCCGCGTCTACCGCACGTTCAACGCCGGCGCGGCACCGTTCCGGCTCGAGAGCGAGGCGCATGAAGCGCACGCTGAAGGTTGACGCGCTCGCCCGGGTCGAGGGCGAGGGGGCGATGTACGTGCGCCTGGACGGCGACGAGGTCGCCGACGTGCAGTTGCGGATCTACGAGCCGCCGCGGTTCTTCGAGGCGTTCCTGCGCGGGCGCGCGTTCACCGAGGTGCCGGACATCACGGCGCGGATCTGCGGCATCTGCCCGGTCGCGTACCAGACGAGCTCGGTCCGGGCGATGGAGGACGCCTGCGGGATCGCGATCGACGACGGCCCGATCCGGGCGCTGCGCCGGCTCCAGTACTGCGGCGAGTGGCTGGAGAGCCATGCCCTGCACGTGCACATGCTCCACGCCCCCGATTTTCTCGGCTACGACAGCGCGATCGCGATGGCGGCCGAGCACCGCGAGGTCGTGGAGCGCGGCCTGCTGATCAAGAAGGCCGGCAACACGCTGATGGAGGTGGTCGGGGGGCGGGCCGTGCACCCGGTCAACGTGCGCGTCGGCGGGTTCTACCGGGCGCCGACGCGCGCCGAGCTGCGGCCGGCGGCCGAGCTGCTCGAGCGCGCCCGCGCGGCCGCGGTGGAGACGGTTCGCTTCACGGCCGGACTGCCGTTCCCCGACGTCGAGCTCGATCACGAGCTGGTCGCGCTCGCGGTCGAGGGCGAATACCCGATCGACCGCGGCCGGATCGTCTCGAGCGCCGGCCTGGACATCGCCGTCGGCGAGTTCGACGCGGTGTTCGCGGAGGAGCCGGTCCGGCATTCCAATGCGCTGCATGCCCGCATCCGCGAGCGCGGCAGCTACCTCACGGGCCCGCTCGCGCGCTTGAACCTCGCGTTCGGCACGCTGTCGGACGCCGCGCGCGAGGAGGCGCTGGCCGCCGGTGTCGGGCCGGTCTGCCGCAACCCGTTCCAGAGCATCGTCGTGCGCGCCGTGGAGATGCTCTACGCGTGCGAGGAGGGACTGCGGCTGATCGCGTCCTACGAGCCGCCGGACCCGCCCGCCGTCGAGGTGGTTCCGCGGCGCGGCGCGGGGTGCGGCGCGTCGGAGGCGCCGCGCGGGATGTGCTGGCACCGCTATGAGATCGACGACGACGGCACGATCCTCTCCGCCCGGATCGTCCCGCCGACGTCCCAGAACCAGCTGGCGATCGAGCAGGACCTGCGGGCCGTCGTCGCGCGCCACTCCGCGCTCGACGACGACGCGCTGCGCGCCCGCTGCGAGCAGGCGATCCGCAACCACGACCCCTGCATCTCGTGCGCCACGCACTTCCTGACGCTGGACGTCGACCGGACGTGATCGGCGTCGGCAACGCCGTCCGCGGCGACGACGCCGCGGGCCTGCTCGCCGCACGGGCGCTCGGCGGGGTCGAGCTCGAGGGCGACCCGAGCGCGCTGATCGACCTGTTCGACGGCCTCGACGCGGCGGTCGTCGTCGACGCGGTCCGGTCCGGCGCCGCGCCCGGGACGGTCCGCCGCTTCGACGCCGCGGGCGGTCCGCTCCCCGCCGCGATCCGCAGCTCGACGTCGACGCACCTGGTCGGGATCGCCGAGGCGATCGAGCTCGCGCGCACGCTCGACCGGCTGCCGCCGCGGCTCACCGTCTACGCGATCGAGGGCGAGCGTTTCGAGGCGGGCGCACCGGTCAGCCCCGC
>DASSUW010000411.1:0-6852 GCA_035706585.1 Solirubrobacteraceae bacterium | reverse complement strand
CCAGCCCCGCGGCCCGGACGGCCGCGTCGAAGGAGCCGCCGAACGGGCGCTTGGCGGCGTTGGTCGAAGGCCAGACCCCGTCGCGGTAGCGCTCGGCACGCCACTCCTGCGCGCGCCAGCGGGCCAGCGACGGGTTCCAGTCGGCCGAGCAGGGCGGCTCGCCGTAGCGGGCGTCCCACTCGAGGATCTTCTCGATGATCAGTTCGCGGGTCCAGCGCGTCACTCGACGCCCGCCCGCGGTCTTCGCGGACGGGTGCATGTGAGGCTCCGTCCGCTAGCGGCCGCGCGGCTGGTCGTTCGTCGTGGCGATGGCGATCGTCCGCGCCTCCACCCACGAATGACCCGCAGCTGCGGGCATGGGCTTGAGGAAGTTCGGGCGGCTGGATGCCATCGGTCCGCGAACGGTACTGGATGCAGCCGGGTTCGTCCAACGGGATTCGAACCCGTAAGGTGGCCGCATGCCGACCGAGGTTGCGCCCGGCGTCACCCGCCTGGGCAACGACATCGTCAACTTCTACCTCGTCGAAGACGACGCCGGCCTGACCCTGGTCGACGCCGGCGTGCCGGGGTTCCGCAGCCAGCTCGACGCCGTGCTCGCCGGGCGCCGCGTCGACGCGGTCATCCTCACGCACGGGCACATCGACCACGTGGGCGTGGCCGAGGGCCTGCGCCAGGACGGCGCCAAGGTGTGGATCCACGCCGCCGACGCGGCGATGGCGCGCGACGGCGTCGAGCAGAAGACCGAGGGCAACATCGGCGGCTACCTGCGCCACCGGGCGGCGTGGCGGCTGCTCGGGCTGGCCGTGCGGTCGGGCGGCATCCGGCGGCCGAAGATCGCCGCCGTCACGGAGTTCGGCGACGGCGAGGTCCTCGACGTGCCGGGCCACCCGCAGGTCGTCCACACGCCCGGCCACTCCAACGGCCACGTCGTGTTCGTGTTCGGCGACCGCGGCGTGCTGATGGCGGGCGACGCGCTGTGCACGTGGAACCCGCTGACCGGCCGCCCGGGGCCGCAGCTGATGCCACGCGCGTTCGCGTCCTCGACGGCCCAGGCCACCGAGTCGCTCGCGCGCATCGAGGGCATCGACGCGGGCGTGGTCCTCCCCGGCCATGGCGATCCGTGGACCGACGGGGTCGCGACGCTCGTCGCGCGCGCTCGCGAGGCGTCGCCGAGCTGACGCCGCGCGCGGTCGAAAACCCGCCACGGTGACCCGATGACGCCGGCCGGCGCCGAACGGCTCAGGGACCGGCGACCCCGGTGATCCACGTGCTCCGGAGCCCCAGCCGGGCCCGGATCGTGGCCCCGCTGACCGTCTGATTGCCGCGACTGCCGCGGACGAGCACGGTCGCCGCGCGGTCCGACGGCGTGCGGGACACCACGCGCAGGCCGCGGAGCTTGCCGCTCACCGCATCGCCGAGCATCCGCTCGGCCTTGCGCTTGGTGAAGCGCGCCGTCCACGTGTGGTACGGCGACAGGTCGTCGTGCGGGTCGTCGACCGGCCGCAGGTAGGAGATCGGCGTGCCGCCGAAGACCTCGTCGTTGCCGGCGGTGCGGCCGCCCGAGGTGGAGGAGAAGAACGTCTGGGCGATCTCGCCGCCCGCCATGACGACGCGCCGCCGCGTGGCGCGCACGGCCGCGGTGGTGGCGTCGGTCTCGGCGAGCACGCCGCCGTAGACCTGCGACCGGACGTCGGCGAACACGTCGTAGGGCTCGGACGGGCGCCGGCTGCGCAGCGCGTAGGACCGCGCCACCACGGCCTGGGCCTTGAGTGCCTCGGCCGGCCAGCCCGACGGCATCTCGCGCGGCACGACGCCGTACAGGTACCGCTCGATGCCGATGCTGTTGACGACGAGCACCGCGCGGCGGTCACGCGAGAGGATCAGGCGGCTGCGGTACAGGCCGTTGCGCACGCCGTTCTCCGCGAGCCCCCGCAGGGTCGTGTTGTCGCCGCCGGTGACGCGCACCGGCGCGCGCACGCGCGCCCGGGTGTGGCCCGTGCGCGTGTTGACGATCCGGATCCGGTCGGACTTGTAGGCCCTGAAGCGATAGCTCCGCCGCTCCGACAGCCGCACGCGGCGCCCGTTGGCGGCCCGCGCGCGCGTCGCGCCGCTGATCTTCGGCGCCCGGGCGCGCTTGAGCCGCACGCGCATGCTGGTGCCGGGCGCCGTGCCGACCGTGGTGCCGGTGTAGTAGTGGCCGACGATGAACTGGAAGTCGCGGCCCTCCTCGAGCGCGTATCCGTAGGCGCCGTACTGGGACAGGCCGACGCCGTGGCCCCAGCCGCGGCCGTCGATGACGAGATCGTCGGCCAGCGCCGTGGCCGGGAGCAGCGCGAGCAGCGCCGCGGTCAGGATCGCGAGTCGCATCGCGGTCCCCAACAGTGCCGGATGCGCAACGTTGCGGTGTCATCCTTGCTCGATCACCGCTCGGGTCCCCACCGCCGGCGGCGAGCCCGTGCCGCGCGAGGAGCCGCGGCGCGGCGGCTCGCGGCTCTCCTGGCTCGGCCTCGCCGTGTCGCTGCTGGCTGTCGCCGGCGTGGTCTGGTGGGCGGTGCACCAGCCCAAGCCGGACCTGCCGTCGAGCCGCTCGGAGATCCTCGCGCTGCTCGGCGCGATCGCCCTCTACGGGCTCGCCACGGTCGTCCGCAGCGAGCGCTGGCAGCGGCTGCTCGAGGACGAGGGCGCCGCGCCCGCGCGGGTCGACACGTACGCGCTCACGTGCGTCGGCTACGCCGGCAACAACATCCTGCCCGCCCGCGCCGGCGACGCGATCCGCGCGCTGTTGATGGCTCCGCGGGCCGGGACGTCGATCCGCACGGTCATCGGCACGCTGCTGGCCGAGCGGCTGCTCGACATCGCCGTGCTCGTCGTCCTGTTCGTGGTGGTCGGGTACGGCCTGCTCGGCGAGGTGGGCGGCGACAAGGTCGAGATCATCCTGCTCGCCGCGGCCGGGCTGGCGATCGCGGCGGCGGTCGCCTACTTCGCCGTGCGCCGCAACGAGCGCCTGGTCGCCTTCATCGCCCCGATGCTGTCGGCCACGCTCGGGCTGCGACGGGCGCACCACGGCCTCCTGCTGCTCGGACTGACGCTCGTCATCTGGAGCATCGAGGCCGGCGTCTGGATGTCCGCCGCGGCCTGTGTCGGCTTCGGCATGGACCCGATCGAGGGGCTCTACATCGTCGCGCTCGCGTCCGTCTTCTCGATGATCCCGTCCGGCCCGGCCTACGCCGGCACGCAGGACGCCGCCGCGATCCTCGGCATCAAGGCGCTCGGCGGAACCGGCGCGCAGGCGGTCGCGTACATCGTGATGCTGCGCTTCATCATCGTGGTCCCGATCACGCTCGTCGGCCTGGTGCTGCTCGCCGCCCGCTACGGCGGGCTCGGCCGCCTGCGGGAGGCGCGCCGGTGACCGTCACCGCGACGCCGGACGCCGCCCAGCCGGCGGCCCGCACCCGGCGCCCGCGCGGCGAGCTGATCGCCTACGCCCTGCTCGTGGCGGTCGCGCTGGCGCTGCGGTTCCTCGATCTCGGCGACCGCCCATTCCACCACGACGAGAGCCAGGACGCCTACTTCTCGTGGACGTTCTGGAAGGACGGCGGCTACGAGTACGACCCGCTCCTGCACGGGCCGCTGCGCTTCTACCTGACCGCCGCGATGTACACGCTGTTCGGGGCGTCGGACTTCACCGCCCGCCTCGCGCCGGCGCTGATGGGGACACTGATGGTCCCGCTCCCGTACCTGCTGCGCGACCAGCTCGGCCGCGTCGGAGCCTTCGCGGCGGCGGCGGCGCTGGCGATCGGCCCCAGCTACCTGTACTTCTCGCGCTTTGCCCGCGAGGACATCTACTTCGCGGCGATCACGCTCGCGTTGCTGGTCGTCGTGTTCCGCTTCCTCAGCGCGCCGCGGCGCTACCACCCGGCCGTGATCGGGGTGCTGCTGGCGCTCAGCTTCGCGACCAAGGAGACGACGTTCATCACGCTGTTCGTCGCCGGCACGTTCTTCATCGCCGTCCTCATCTCGCCGCGCCGGGATCTCGTGATCGGGCCGGTGCGCGCGGTCGGGCTCGACGCCTGGGGCTGGGCGCTCGCCGCGTTCGTCGGCGTCTACACGGTCCTGTTCACGACGTTCCTGACCAACCCCGAGGGCGTGCAGGGGCTGTACACGGGCCTGGACTACTGGCTCGGCCAGCACGACGTCGGTCGCGGCGGCGAGTCGCGGATCTTCTACGGCGTGATCCTGACGTTCATCGAATGGCCCGCGCTGCTGCTCGGCGCGATCGGCACCGTCGCGGCGATCCGGCGTCCGTCGCTCCTGCGCCTGTTCCTCGTGTGGGCGTTCGTGCTGTCGCTCGCGGTGTACTCGTGGGCGGGCGAGAAGTTCGCCTGGCTGGTGCTGCACCCGCTGCTGCCGCTGCTGCTGCTGGCCGGCGTCGGCGTCCAGGCGATCTGGGATGCGCGGTCGCGCTGGTACGGGAAGGTCGGCTTCGCGGTCACCGCGGCGTGCCTGGCCTACGTCGTGTTCGCCTCGTACTCGGTCAACGCCCGCTACCGCGCGGACCCGCGCGAGCTGCTCGTCTCGACCCAGTCCTCGGAGGAGGTCGGCAAGGTGGCCGACCAGGTGACGGCCAAGGCGAAGGCGGCCGAGGCCGCCGGGCGGCCGTTCTCGGTCACGATCGACTCCGCGGAGGGCGCGACGTTCCCGTGGGCGTGGTACTTCCGCGACCTCCAGACCGGCTACATCGACCTCGGCGGCGCGGACAACGCGCCACCGGAGTCCGACGTGCTGATCCTCACGCAGGGTGCGCGCGACCGCCTCGACGGCGACCTGCGCGGCGACCACAGCGGCCGCGAGTTCCCGTTCCGCGTCTGGTGGGTGCGCGACTACGACGATCTGCGGCCCGGCTCGGCCTGGCGCTACCTCACGCAGCGCGAGCCGTGGAACCCCACCGGCGGCATGCCCGAGTTCCTCTACGAGCGGCGCTGAAGCCGCCAGACCACGGTGTCGTCGCGGTCGAACACCCGCGTGCCGAGCTCGTCCCACTTCGCCAGGCCCCGGTCACCGTACGTCGTGCGCTCGATCGGGCCGAAGACGACGTAGGCGACGTCGTAGCGGCGGATCAGCTCGCGCGCCTCGGTCAGGTTGGTCGTCGTGTAGAGCGTGCGCACGTCCGCCTCGCGACCCGCCGGCTCGTGCTCCCACTGGACCTCGTGACCGGCCCAGCCGAGCACGGTCGCGCGGCCCGTGAACGTCGAGATGCGCCCGTGCCCGAACTCCGAGTAGTCCTCCCCCACCGCCTCGAGCACGACCGCCGACCCCGGCGTGTTCGCGCGCAGCCACTCGATCGCCGCCGGGTCGCCGGGAGCGCTCGGGCGCAGCCACCCGAGACCGTCGAGCGTCGGCGAGCGCGCGAAGCCGTTCTTGCGCGCGTACGTTCCCGCGTACGGGTACACGGCCCCGAGCAGGAGCGCCGCCGCGGTGACCGCCGCCCACACCGGCCAGCCGCGCCGCGGCAGCCAGGCGCCCGCCCACGGCAGCGCGCAGGCGGCGGCGACCGCGAGCAGCAGCCACGCCTGGTAGCTGAGCTTGAAGACCGTGTTCATGCGGAACAGCGCGGTGCCGTCGAACGCGTCGCGGACGTAGACGAGCTCGGGCAGCAGGATGCAGATCAGCCCGCCGCTGACCAGCAGCCACAGGAAGCGCTCCGGCGCCCCCAGCTGCGGCGAGAGGAGCGCGCCGAGCGCGACCGCCAGCACGACGGCCACGGCCGCCGCGCCGGCGAGATCCGCCGGCGCGAGCAGCGAGAGCGCGAAGATCGCCGCCACGCCGCTCCACACGAGCGCCCGCAGCGGCCGCCGGGCCGCCAGCACGCGCGCCGCGAACGCCGCCGCCAGCGGTGCGGCGAACAGCCCGTAGAGCAGCGCCTGGTCGCCGATGAAGTGCGTGAACGAGCGCCGTTCGTCGACCCACCCGATGCCGCGCGCCGCCGCGTCGAACTCGAGCAGGAACGGCAGCACGAACACCACGCTGGCGACGAGCACGAGCGCGCACCAGACGATCGCGTACTGGCGGCGGCCGCGGCTCTCCGGCGCGCGCACCCACGTGACGACCGCGAGCACCAGCAGGCCGGCGACGACCGGATAGGACCACGTGTTGATCGCGTACAGCGCGCCGATCGCCAGGCCGGCGGCAAGCGCCTCGGCCGCGCCGCGCCACACCGCGTCGCCGCGCGGGCCGACCAGCGCCACCTGGAGCGCGAAGCCGAGCGCCAGGAACGTGAACGGCACGGCGAGCAGGTGGGCGTGCAGGTCGCCGAGCGTCAGCGAGAACCACGGGAACTCGGTGATCGTGTCCGGGATCACGCGCGACGGCGCGAACCAGTCGTAGTCGCCCGGCGGATTGGCCGCGTCGAGCCATTCGCGCACTCCGGCGAGGTTGCCGAGGATCAGGCACACGACGACCGCCGCCACGCCGGCGGCGACCGGGCCGCCGCGGACGGCCGGCAGCCGTTCGCGGGCCGCCGCCCAGAGCGTGCCGGCGAGCGTGTACACGGACACGGCGGCGAGCCCGGCGATCAGCGCGATCGACAGGTTGTATCCGTGGTCCGGCGCGACGCCGACGACGCGGATCACCAGCGCCAGGACGAGGTGGCCGAAGTAGTAGTAGTTGAGGTCCTCTCCGGCCATCCAGGGGTCGTGCGGCGGGAACGAGGACGAGGCGTTCGCGGCGTTGATGAACGCCATGTCCATCGGCTTCTCGGTCCCCCACACGTCGGGCGAGTAGGCGACGAGCAGCGCCATCGCGAAGAACACGACGGCGAACAGGACCTCGGCGCCGACGAACATCCGCCACCGC
>DASSUW010000410.1:0-9535 GCA_035706585.1 Solirubrobacteraceae bacterium | reverse complement strand
GATCGCCGCCGGCGCGCGCGGCCGCGGCCTGCTGCTGGCCGCGGCGGGCGACGTCGAGGGCGCCGAGGCGGCACTGGTGCGCGCACTGGCGGCGCACGATCGCCTGCCGATGCCGCTCGAGCGCGCCCGCACGCTGCTGGCGCTCGGCCGCGTGCTGCGCCGCCAGCGCAAGCGGCTGGCGGCCAAGGCGGCACTCGACGAGGCGCTGACGCTGTTCCGCGCCGCCGGGTCGGCCCGCTGGGTCGAGCAGGCCGAGACGGAGGGCGCGGCGCTCGGACTGCGGCCCGGGTCTCCCTACGAGCTCACGCCGTCGGAGGAGCGGGTCGCGCGGCTGGCCGCTTCAGGGCTCACGAACCGCGAGGTCGCGGCGGCGCTGATCGTCAGCCGCAAGACCGTCGAGGCGCACCTGGCGCGGGTCTACCAGAAGCTCGGGATCCACTCGCGCGCGGAGCTCGGGGCGCGGCTGGCTACACCGCCCGACGGCCCGCAAACGCCCGCCCCAACGTGATCTCGTCGGCGTACTCGAGGTCGCCGCCGACCGGGAGCCCGCTGGCGAGCCGGGTGACCGCGACGTCCGGCGCGCGCTCGTGCAGCGCGGCCGCCACGTGCAGCGCGGTCGCCTCGCCGGTGGTCGTGGGGTTGGTCGCGAGGATCACCTCGCGCACGCCGTTGCCGACCCGCTCATAGAGCTGGGCGAGCTTGAGGTCCTCGGGCTCGACGCCGTCGATCGGCGACAGCGCGCCGCCGAGCACGTGGTAGCGGCCGCGGTACTCGTGCGTGCGCTCGATCGGGATCACGTCGCCGGGCTCCTCGACGACGCAGATCAGCTCCGCGTCGCGCCGCTCGTCGAGGCAGACCGTGCAGCGCGGGCCCTCGGCGAGGTTGAAGCAGACCTCGCAGAGCGTGATCTTCTCCTTGACGTCGCGGATCGCCTCGGCGAGCGCCGCCGCGTCCTCGGGCGTCGCACGCAGGATGTGGAACGCGAGCCGCTGCGCGGTGCGCTGGCCGACGCCGGGGAGCTTGGCGAGCTCGGTGACGAGACGCTGGAGCGGTGGGGCGAGCACCTAGCCGGCTCCCCCACGCGCGCCGTTCCGCCGCCCCGCAGCGTCGCGGGGGGGCACTACCGCTTCTTGCGCCTGGCGGCGCGATTCGGCTGGCCGCCGGGGAGCCCGCCCGGCATCCCGCCGCCGCCGCCGAGGCCGCCCAGCATGTCGAGCGCGCTCATCGGGTCAAAGCCCTCGCCGAGCCCGCCGAGCTTGCTCTCCTGCAGCTCCTGCGCGGAACGCACGGCCTCGTTGACCGCCGCGACGACCATGTCCTGCAGCATCTCGACGTCCTCGGGATCGACGGCGTCGGGATCGATCGTGATCGCCTCGAGGTGCAGGTCGCCGGTCATCGTGACCTTGACCATGCCGCCGCCGGCGCTGGCCTCGACACGCTCTTTCTTCAGCGCCTCCTGGGCCTGCTGCTGCTGGGCCATCATCTCCTGGGCCTGGCGGAGCATGTGCTGGAGGTTGGGCGGTTGCGGCATCAGGACTTCTCCTCCTTCGGCGGCTCCTCGACCGCCCCGAATTCGTGCTTGAAGCGCGCGACCAGCTCGTCCTCGCTGAGCGTCTCCTGCTCGGCGGCCTCGGCGCCGAGCTCGTACGCCAGCCGCAGCGAGGCGCCGGTGACGGCGCGGATCGACTGCGCGATCAGCTCCCGCTTGGCCGGGTCCTCGGCCTGGCGCTTGGAGAACGCCGCCGACTCCGGCCAGGCGAGCGTGAGGTCCTGCTCGGCCAGCCCCGAGGGGCGGGCCTCGCGCAGCGCGGCGGCCAGCATCGGCGACTCGCCCTCGAGCGACTCGATCACCGCCGGCCACATCTGCGTGAAGGCCTCGAGCGAGAGCGCGCCGTCGGACTCGACGACAGCCACCGCCGTGACCGCCCGGGCCTCCGGTTCGGCTCCGCCCGCCGGCGCCGGGTCGCGATCTCGCGTCTCCGCGTCAGGAGAGGTCTCCGCGGGCGGCGCCGGGGCCGGTGCGCTGGTCGCGGCGACGGCCACGCGGGTACGGCCGGCCTCGGTGGCGGGCTCTGCGGGGTCGCGCGGCGCGGCGGCGGGCGGGCCCGGGGCGCGGCCTTCGAGCCGTTCGATCCGCGCGAGCAGCGCCTTGGTCGACGGGTCGTGCGCCGGCTCGGCCGCCTTCACGAGCGCCAGCTCGAGCTGGGTGCGGGCGTCGGCCCCGTCCTTCATCGCCCGCAGCGCAGCGGCGATCAGCTCGAGCAGGCGCACGACGTCGACCGGCGCGACCGTCCGCGCCTGGGCGACGAGCCGTTCGTCCTGCTCGGGCGTCATACGCAGCTCGGGCGGCAGCTCGCCGAGCGCCTGCACGACCATCAGCGCCCGGGCGTGCGTCTCGAGGTCGCCGAAGAAGCGGCCGAGGTCGCGCCCGGAGTCGGCCAGCCGCGCGGCGGCGAGCAGCGCCGCGCGGGCGTCGCCGGCGGCGATCGCGTCGACGGCGCCGAACACGAGGTCGGCGTCGGCCGCGCCGAGCACGGCGAGCACGTCGTCGAGCGTGATGCTGCGGCCCGAGTAGGCGACGAGCTGCTCGAGCGTGCCCAGTGCATCGCGGAACGAGCCGGTGGCGCTGCGCGCGATCAGCGCGGTCGCCTCGTCGCCGATCTCGAGCTGCTCGGCGGCCGCCACCTTGCGCAGCACACCAGCGATCTGCGGCACGCTGGGCCGCGCGAAGTCGAACCGGTGGCAGCGGTCGACCACGGTCGGCAGCACCTTGGCCGCCTCGGTGGTGGCAAGCACGAAGATCGTGTGCGGCGGCGGCTCCTCGAGCGTCTTGAGGAACGCGTTCCACGCCGCCGTCGAGAGCATGTGCGCCTCGTCGAGGATGTAGACCTTGTGGCGCCCGGCCACCGGCGCGAAGTTCACGCGCTCGCGCAGGTCGCGGATGTCGTCGACCGAGTTGTTGGACGCGGCGTCCATCTCGATCACGTCGAGCGACGTCGCGTTGGCGATCGAGCGGCACGACTCGCACTCGCCGCACGGCGTCACCGTCGGGCCGTTCACGCAGTTCAGCGAGGCGGCGAGGATCTTGGCCATCGACGTCTTGCCGGTCCCGCGCGAGCCGACGAACAGGTACGCGTGATGGACCTTGTCCTGCTCGATCGCGTTGCGCAGCGTCCGCACCACGTGGTCCTGGCCGACGACGTCGTCGAACGTGCGGGGACGGTGGCGGCGGTAGAGCGAAGCGGGGGCCTGAGGCACGGGATGCCGAGTCTAGACATCGGCCTCCCGGCACCGCCACGCAACCGCGGCATTTAGGGAAAGGGATCGACCGCGGCGCGAGCGCGTGGGGTTGTCCGTGCACGAACAGCGTGCATTTCCAACCCCACCGCCCGTCAATGCCGAAGTCGGGCGATCAAGACGGACCGTGCACCCTCCGTCGAAGCCGTCCCTGAGGGCTGACCACCGTCTGCCGGCTCCGGTCGGGCGATCCCGCTGCGCCTACAGGTGACCGCTTAAGGCTGCTTCCTTCCGGACCTGACCTGGTTCGCGGGCCTGCATCGCGCGGGACCCGACCATCGACGCCTGCAGGCGGCGCGCTGGCCCAGGGGCCGCGCCCCTCGGGAGGGGATTCAGCCCCGCTAGAGCGGATTGCGGGTGCAGGGCACCGCTACCTCCCCGCCTAGCACGGTCCGGCAGATGACGATAGCGCGGTTCTAGCCGGAAGTACGGACTCCCGCACTAGCCATCGGCGTCGATTTCCGAAATGCTGCGCACGCGGTCAAGGACGGGACGGATCGCAGAGAGCGGCGCTTGAGGCTCGACAACTCAACACATCTCCTATGGCGGGTAAGGTGACTCGACCGAGACAATGCGTCCAGCAGGGGCAGGGAAGGCTCAAGACGGATCTCCCGGCCCGACGGATCGGACCCACACATGAGTGACCGCTTCACGGAAGACCGCGCGACGCTGATGGCCACTGCCCTGGCCGAGCCTGGCGGCATCCCCGTCGGCGAGGCGCCTCTGCCGCCGATCGCCGAGCCGCTGCCGGTCGCCCGCTTCGACGCCGCCGCCAAGCGGGCACTGGACATCGTCGCCAGCCTGCTGATGCTCATCGCGCTGCTGCCGCTGATCCTGATCGTCGCGCTGCTCGTCCGGCTCGACTCGCCCGGCCCCGCGTTCTTCAAGGTCCGCCGCATCGGCCGCAACGGGCGCGACCTGATGATGCTCAAGTTCCGCAAGATGAAGGACGACGCCGCGGGCATCGCGCTCACCACCCACGGCGACGACCGGCTGACCCGCATCGGCGGCTTCCTCGCCCGCACCAAGCTCGACGAGCTGCCGCAGCTCTGGCACGTGCTGCGCGGCGACATGAGCCTCGTCGGCCCGCGCCCCGAGACCGTCGACTTCGTCGCCCACCATCGCGACGAGTACCACGAGATCCTCTCCGTCCGCCCCGGGCTCGTCGGCTTCTCGCAGATCGCGTTCCTGACCGAGGGCCGGATCCTCAGCACGCACGACCCGCTGCACCACTACGTCAGCGCGATCCTGCCGCAGAAGGTCTCGCTCGACCTCATGTACGCCCGGCGGCGCACCGTCTGGCTCGACATCAGGATCCTCGCCTGGTCGCTGGTCGCGGTGATCCTGCGCCGCGAGGTCGCGGTCAGCCGCGCGACGGGCCGGATGAACCTCCGCCGGCGCTGACCGCGCCGAACAGCTCGACGAGCCGGCGCGCGGAGCGGTGCGAGCTGAACTCCGCCTCGACCACGGCACGGGCGGCCTGGGCGCGCGACGCCGGGTCCGGCTCGGTGAGGGCTCGCACGAGCGCCGCGCGCAGGTCGTCCACGTCGCCGGGCCGGGCGAGGTAGCCGGTGCGCCCGTCCTCGATCAGCTCGGGCACGCCGGAGTGGTAGGTCGAGACGGCGGGCAGGCCGGCCGCCATCGCCTCGATCAGCGCGTTCGGGATGCCCTCGCGGTCGCCGTCGGGCGAGATCACGCTCGGGAGCGCGAAGACGTCGGCGCGCGCGAGCACGTCGGCGACCACCGGCTGCGGCACCGCGCCGTGGAAGTGGACGCGGTCGCGCAGTCCCAGCGCGCCGGCCTCGCGCTCCAGCTCCGCGCGCAGCGGCCCGTCACCGACGAGCTCGAGCTGAGCGCCCGCCAGCGGCGGCGGAGCATCGGCGAGCGCGCGCAGGAGCACGGCGTGGCCCTTGTACTCGAGCAGCCGCGCCACGCAGGCGATCCGCGGTGGCGCGCCGCCGTTGGCGGGCCGGACGCGGAACGGGAACCGCCCGGCATCGATGCCGTAGCGGACGATCGGCACGTCGATCCCCGGCCCGGCCCGCTCGAGCAGGAACCGGCGGTTGTAGTCGGAGATCGCGACCACGAACGCAGCATCGGCGGCCTTGCGTGCGAGCATTGCCTGGTGCACGAACAGGTCGTGGGCATGAGGCGTGAAGCTGTAGGGGACGCCCGCGAGCCGGTGCGCGATCCACGCCGCCAGCGCCGGGTAGTTGGCGAAGTGCGCGTGCACGTGGTCGACGCGCGCGCGCTGGAAGCGGCGTGCGTGGGCGGCCGCGAGCGGGACGGTGGCGAGCGCGCGCACGAGGATGCCGGGACGCCGCGCGTGGCCGGCGACGACCGTCGCGACGGTCCCGAGCGTGCGCAGCGGGCGCCGCAGCATCCAGCCGCCGAGCGCGAGCGCGCCCTCTCCGGGGCCCGGCCGCTGGAGCCGCTCGACCCACGGCTCCGCGTCCGGCTGCACGATCGCGTCGCTCGTGCGGAACAGCGAGTGCAGGTCGACCGCGACGCCCTCCGCCGCGACCGCGCTGAACTCGCGCAGCACGAACGTCTCGGTCACGGTCGGGAAGCGCGACACGAGGTACGCGACCCTCATCGCCGCCACCAGCGCCGCCGCGCCTCGCGCTCCGGCCGGTCCGGGAGCGGGCGGCCGTCGAGGATCGCCCGCGGCGCGGCGGTCACCATCCACTCCAGCTCGGCGCGCGCGTGCGGGAAGGCCTCGGCGGCGTGACGGAGGCTCGCGCCGAGATCGGGCGGCCGCATGTCGACCGCGTGGGCGTCGGACGCCAGCACGTGCACCCAGCCGCGCTCGAGCAGCACGGCGGCGGTCTTCGACGGCCGTGCAGCGAGGCTGCGCGCGGTCAGCTGCACGAGCACGCCGCGTTCGACGAGCGCGCCGACGCGCTCCGGATGCTGCTTGAGCTCGCCGCTGCGCTCGGGATGGGCGAGCGTGATGCGGAAGCCGCGCTCGGCCAGCGCCAGCACCTGGTCCTCGAACGAGCGCGGGAGCCGGCGGTACGGCGTCTCCAGCAGCAGGTCGCGGCCGTTGCCGGCGAGCGTCGCGAGCCGCAGCTCGTCGTCGGTCAGCTCGCCCGCGGCCTGGAGGTCGACCTCGGCGCCGGGCACGATCTCGACCGGCAGCCCGCGCTCGCGCAGGTGATCGGAGAGCTCGGCCGCGCGGCGGGCCAGCTCGTGCGGCCTGACGGCCGGGTGGTCGGCGCGCAGGTGCGGCGTGGCGACGAGCGTGCGGACGCCGCCGTGAGCGGCGACCTCGGCGACCGCGACGCTCCCGGCGAGATCGTCCGGGCCGTCGTCGATGCCGGCCAGCACGTGCGTGTGCAGGTCGATCACGCGGTTGATCTTGGCGGACGGGCGTGACGGCGGTCGCGCCCGCCGCGCCCGCGCGTGCCCGGCGGCAGGTCGCCGCCGCGCTGCCGTTCGTGCCGGCGTTCGTCGTCGCCGCCACCTGGATCGTGTGGGCTCCCGACGGCGGCGGCTACTTCCCGATCGACCGCTACCCGGGCGCGCTGCTGGCCGCCGGGCTGCTGCTGACGCTGGCGGTCGCGCGGCCGCCCGGCGCGCTCGTGGCGTCGCCGGCGCTGCTGCCGCTCGGCCTGCTGACGGCGTGGACGGTCTGGAACGGCATCTCGGTCGCGTGGTCGGGCGCGTCCGACGCCGGCTTCGAGGGCACGAACGAGCTGGTCGCGATCGTGCTGATGGGCGCGGTGATGGCGTTCACGCCGTGGCGGATGCGGTCGCTGCTGGCGCTGCTCGTCCTGTGGGCGGGGGCGATCGTCGTGATCGCGACGGTCGACCTCGTGTCGTTCGTCGCGTCGGCGGACCCCGGCAGCCGGCTGCTCGAGAGCCGCTATCTCGGCCCGATCGGGTACTCGAACGGCACGGCGGCCCTGGGCGCGATGGCGTTCTGGCCGTTGCTGGCGGTCGCCGCCGGCGGGCCGCGCTTCCCGGCGTTCGTGCGCGTCGTCGCGCTGCCGGCCGCGGTCCTCGTGCTGGCGTGGGCGCTGCTGCCCCAGAGCCGCGGCACGATGCTCGCCGGCCTCGTGGTGGTCCCGCTGTTCGTCGCGATGTCCTCGCACCGGGTGCGAGTGCTCACCCGGTTGGCCGTGGTCGGCGGCGCGCTCCTGATCTGCGTCCCGGCGCTGTTCGAGGTCTACACCGCGTCGCGCGAGAAGCGCGGGATCGACGACGTCGTCGAGACGGCGGTCACGCGCACCGGGATCGCCGTGGCGGTCGCGCTCGTGGCGTCGCTGGTGCTCGTGCTGATCGAGCGGCGGCTGCGGCCGGGCGAGCGCACCGTGCGCTGGACGCGGCGCGTCGGCGTGGCGCTGACCGTGCTGCTCGTGGTCGGCGCCGCGACGGTGGGCATCGTCCGGCAGGAGCAGATCCGGTCGGGCGTGTCGGATCGCTGGGACACGTTCTCCTCGTTCGCCGACGTCGTCAACGACGACACCGGCGCGCGCATCGGCCAGATCCTGCCCGACAAGCGCTACGACTACTGGAAGGTCGCGGTCGCCGCCTACCGGTCGGCGCCGGTCGTGGGGATCGGGGCGGGCGGCTTCGAGACCCGCTACGCGGCCGACAAGCTGTATCCGAAGCACTCGCGCTACGTGCACGACATCTGGTTGCGCGCGCTGTCGGAGACGGGCGTCGTGGGCGCCCTGCTGCTGCTCGCGACGCTGGTCGCCGGCTTCGTCCTGCTCGTCCGCGCGCGTGTGCGCTGCGCGGTCGTGGCACACCCGGCGATCGCGGCGGTCACGACGCTGTCGGTGGCGTTCTTCCTGCAGTGCAGCCTCGACTGGCTGGAGGAGGTGCCGGCGCTGCTGGCACCGGCGGTCGCGCTGCCGCTGGCGGTGCTGCGCGCGACCTCGCGCGGCGAGCGCCGGGTGCCGTGGACGATCCCGGCGGCGGTCGCGGCCGCGGCGATCGTCGTGATGGTGCCGCCCTACCTCGCCGTCCGCAACATCAAGCAGGGCGACGCGCTGCGCCGGACCGACCCGCAGGCGGCGCTCGCCGCCTACGACCGCGCGGCGAGCTGGAATCCGCTGGCGGTCGAGCCGCATCTCAGCCGCGGCTTCGTCGGCCTCGACCTGCGCGACCCGGCGCTCGCACGCCGCAGCTTCCAGGAGGCGCTCGACGTGCGCGAGGACTGGGTCGCCCACTTCGAGCTCGGGCTGCTCGCCTCGCAGGCGGGCCGGCGTGCGGCCGCGCGGCGCGAGCTCGCGCGCGCGGCGGCGCTCAACAACAACGATCCGATCGTCACCGACGCGCTCGCCGCGGTGAAGGACGGCCAGCGCCTGGAGCCGCTCGCGGTCAACCGCCAGGTGCTGACCCAGCCGGTGCTCGCCGCGCCGTGACGGCGGGTCTGCCCGCGGCCGCGAGCGTCTCCTCGTAGAGCGCCACGAACGCGTCGATCTGGCGGTCGGGCGCGAAGCGCTCGGCGACGCGGCGGCGGCCGGCCGCGCCCATCCGCGCGCGCAGCTCGGGATCCGTGAGCCGGGTGATCGCCGCCGCGAGCGCGGCCGGGTCGCGGCGGGCGACGGCGAACCCGGTCTCGCCGTCGGCGATGTTCTCGCGCAGGCCGTCGGCGTCGGTGCAGACGACCGGCAGGCCCGCCGCCTGGGCCTCCATGACCGCGTTGCCGAAGCCCTCGGAGACCGCCGGGTGCAGGAACACGTCGGCGGCGCGCATCTCGGCCAGCACGCCATCGTGCCGCACGCCGCCGAGCAGGCGCACGTGATCGGCGAGGCCGAGGTCGTGCACGGCGGCATGGACGGCGTCGGCATGCGGGCCGGTGCCGGCGATCCGGTACTCGAGCTCGATCCCGGCGTCGACGAGCCGGCGCACGGCCTGCAGCCCGTAGACGTGCCCCTTCTTCCAGTGCAGCCGCGCGACGGTGAGGATGGTCAGCGGGCCGCCGGCGGCGGGGCCGGGATGCGGGTCCAGGCGCGCGGTGTCGACGGCGGGCGGGATCAGCGCATGCCGCTTCGCGGGCGGGCAGCCGCGACGCTGCGCGCGCCGCCACAGGTCCTCGCCGAGGCAGTGGATCGCGTCGGCGCGCCGCCACACCTCGTCGAAGTAGCCCGGCTGGTCGAGCCCGCTGTAGTTGAGGTCGTAGCCGCGGAACGAGACGACCGTGGGGCAGCGGGCGACCTCGCCCATCCACAGCGCGTCACGGGCCGCGATGCCGAACTCGAAGTGGATGAGATCCGGCCGCAGC
>DASSUW010000409.1:0-8129 GCA_035706585.1 Solirubrobacteraceae bacterium | reverse complement strand
ATCGCGACCCAGACCGGTCTGTCCCTGCGCGCCCACCGCATCGAGGGCGTCGTCGCGACCGAGCTGCCCGGCTGGGAGCGCCACATCTACGCCGCAACCTACGGGGACCCGCCCGATCCGCCCGCCACCGCCGCGCTGCTGGCGGCCCTCGGCGGGGCCGCGGCGGCGATCGCCCGCCCGGACTAGAGCGCGTCCACCACGAAGACGAGCGTCTCGCCCGGGGCGATGACGCCGCCGGCGCCGCGGTCGCCGTAGCCGAGCTCCGGCGGGATGACGAGCAGCCGCCGGCCGCCCGCGCGCATGCCGACCACGCCCTGGTCCCAGCCGGCGATGACGCGGCCGCCGCCGACGGGGAAGCCGAACGGCTGCCCACGGTCCCAGCTGGCGTCGAACTCGCGGCCCGTCGACCACGAGACCCCGACGTACTGGACGCTCGCGGTCGCGCCGGACGCGAGCTCGGGACCGTCGCCCTCGACGAGGTCCTCGCTGACGAGCGTCGCGGGCGGCTCGCCGGCGGTGTCGACCGCGATCCGCGGCTTCGACGACAGGTCGGTTGCGTTGTCGATCGTGACTGAGTCCATGCGGTCAGAGTAGGCCGACGTAGACTCTCGTCGTGGCGCTCGTCCGCGACTTTCCGCTGTTCCCGCTCGGGCTCGTCGCGCTGCCCAGCGAGCTCGTGCCGCTGCACATCTTCGAGGAGCGCTACAAGACGATGATCGGCCGCTGCCTGGACGAGGGCAGCGAGTTCGGCATCGTCTGGATGTCCGAGGACGGACTGCGGCCGATCGGCTGCGCGTGCGAGATCGCCGAGGTGATCGAGCGCATGGACGACGGGCGGATCAACCTGATCGCGCGCGGTACGCGGCCGTTCCGGATCGAACAGCGCCAGGACGAGCTCCCGTATCCGGCCGGGACCGTCGAGTTCCTCGACGACCGCTTCGAGGACGAGGATCCGTCCGCCGCCGAGGCCGCCCACGAGGCGTACGCGGAGCTCGTGAACGAGGCCACCGACCGCACGCCCGACATGACCGAGATCGGCGAGATGAGCGCCTACCAGATGGCCGCCACGGTCGAGTTCGGGCTCGACGCCAAGCAGGGCCTGCTCGACCTGCGCTCCGAGACCGCGCGGCTCAAGCTCGTCACACGGCTGTTCCGCGCGGCGCTCAAGCGGCTCGACTTCGTCAACCGCGCGCAGGCGCGCGCGCGGTCGAACGGTCGCGTGCACTTCCAGGCGTGAGCGACGGCCGGAGCGCGCGCGCCTAGCGCCCGCGCGAGCGGACGCGGGCCTCGTCGACGTCGATCTCGGCCTCGAGGGTGCGCAGCAGCTCGGCCGGGAACGCGCGCTCGCGGCGCATCTCGCGCAGGACGTCGCGCTCGTGCTCGAGCACGTCGATCTGCGCGCGCGCGGCGTCGGTGCCGTGATCCGGATGGCCGCCCGCGGCGTCGAGCCGGTCCTGGAGCCGGTCGAGGCGAGACTGGTAGCGGTCGCGGAGGCGCTCGACCGGGCCGTCGGCCTCGCCGTGGCCGGCCATCTCATCGAGCCGCTCGAGCGCCGCGTGCGTGAGCCGCAGCCGCGCCTCGACCTCCTGCCGGCGCCGTGAGTCGCTCTGCCCCAGCCCGAGCCGCTCGATCAGCGGCGCCAGCGTGAGGCCCGGGAGCACGAGCGTGATCACGACGACGCCGTAGGCGAGGAAGATGACCAGGTCGCGGTCGGGAAAGTCCTGCAGCGGGATCGCTAGCGCCGCGGCGAGCGAGACCGCGCCGCGCATCCCGCTCCAGCCGATGACGAGCCGCTCGCGGAAGTTCGTGTGCTCGTGCGGCAGGAAGCCGATGTGACCGATCTCGGGCACCAGCAGGTTCCACAGCAGCCGCACGCCGATGACCACGACCGCGAGCAGCAGCACCTGCGCGGCGAGCGTCCCGAGATCCGCGCCCTCGATGTCGCCGACGATCCGCGTCATCTGCAGGCCGATCAGCAGGAACAGCAGCGAGTTGAGCAGGAACTCGGACGCCTGCCAGAACGCGACGGTGCGCAAGCGTGCGCCGGCCTCGGAGAGGTCGAGCGACCTGGTACCGACGTAGACGCCGGCCGTGACCACCGCGAGCACGCCAGAGACGCCGATCTCCTCGGCCGGGACGTAGGCGGCGAACGGCGTCAGGACGGACAGCACCACGTCGATCGACGGCTCGCGCGCCGCCGTCCGCAGGTGCGCGAAGATCCACCCGGCGGCCGCGCCGATCGCGATCCCACCGGCTGAGATGAGCAGGAACTTGCCGACCGTCTCCGGTGCGCCCAGGGCCGACCCGCCGACCGCCGCGAGCGCGATCTTGTAGGCGGTCAGGCCCGTGCCGTCGTTCACGAGCGCCTCGCCTTCGAGGATCGTCTCGATCCGCGTCGGCGCGCCCAGCCGTCGCACGACCGCCGTCGCGGCGACCGGATCGGTCGGCCCCAATACGGCGCCGAGCACGAACGCGGGGGCCCACGGGATGCCGACCACCCAGTGCGCCGCGGCGGCGACCGCCACCATCGTGACGAGCACGAGCCCGATCGCCAGCCGGCTGATCGGGACGATGTTGGCGCGCAGCTCGTAGGCCGACGCCTGGAACGCCGCGGCGTAGAGGAGCGGCGGCAGGAACGCGAAGAACACGAGATCCGGATCCAGCTCCGGCGTCGGCAGACCCGGGATGAAGCCCAGCCCGAGCCCGCCGAGCACGAGCACGATCGGGTACGGGATGTTCAGTCGCAGCCCGGCGCCGGCCAGCAGCGCCACCACGACCAGCAGGAAGACGAGGATCTCGGCGCCGGCCACGTCTTGGTTCTAACCAGCGAGCAGTGCCGCGACGCGTGTACTGCCGTCGTCGGCGGCCATGCGGGCGCTGTCGCGCCCGTCGTCGGCGGCGAGCGCCGGGTCGGCGCCATGGGCGAGCAGGAGCTCGGCCATCTCGACGTCGTCGGTGTGCGCGGCCTCGTGCAGCGGCGTGAAGCCGCCCTGCTGGCGCGCGTTCGGGTCGGCGCCGGCCGCGAGCAGGAGCCGCATCGTCGCGTGATCGTGCGCGGCCGCGGCGGCGTTCACCGGCCGGACGCCGAACTGGTTGTCGGCGTCGTCGTCGGGGTCGGCGCCGTGGTCGAGCAGCACACGGACCGCCTCCGGGCCGCCGAGGAAGGCGGCGAGCCCGAGCGGCGTGAAGCCCTCCGGGGTCCGCGCGTGGCGCGCGCCGGCGTCGGTGTCGAGCAACTCGCGGAGACGGTCGGCACGCCCGGTCGCGGCCGCCTCCAGCACGCCCAGCTCCGGCTCGGCGTCCAGCAGCGCCTGCGCCACCTCGCGCTGGCGATGGAACAGCGCCAGCAGGACCACCGGCAGCCCCGTGCTGTCGCGCGCCGCCGCGCGCGACGGATCCGCGCGGACGATCTCGCGCACGGCCTCGACGTCGCCGCGTTTGATCGCGGCGACCAGAGCCTCGGTCATTCGCGAACGATCCCACACACGCGCTCGGACACGTCCTTGGTGAACGCGGCGAGCTCGAAGAACGCCTGCGGGTTGCCCTTGGACGTGTCGCTGAACTGCACGTGGCCGGCCTCGAGCGACACCTTGTAGCTGAGGTTCGCGCCCGGTCCGGGCGGCAGCTCGAGGCCGAGCTCCGCCGGTTTGGCGAGCGCGCGCGTGATCGCGCGGGCGCGCAGCAGCCGGTCGCCGTCGAGCTTGTGCTCCTTCCCGTTGCACGTGACGGTGCCGCCGTCGGACACGACCATCTCGAGGTTGGCGGCGGGGTCCGGGCCGCTGCGCTCGACGAGGAACAGGTCCGGTGGCCGCGCGCCGCAGCCGGCGAGCAGCGCCAGGGCCAGCAGGACGACGACGGCTCTCAAACGACGACCAGGTCCGCTCCGGCGACCTCGCGCAGGAAGCGCGGCGTTGACATCACGCCGTCGAGCCGGGCCTCGATCTCGGATCGCGGCACGCCGGTCGCCTCCACCGCCGCGGCGCACGCCCACAGGCGGCAGTCCGGCAGCTCGAGCGCGGTGTCGCGCAGCTCGGCGAGCGTGCGGGCGAACGCGTCGCGTCCGGGGTCGGACACATCCGGCGCGCCGTCGGGACGCAGCGCGCGGGCCTGCAGCCGCTCGTCGAGCAGCGGCGCGAGCGCCCCGAAGCCGATCAGCGCGCGGGCCGGGGTGCCTTCCGCCGCGGCCGACACGAGCAGCGACAGACCGGTGTAGAGGCGCTGCAGCTCGCCAGACTCCAGGATCGCCGCGATCATGCGTTGATCGTAGGGCGCCCCGCTCACACCCTCGACGTTCGCGGCCTCGCGTGCCCGCTGCCGCTGATCCGCGCGCGTCGCGAGCTCGCGGGCCTCGGGGCCGGCGAGACGCTGGTGGTCCTGGCGACCGATCCCGAGGCGCCGATCGACCTCGCCGCGTTCGCCGCCGACGAAGGCCACGCCTGCCTGGAGGAGCGGGTTACCGGCGAGTGGCGGATCACGTTGACGAAGGGTGCCGCGGGCCGGTAGTGTCGCTTCGGGGCCAACCCGTATAGACAACCGGACATGAGCTCGCAGACCGACGCCGCCACGGCCACCTCTTCCGCGTTCGACCTCCGTGGTCGGCGCGCGGTCGTCACGGGCGCGTCGACCGGCATCGGCAGCGCCATCGCGGTCGCGCTCGGAGCCGCGGGCGCGTCGGTCGCCGGGATCTACAAGACGGACCCGGACGGCGCGGAGCGGACGGAGGCCGAGGTGCGCTCGCACGGCGTCGATTGCGTGCTCGTCGAAGGCGACACCGGCGATCCCGCGCAGGTGAACCGGCTGGGCGAGCTGGCAGTGGAGCGGTTCGGCGGGATCGACATCTGGGTCAACAACGCGGCCCGGCTGTTCGTCAAGCCGCTGCTGGAGACGACCGACGACGAGTGGCACGGGCTGCTGGCCGCGAACCTGCACGGCTACTTCTACGGCTGCCGCGCGGCGGGGCGGGCGATGCTGGCCTCCGGCGGCGGCCGGATCATCAACGTCGCCAGCGCTGCCGACATATTGGTCGTGGCCGATCTCGGGGCGTACATCGCGGCCAAGGGCGCGATCGTGGCGATGACGAAGGTGCTGGCGCTCGAGCTGGCGGACGCCGGCGTGACCGTGAACGCGATCTCGCCGGGCGCGATCGACACGCCGTTGAACAAGGACGCGTACACGCCCGAGGTGCGCCGCCGCTACGAGGAGCGGATCGGGCTGCACCGGCTCGGGACGCCGGAGGAGGTCGCCGACGCGACGCTGTTCCTCGCGTCCGACGCCTCTCGCTACGTGACCGGGCACGAGCTGGTGATCGACGGCGCGCTGACCATCAACGGCACGATGGGGCACGTGCGCAGCTGATGAGCGCTCGCGTCCTGGTCACCGGCCTCGATCATCCCGAGGGCGTCGCCTACGATCCGGAGGCCGACGTCGTCTGGGCGGGCGGCGAGGACGGCCAGCTCTACCGCGTCCCCGTGGAGACCGGCGTGGCGGAGGAGGTCGCGCGCGCGCCGGGGTTCGTGCTCGGGGTCGCGGTCGACGGCCGCGGGCGCGTGGTGCTGTGCGTGTCGTCGAACGGCTCGGTGTGCGCATGGGACGGCGCGCACATCCAGCGCGTCGTCGCGGGATTGAAGTTCCCGAACTACCCCGCGTTCGCCCCGGACGGGACGCTGTTCGTGAGCGATTCGGGCGACTGGGGCGGCGGCAACGGGCGGCTCATGCGCGTCGACGTCGACGGATCGTGCGAGCCGTTCTCGCACGCGGTGCCGAACTTCACCAACGGCTGCGCCGTCTCGCCCGACGGCGAGTGGCTGTGGGTGGTCGAGTCCTACGTGCCGGTGCTGTCGCGGTTCGAGCTGGCCACCGGACGGCGCGAGGAGATCCGGCGGTTCGACGGAACGGTGCTCGACGGCCTGGCGTTCACGGCCGACGGCGGGCTGCTGATCGCCTGCTACCGGCCGGACCGGATCTACCACCTCGCGGAGTCGGGCGCCGTCGAGGTCGTCGCCGACGACCCGCAGGGGACACTGCTGGCGGCGCCCACCAACGTGTGCTTCGTCGGGCCGTCGCTGGATCGCGTCGTCGCCGCGAACCTCGGTCGCTGGCATCTGACGCTGCTCGACATCGGGCTGGTCGGCGCGCCGCCGCACCGGCCGGAGCGATGGGCGCTGGACGCGGTCCGCGTGGAGGTGGGCGGCTGATGGCGGCCGGGCACGGCATGGGCCGGCGCGCCCGCATCCCGGGCCGCCCGCCGGACGAGGAACCGCTGCGCTTCGTCCCCCGCTATTACGAGATCGAGCAGGCGCTGCGCGCGCGGATCGCCGAGCTGCAGCCCGACGAGCCGCTCCCGTCGGACGCGATGCTGTGCGAGGAGTTCGGGGTTTCGCGGATGACCGCCCGCAACGCGGTCCAGCGGCTCGTGCAGGAGGGGATCGTGTACCGCGTCCCGGGCCGTGGCACGTTCGTCGCCGAGCCGCCGGTGCACCGGCAGGCCGGAAACCTGCTGTCGTTCACCGAGGAGATGCGCCGCCGCGGCCGCGTCCCGTCCTCGAAGGTGCTCACGCGCGAGATCCGCGCCGCCGGCCCGTCCGAGGCGTCGTGGCTGCAGCTCGCCGCCGACGAGGCGGTCATCGTGCTGCGCCGGCTGCGGCTGGCCGACGACGAACCGGTCGCGATCGAGCAAGCGGTCTTCCCGGCCACCACCGGCCTCGCGCCGCTGCTCGATTCCGCCGACCTCGAGCACCGCTCGCTGCACGACACGCTCGTCCAGGCCGACCGCATCCCGACGCAGGGGCGGGCTCGGTTGGGCGCCGAATCCGCCACGCCCGAGGACGCGCTGCTGCTCAACGTCCCGGAGGGCTCGGCCCTGCTCGTCGAGAAGCGCGTGATCCACGACCAGGACGGCCGCCCGCTCGAGCTCTGCGAGTCCCGCTACGCGGGCGACCGCTACGGCCTCGACGTGCAGTTCGACGTCGAGCTGCCGGGCGCCGACGGCGCCTGACGGTTCGGCAGCGCTCTCAGAGCGAGCGCGCGCGGATCTCGAGCCGCGTGCGGCGCTCCTCGCCCGGCGCGAGCTCGGGCAGGCGGCCCTCGGCGCGGTCGTGGGCGACGCCGAGCACGGAGCAGTTCGCCGGCTCCAGGCCCAGCACGCCGAGCCCGGGCGCGGGGTGGACCCACTGCCACATGCGCGGCATCGTGGCGGCGTCCCAGCGCACGGTCACCTCGATACCCAGCTCCGGGTTGCGCACGGCTGCGCTGCACCAGCCGTCCGCGCCCGGGGCGACCTCGTGCTCGAAGACGCGCTCGTTCGCGCCCGGAACCACGCCGGGCGCGCGGTTCCAGGAGTCGGCATACGGCAGTGCGTCCTCGTCGCGCGGGTGGGTCGCGCGCGCGTCGAGCAGCAGCTCCGCACCCTCGGCCCACAGCGGCGGGCCGAGGTTGACGTGATAGAGCTGCAGTGCCGGCTCGGTCTCGCGGCCGCGGTTCGTGACGACGTCCTCGAGCTGGACGAGACCCTGCCCGGCGTATGTGCGCCACGTGCGCTCGACCTCGAGCCAGTGACCGAGCGCCGCCACCTCCGAGACGCGGCCCTGCACGATCAGCGCGTCGCCCGAGCGCTCGACCGCCTCGACGACGGCCTTCTGGAACGTGAAGTCGCCGTGCTGGCCGTGCCCCTCGGACGGGACGCCGACGTTGCGCAGCCCGCACGTGACCATCAGCCCGCCGCCGAACGACTGCATCCAGTCGAAGTCGACCGCCGCGGTCTCACCGACCGGCGAGCGCCAGTCGAGCGGTACGCCCGCGAACCAGGCGTCGCCCGCGTCGAGCCCGCGGTCCGGGAGCAGGCGCAGCTCGATCCCGCCCTCCACCCGCAGGTCGATCGCGCGGCACCCGGCCGCGCGCCCGTCGGTGACGAGCGAGCTCACGGCGGTGGCGATCATGTGGCTTCGAGAATGGCGTCCGCGCTCACGGTGTCGACGACGCGGTCCGCCGCGGCGAGCGACGCCTCGGTGCCCGGCACCCGGCAGACGGCGAGCGTGAACATACCGGCGGCGCGGCCGGCCTGCACGCCGGGTGGGCTGTCCTCGATCACGACGCACGCGTCCGGCGCCACGCCGAGCCGCGCGGCCGCCAGC
>DASSUW010000408.1:0-9000 GCA_035706585.1 Solirubrobacteraceae bacterium | reverse complement strand
GCGGCGACGGCGACGACGTCACGCAGTACACGGGCACGCTGGCGGCGATGGGGACGACCACGCTCGGCACCTACGACCCCGCCGTCAAGCACCGGTACGAGTTCCGGGTCGCGCTCGACGCCAGCGCCGACGACGCCTACCAGGGCGACAGCGCGACCGCCGCTTTCGACTTCAACGCCGCATAGGCGGATCGGGCCAGGGACGGCCATGGCGGGAACGAAGGGGACGCGCCGCCGCGCCGGTCGCATCGCGACCGGCGCGGCGTTCGCACTCGCGCTCGTGGCCGCCGCGCTCGTGCTCGTGCCGGCCGCCCTCGGCTGGCAGCGCTACGCGATCGTCTCCGGCTCGATGACCGGCACCTACGACAAGGGGTCGCTGGTGCTCGACGAGGTCGTGCCGGTGGGCGCACTGCGCGTGGGTGACGTCATCACGTACCTCCCGCCGGCCGGCGATCACCTGATCACGCACCGCATCTCCTGGATCGGGCGTGATGCGGCCGGCGTCCGGGTGTTCCGCACCAAGGGCGACGCCAACCCGGTCGCCGACGGCTGGACGTTCCGGCTCGACCGTCCGACGCAGGCGCGCGTGCGCGCCGGCGTGCCGTACGCGGGCTATGTGCTGACGGCGCTCGGCCGGCGCGACGTGCGGCTGGTCGTGATCGCGTTCCCGGCGCTGCTGATCGCCGGCTTCAGCCTCGCCGGCCTGTGGCGCCGGCTCGGCGCGCTGGCGGAGGCGGCGGCATGAGCCGTCCGGTCCTGACCGCCCTGCTCGCGCTCGCGCTCGCCGGCGGCGTGACGGCCTCGGGAGCCGACTTCACCGCGACCTCGAGCACGACGTCGTCGTTCGCGGCCGCCGCCGACTTCAACACGGTCGTCGTGAGCCTCGACAGCGTCAGCAGCCCGCTCGCCGGCGCGGTCGCCCTCAGCGCCGGCGCGTCGTCGGACCGCGGCGTCGCCGCGGTCGTCTTCCAGGCCGCGCCCACCAACACGAGCGACTGGGTCACGCTCTGCACCGACAACGCCGCCCCCTACACGTGCGCGTGGAACACGACCGCGATCGCCGACGACAGCTACGACGTGCGCGCGACCGCGACCGACGCCGCCGGCTACTCGCGGTCCTCGACGGTGGCGGCGCGCGTGGTCGACAACTACACGCTCTCGGTCACGCTCGCCGACCCGGGCGCGATGAGCGGTTCCGAGCCGCTCTCCGCCACGACCGCGAACGCGAGCGGCGGCCTGCAGTCGGTGAAGATCCAGCAGCGTGCCGTCGGCGCGGGGAGCTGGACGACGATCTGCACGGGCACGTCCAACCCGCAGAACTGCACGCTCGACACCACGGCGCTGCCCGACGGCGATCGCGAGCTGCGCGCCGTCGCGACCGACCTCGGGGGCCACACGGCGCAGACGACCGCGATCACGCGCAAGATCGACAACTCGCCGCCGACCGCGACGCCGACGGTCCCGCCGACCGGCACCGGCAACGTGACCATGACCGCCGACGCCCAGGATGACGGCTCCGGCATCAAGTACGTCGCCTTCGAGGCGCTCTACGGCGGCGCGTGGTACGAGTTCTGCCGCGACACGAGCGCGCCGTACACGTGCTCCGGCGACAGTGCGCAGGTCGCGGACGGCACGTACAGCATCCGCATCGTGGTGGAGAACAACGCGGGCGTGAAGACCACCAGCCCGCCGAGCACGATCACGATCGACAACCCGCCGCGGGGGACCGACGTCCAGGCCGGCAACGGCGGTGCGACGGTGGGCCTGCTCGAGGCCGGCGACTGGGTGCGGCTGACGTGGACCGAGCCGATCGCGCCGGCCTCGGTGCTGACCGGCTGGACGGGCGGATCGCAGGCCGTGCGGGTGCGGATCACCGAGGCCGGGACGAACGACCAGATGGACTTCCTCGACGCCGCCGGCACGACGCGGCTCAACCTGGTGTCCACCGCGGCCGATCTCAAGCTCGGGGGCAACTACGTGACCAGCACCACCGAGTTCAACGCAACCATGACCCAGAGCGCCGGCTCGATCACGATCACGCTCGGGTCGTGGATCTCCGGCGCGGTGAACACCGTGTTCGGCGCGACGACGATGACGTGGGTGCCGTCCGCGGGCGCGCGGGATCTGACGGGCCACGCGAGCAGCACCGCGACGGTGACCGAGTCCGGAACGGACGTGGACTTCTGATGCGCTCCAGCGCCGTCCTGCTCACGTCCCTGGCGATGGCCGTCGGCGCCGTCTGCCTGGCGTTCGCGGCGCCCGGCCGCGGGGAGCCGGGCTCGATGATCGAGCTCGAGAACGTCTCGGGCGCCGTGACGATCGCCAACTCGCGTGCCGGCCAGGCGCTGTTCAGCGCGACCGCCATGCGGCCGGGCCAAGGCGTGTCCGGCACCGTGACGATCGGCAACTCCGGCGACGTCGCGGGAGCGTTCACGGTTCGCGCGGCCGGCGTGGTCGACACGCCGGGGCCGAACGGCGGCCTGCTGTCCGAGCGGGTGGACCTCAGGCTGCTCGACATCACCAACGCCGGCCATCCCCAGGAGGTCTTCGCCGGCCACCCGGCCGACTTGGACGGGGTGGCGCTCGGGACGTTCGGCGCCGGCCAGCAGCGGCACTACCTCTTCACGGCGATCCTTCCCGAGGGCGGCGGGAACGACAACGACTACCAGGGCGCGGGGCTGAGCCTCGGGTTCGAGTGGCGGGCGAGCACCGTCACCGTCTCGACGCCCACCAAGCCGAAGCCCACGCCGACGACGCCGAAGGTCACCCCGACGCCGACGCCTACGCCTACGCCGGTGCCGGTCGACACGGCGACCGTGCTCGGGCTGCCGGCGTCCGGCAAGTGCTACAAGCGCGGGAAGCTCAGGTTCAAGATCAAGGCGCCGGCGGGGACGAAGCTCAAGTCCGCGACCGTCGCCGTGAACGGCAGGATCAAGGCGCACCGCAAGGGCAAGAAGCTCCGCAAGGCCGTCACGCTCAAGCGTCTGCGCAAGCGCGCGACGGTCACCGTGGCGGCGAAGGTCCGCGGCGGCCGCCTCTACATCGGCACGCGCACGTACCGCGCCTGCCGGCGCTGAGTCGTCCGGGGGCGGCCGTACCGTTCCCGAAACGGCTCGGCTTACCCAAGGAGCGCGGATGCTGGATCTCGACGACCGCCTGGACGAGCTCAAGCAGCTCGGCCTCTACCGCCGTACCCGCATGGTGTCGGGGCCGCAGGGTCCGCGGGTGGTGCTCGACGGGCGGCCGGTGCTCGTGCTGTGCTCGGGCAACAGCCTGGGCCTGGCGGATCATCCGCGCGTGCGCGAGGCGGCCGCCGACGCGGCGATGCGCTGGGGCGTCGGCGCGGGCGCGTCGCGCGCCGGGTCGGGCACGATGACGCTCCACCGGCGGCTCGAGGAGCGGCTGGCGCGGTTCCTGCGCTCGGACGCCGGCGTGGTGTTCGGCTCGGGCTCGCTGGCCAACCTGGGCGTGATCCCGGCGCTGGCGCGCAAGGGCGAGGTCGTCTTCCACGACGAGCTGGCGCACCCGTCGATCGCCGACGGCTGCCGGCTGGCGGGCGCCGACGCGTTCGCCTACCGCCACGCCGATCCCGAGCACCTCGCGTGGGGGCTGCGCGGCTCCGACGGCCGCGGCGCGCTGATCGCCACCGACGGCGTGTTCGGCCTCGACGGCGATGTCGCGCCGCTCGAGGAGATCGTCGACCTGGCGCAGCGTCACGACGTGCGCGTGCTGGTCGACGAGGCGCTGTCGATCGGCGCGGTCGGCCCGGGCGGTCGCGGGCTCGTCGCCGAGGCCGGCCTGGAGGACGAGGTCGACGTGATCACCGGCTCGCTCGGCAAGGCGTTCGGCTCCTACGGCGGCTTCGCGTGCTGCGACCACGTCACCGCGCGCTTCCTCGTCAACAGCGCCCGGCCGCTGCTGCACTCCACCGCACCGCCGCCGGTCGCGATCGCCGCCGCCCTGGCCGCGCTGGAGCTGCTGGCCGAGCAGCCCCGGCGGGTCGAGAAGCTGCTCGACAACGCGGAGACCCTTCGCGCCGAGCTCGCCCGCGAGGGCTTCGAGGTCGCCGGCGCCTGCACGCACATCGTCCCGCTGCTCGTCGGCGGGTCCGAGACCGCCGCCGCGATCGTCGAGAACGCGCTCGACCAAGGCGTCTACTGCGAGGCCGCGCTGCCGCCGCTGGCGTCCGCCGGCGCCGCCCGCCTGCGGCTGGCCGTCATGGCCTCCCATTCGCGCCCGGAGCTCCGCGGCGCCGCCCGGGTCCTCGCCCGCGCGGCGTTGCGAGCGGGCCTGCGCCCCGGCGCCTCCGCCCCGGTCGCGATCGCGCAGTTCGACGACGAGCTCGAGCGCGCGGCCTAGCGCCGGTCGCCACCGCGCACCCCTTGCTCAGGGCGAGAGCGCTACCACGCCCGTTGCGTCGATCCGGAACCCCGTGCCGGCGTGCTCGCCGTCAGCGATCGTGCACGTGATCGCGCCCGCCTGCTCGACGCACCTGAACCGCCAGAACCGGGCGGTCTGCCCGGGC
This sequence comes from Solirubrobacteraceae bacterium, assembly GCA_035706585.1. Classification (GTDB taxonomy): domain Bacteria; phylum Actinomycetota; class Thermoleophilia; order Solirubrobacterales; family Solirubrobacteraceae; genus DASSUW01. Next base: position 4,476 of record DASSUW010000408.1, on the reverse strand, counting down.
GCGAGCAGCGGCGCATCGGAATCCCAGTACGCGGAGCACCCGCGCGGATCCAGGTCGCACAGATCTGCCGTGCCGTCGATGCTCAGCCGCGCCGAGCGCTGCGGAGCGGAACCGTTCGCGCCGCCGGTCGCGCAGAACGTGTAGCGGCCGCCCGGCTCGGCGTCGTCATGAATCGTGCACAGGATCGCGCCGTCCGGGGACCGGAAATGGTCGAGCGCCACGACCGGTCGCGACAGGTCCACCAGCCGCAGGCTGCGCAGTGCGCGCACCGCGCGCCGCAACCCTACGCGCGCGGCGGCGTTGAAGATGAGCTGTGACCGCTTCCCGCCGGAGCGCAGGTAGAACTCGGCCACGTAGACCCCGTTGCGGCGCGGGCTGTGCGGGCAGGCGAGCGGAGTACGTGCACAGTAGAGGTGAACCGTCACGCGCTGGCCGGCGACCCTGACCCGCCGTACCTTCCGCCCGGCCGGGTCGAGCGGCCGGCATGGCTTGCCGTACTGGGTCAAGTGGATCCAGCGCGACGACGGCCGGCGCCGCGGGAGGTAATCCGACTGCACCGACTTCGAGCCCTTCGGGCAGCCAGTCTCCCCATCGTGGTCGAACACCGTGAACGTGCGGTTCGGCAGCCCCCGTGCGCGGGTGATCTTGTACACCGGGAAATCCACACTGGCCGCCGCCTCGTCGAGCGAACTGCTCGGCAGTTGGGCGAACGCGACAGCCGGCAGCGTCACCGCGCACCCCAGTGCCAGGATGAAGCTGAACGCTGCGACCGTCGACCGTCGGTGCATCAGGCCCTCCAGGGTTCGGCAGGTGCCCGCCGCGGAACCGGGCGAGACTAGCGGCCGCTGACCGGCGGGGCAACCAGTACACGGTCCTCGGGTGGGCAGCGGATTTCCTGGAGGCCATGGTCTCTCCGAGCGGTCAGCCGAGCCCGCGGCGGATCAGCCGATCAGCGCACGGGCGAGGGCGGTCCACGACCGCCGCGGGATGCCCTCCTCGCCCAGCGGTTGCAGGCAGACGTGATCGGCGCCCGCGTCCAGATGCGCCTGCACGACCTCGGCGATCGACTCCGCGCTGCCCTGCGGGATGACCGCGTCGATGAGCCGGTCCGACCCGCCGTCCGCCACGTCGGTCTCGGTGAAGCCGAAGTCGCGCAGGTTCCGCGTGTAGTTGCGGAGGCCGAGGTAGAGCTTGGCGTAGTCGCGCGCCACCGCCTTGGCGCGCACCGGGTCGGCGTCGACCACGCACGCCAGCTCGGGCGCCACGAGCCTGCCGGGGCCGAGGCGCTCGCGGGCGAACCGCGTGTGATCGACGGTCACGAAGTACGTGTGCGTGCCGGCGGTGCGCTCGCCCGCGAGCGCGAGCATCTTCGGCCCGAGCGCGGCGAGGCAGCGCCCGCCGGCCGGAGGAGGAACCGCCGACGCGTCGAGCCCGTCGAGGAACTCGCGCATCGACGTCACCGGCCGGCGGTAGTCGCTCGTCGCCTCGGGGTGCCCGATGCCGATGCCGAGCATGAACCGACCGGGAAACTCCGATCGCAGCGCCGCATCGGCCGTGGCCGTGGCACCCGGCTCGTTGCTCCAGACGTTGAGAATCCCGGTCGCGGCAACCAACGTCGACGTCGCCTGCAGGATCGGGGCGACGTCGGGCACGTGAGGAGAACCGCCCAGCCACCAGGTGCCGTACCCGAGCGCTTCGGCGAGCTTTGCCGCCTCACCCGCGCGGTCCTTGCCGAACGGCCGGTAACTCGTCCAGATGCCGATCTTCCCGAGGTCGATGCCTCGATTCTGGCAGCGCGCGCCGGCTCAGGGGCGCGCGTACGAGACGACCGCCGCGTCGCTCAGTAGAGCTCGCGCTCGCGTACCACCGGCTCGTCGCGGACCACGACGCCGCGGCGCGAACGGGCAGCCGTGCGCGACTGGACGAGCTCGATCAGCAGCCAGACGACGCCGACCACGAACAGGATGATGCCGATCGTCTGGATCGAGATGCCGGCGAGCGTCGCGTTGACCGCGAGCCAGAGGATGAGTCCGAGCGCCATCAGCGCGAGCGGGGGTCCAGCGTCAGCCATCGTCAGTCTCCTTTGCGAGGTTTCCGTGCACCGGACGTATCCCGTGAAACCGCGGGCCCTAACCCTCCGTTAGACGGATGTTGGACCGCTTCAGGACATCAGGCGGACGATGCCGGCGCGCGGCGGCGTGAAGACGTCGAGCGCCTCGCACCCCTGCGGCCCCGCGAATCCGCCATGCTCGACGTTCGGCGGGATCACCACGCAGTCGCCGGCGTGCATGACGCGGGTCTCCCCGCCGACGGTGAACGTGAGCTCGCCGGAGAGGACGATCGCGATCTGCTGCTCGTCGTGGTGGTGGTCGGGCGCGACCGCGTCGGGCTCGAACGTGACGAGGTTCGTCATCACCGAGTCGGTGGTCACGGGGCGGAACTCGAGGCCCGGAATCACGATCAGCGGGTCGAGCTCCCGGACGTGCACGAACCGGGGCGCGGCGTCGGAGACCTCGCCCGACTGGTCGAAGTACGGCGTCCCGGTCATCCGAGCTCCTGGTCGAAGAACTCCAGCGGGCCGGTCGACCCGGCCAGATCGTCGGTGATCGTCCCGTCGATCATGACGAAGACCATGCGCACGGGACGGTCCGAGCGGTTCGCCCACGCGTGGTTCGTGCCGCGCTGGACCACCGCGTCACCGGGTCCGACGAGCGTCTCGGACCCGTCGTCGAGCAGCAGCCACGTCTCGCCCTCGAGCACGACGCCGACGTCGACCGTCTCGGTGCGGTGCATCGGCGCCTGGGCTCCCGGCGCCATCTCGGTGAAGCGGACGAGCACGCCGCCGGGGGGCGCCGGGGTGCGCACGGGACGGTCCGTCGGCTCCGGCTCGCTCGCGGCGATCCCCGCCGGCACCGCGTCCGTGATCCAGAGCTCGTGGAAGGCGGCGCTGCCGATGTCCAGCGTCTTCGGCGTCGGCGCGTCCGAGAGCACCACCGACCGGCCGTCGGCGTCATGGCCCGTGACGATCCGGCGCGGCGCTCGGCTCATCGGCCGCAGCGTACCGGCTGCGCGCACAGCAACTTCGTGCCGGCAGTTCGGTTCTCAGGAGCGATGACAGTCGCGAAGGCGTTCGCCGCGTGTGCGGCCACGTTCATGGTGATGGCGATGCCGGCGTCCGCCGAGGAGCCGCTGCTCGGCAGCGACGGCAAGGGACGGGTGCGCGTGCTCGATCCCGACCTGCACATCGTGCCCGGCACGCCGGCGCTGCCGAAGGCGACGGACGCGACGGTCCTGTCACCGGACGGGCGGCGCTTCGCCTCGTGGTCGTTCCACGGCCGCCGACTGACGGTTCGCAGCCGGCGCACGTTCCGGCCGATCGCCAGGCTGCCGATCGAGACCGGCGCCGACGCGTACTGGCCGGCGCGTGATCACGTCATGACCGCCGTCTACCGGCCTTGGCTGGAGCGACCGGCCGTCATCCGCGCGTTCGATCTGCGCCACGGCACGTCCCGCACGCTGCGTCTGTGCGGCCTGCCGCTGGAGACCGAGCGCGTCGGCCGCCTCCTGCGGGTGCTGACCGTCGGCGGCCCGGACTTCTGCTGCCGCACGGGCCCGTTCGTCGTCACGGACATCGGCGCGGCCGGCGTCGTCAAGCGGCGCTGGCGCGTCCCGTTGCCCGCCGGCTTCACGGCCGGCGCCGGCATGCGCCTCAGCCGCAACCTGCTGCTGGCGACGCAGGGCCGCCGGCAGGCGCTGATCCGCGTCCACCGCGGTACGACGAAGCGGCTCGACCTCCCGCGCGGCTTCTACGACTGGGTCGGCCGCCGCTTCCTCCACGACGGCCGCCACCTCGCTCGCGTCGACCGCCGCGCGCTGAGCGTGAGCGCGGCGGTCGACACCGGCGTCGAGGCGACCGCGACGCCGTTCGCGGGCGGTGTGGTCGTCGGCTTCGGCCGCGCCCGGTACGACGCCGGCCTGCGGCGCGTCGCCGAGAACCCGGCACCGGCGCCCACCCAGGGATTCGGCCCGCTGCTGGCCGGCGGTCGCCTCTACGACCTCGTCGTGGACTGCGACGACTCCGACCGGACGCGGGCGGCGATCGCCGACGCGACGACCGGCGCCGCGGTCGCCGAGCGGCGCGGCCGCTGGAAGTTCGGCGTCCTCGGCGGCGGCGAGTTCGACCAGGCCTACGCCGACGACGTCTGCGACTGACGAGGCCGGTCCTCCCAGTCGAGCCGCTACACGCCGGATTCCGACAGGTACGACGATCCGCGACGGCGCGAGCCGGAAGTTGACGACGAGCGGCACGAACCGCCGCGCGTGGGACACTCTGGGTCGTGTCCTGGTTCAACCGGCTGCGAGCGAGGTTCTGGGTTCCTGAGCCGATCCGGCTGCCTCGGCCGCCCTGGGCGACGTCGGTGCGACCACGGTGGATCGAGAAGCGACGACCGCAGCACGACGGTCGCTGGCGCCCTG
>DASSUW010000407.1:0-4524 GCA_035706585.1 Solirubrobacteraceae bacterium | reverse complement strand
TGCGCCGCCTACTACGCGCGGCGCAAGCGACGCGTCTTCATCGAGTACGTGATGCTCGCGGGCGTCAACGACACCTACCGCCAGGCGGTCGCGCTCGCCGAGCTCCTGGATCCGAAGATCTACAAGGTCAATCTGATCCCGTACAACCCGACCGGGATGTACGACGGCTCCTCGCCGGGAGCGATCGCGGCGTTCAAGGCCGTGCTCTCCGAGCACGGGGTGCGCGCGACCGTGCGCCTGACCCGCGGCCGCGACATCGACGCCGCCTGCGGCCAGCTCGCGGCTAAGACGGCTGCGTAGCCCGGGCCTCGCCGGCGCGCAGCAGGCGATCGCGCAGCGCCGCCTCGTCCTCGGGGCTGGGATCCCACTGCGCGATGTCCGGCAGGTCGTCGAGCGAGCGCAGGCCGAACAGCTTCAGGAACAGCGGCGTCGTGCGGTACAGGACGGCGCCGAACTGCGAGCGGCCGGACTCCTCGATCAGCCCGCGCTCGACCAGCGCCGCGGTCGCCGACTCGGACGCCACGCCGCGGATGCGCGCGACCTCGGGCCGCGAGACCGGCTGCAGGTAGCCGACGATCGCGAGCGTCTCGGCCTGAGCGGGCGTCAGCGCCGGCGTGCGCGGGCGGGCGAGCAGCCGGCGGGCAGCCTCCTCGGCGTCGGGGTGCGACGCCAGCGTCCAGCCGCCCGCGACCTCGCGCAGGACGACGCCGCGGCCGTCGAGCGCCTCGGCCAGCGCGCCGAGCGCCTCGCGCACGGCGTCCTCGCCGGTCTGCAGGGCGTCGGCCAGCTCGTCGAGCGCCACCGGGTCGGGCGAGAGGAACAGCAGCGCCTCCACGTGGCGGGCGAGCGCGTTCACGACGCGCGCACCGTGATCGGCCCGAACGGCACTTCCTGCTCCCATGCGGCCTCCCCGTTCTTGTAGAGCTCGAGCAGCGCGAACAGCGTCACCGCGACCGTGACCCGGTCGGCGCCCTGGACGGCGTCGTCGAACGAGAACCGGCCGCGGCCCAGCAGCGCCCGCAGGTGCGACAGCCGCTCGGCGACCGACACGCGCGGCATCGCCATGTGGCGCAGGTCGAGCGGCGGCGGCGTGCGCAGCATCCCACCGATCGCCTGGCCGAGGACCGCGGGGTCGTACGCGCGCTCGGCCACCTCCAGCGACACGCGGCGCAGGGCCGCGGGCAACGGCGCCGACCGGTGCAGATAGGCCTGGCCGGCCGCGTGCGTGTGGGCGGTCCAGCCGCCCGCGCCGCGAAAGCGCGCGTACTGGAGCATCCGCTCGAGCAGCTCCTCGGCGGCCTCGGCGGGCGCCAGCTCGTCGAGCTCGTCGAGGACCTCGCCGCCCGGCAGCATGAGCCGCGACTTGAGCTCCAGCAGCGCCGCGATCAGCACGAGGAACTCGGTCGCGGCCTCGAGATCCAGCTCGCCCTCGGCCTCGAGGTGGTCGATGTAGGCGACCACGATCTCCGCCAGCTCGACCTCGAGCAGGTCGAGCTCGTCCCGCAGGATCAGCGAGAGCAGCAGGTCGAACGGACCCGCGAAGACGTCGAGGTCGAGCTCCAGACGATGGGCGATCGTGGCCACGCGGACCCGGAACGCTAGGCGGGAGGCCCGACGGACCGCTTGACCGGCCCCACGCCCATGACCTCGCGGACCTCCGCCAGCGTGCCGCGCGCGATCGCGCGAGCCTTGTCGGCGCCGGCCTCGAGGATGCCCTCGAGCTCGTCGGCGTCGGCCCGCAGCTCGTCGTAGCGCTCGCGCACCGGCGTGAGCCACTCGACGACGGACTCCGCCACCGCGCCCTTGAAGTCGCCGTAGCCGGAGCCGTCGAACTCGCGCTCGATCTGCTCGGGACCGACGCCGCGGGCGACGGCCATGATCTCGATCATGTTCGAGATGCCGGGCTTGTCGTCGCGGCGGACGATCTCGCGGCCCGAGTCGGCGACCGCGCGCTTGAACTTGCGGCGGATGTCGTCCGGCTGGTCGAGCACGTAGACGGTGCCGGCCTCGGTCGAGCCGGTCGTCGACATCTTGCGATCGGGCTCCTGGAGGTCGCGCACGCGGGCGCCGACCGTCGGGATCCGGTGCTCGGGCACGACGAGCACGTCGCCGAAGCGGCGGTTGAAGCGCTCCGCGGTGTCGCGCATGAGCTCGAGGTGCTCGCGCTGGTCCTCGCCGACCGGCACCTCGTGGGCCTTGTAGGCGAGCACGTCGGCGGCCTGGAGCACCGGGTAGTACAGGAGCCCCGCGGAGACGAGCTCGCGCTGCGCCGCCGACTTGTCGCGGAACTGGTGCATGCGGTTGAGCTCGCCCAGCGGCGTCACGCTCGACAGCAGCCAGGCCAGCTCGGTGTGCTCCTGCACGTCGCCCTGGCGGAACAGGATGCAGCGGTCGGGATCGAGCCCGGCGGCGATCAGGATCGCCGCCGTGTCATAGGTCCGCTCGCGCAGCTCGGCCGGCTCGTACGGCACGGTGACCGCGTGCAGGTCGACGATGCAGTAGATCGCCGGGTCGGCGCGATCCTGGCCGGCGACGTACTGGATGATCGCGCCGATGTAGTTGCCGAGATGCTTGCGCCCGGTGGGCTGGATGCCGGAGAAGATGACCACGGGGGGCGCAGTTTAGGCGCCCCCCGTGGCCGCCGGTCACGCCGTTCGCGGAGAGAGGGCGAGCAGGCTGTTGAGGATCTGCGCGAGCTGTCCGAGCGGCGTGCTGGAGAGCGCGTCCGGGTCCAGCAGGCCGAGCACCCCGCACAGCAGGTTGCCGAGCAACTGGCCGCTGCCGGGGACGCCCTCGACCCTCAGGTCGATCCGGCTCGTGCGCACTCGCAGGCCGAGCAGGTTGAGGTCGAGCGGCTGCAGCGTGAGGTTGAGGATCTGGCAGGCACCCGGGGTCGGTGGGATCTGCGCCGCCTGCGCGGCCGGCAGCGTGACCGGGATACGGACGCCGCGGCGCGTGACGTGGCGGTGCTTGAGCCGGCCCTTGAGCTTGCCCACGGCGTACAGCGCGCCGTTGCGGCGAGCGAAGCGGTCGATCGTGAACGTGCCCTTGAACTTCTTGCCGTTCTTCGCCTTGCCGGTGATCGGGACGCGCTTCGCCAGCTCCTGCGTTTGGGCGCCCGCGGTGGCCGTGACGCCGAGCATCAGGGCGCACGAGAGCGTGGCCGCCAGGGCGGCCAGATGAAGCCGAGACATGAGGTTCCCCCCTCAGTCGGTTGACGTTTCAGGCGGGCTGCCCATCTCGCGAAAGCGACGAAACGCGGCCCGGCGAGTTGGCGCGCCGCGACGCTGTCGCCGACCCTGGACACCGGTATCCGGTGCGATGTGGATTCGGCGCTGGGGCGCGCGGAGAACGTGCGAGTCGAAGACGGGCGACCCTCCCGCGGCCGCCCACTACCCGCCGGTCAGCGATGGGACCGCGACCGCCGTCCTCGACTCGCACTGATCCTCCCTCCGCCCGATCCTCAGTTCCCCGAGCGGGGCTCGACATAACTCAGATTCGCCGCGGCGATCAGCAGCTTGAAACCATCGTCCTGACGATCAGGCGGCCGGCACGAGACCGGCGAGCGACGCCAATATGCCGGGCGGTGACGAGAAGAACGATGACGTGCGATCCGCCAGAGCGCGCCGGGGGGTGGTCGTGATACGCGCGGCGGTCGTCGGCGCCGGGATCGTGGGGCTCTCGACCGCGTTCGCGCTGCTCGAGCGCGGCGCGGACGTGACGGTGTACGAGCGCGGCGCGCCCGGCGCCGCGCAGTCGGGCGGCGAGTCGCGGATCTTCCGTCACGCGCACGACGACCCGCGGCTGGTGGCGCTCGCCGTCGAGGCGCGCGCGGCGTGGGGCGAGTGGGAGCGCCGCTTCGGGGTCGAGCTCGTCTCGCGCGACGGGTCGGTCCTGCTCGGGCCGGCGACGGAGCACCGGGCAGCGCTGATGCGCGCCGCGGGCGTGCGCGTGCGCGCGATCTCCGCGCACCCGCTGCTCGGACCGTGCGAGGGCGTGCTCGACGAGGACGGCGGCGTGATCCGCACGGGTGCGGCGATCGCCGCGCTCGTGGCCGCGCTGGACGGCCGGATCGTGACCGACGAGGTCGTCGCGGTCGCCGCCGGAGGCATCGCGCCACCGGCGTCAGGCCGCTCGCGGGTCGCAGCCGCCGGCGTCACCGTGCGCGCCGGCGGCGGGTCGGCGCGCTACGACCGCGTCGTCGTCTGCGCCGGGCGGGACACGGCGGCGCTCGCCGGCGGCCTGCCGGTCGCGTTCTCGACCCACGTGCGCCTCACGTTTCCGGTGCGGGGCACGCCGCCGACGCCGCTGCCATGCCTGATGGACGGGCGGCACGGCGCCTACGGCGACCCGCTGCCCGGCAACGATCGCTTCGCCGTCGGGCTCGCCGACGACCCGCGCGAGACGATCGGATACGTCGCCGAGCGCGTCCCCGGACTCCTCCCGGAGCCGGTCCAGGAGCGCCACTGCCACGTCACCGAGCTCCCGTGGGGCCACGACGGCATCGCGGTCTGGGAGGCCGGC
>DASSUW010000406.1:0-10743 GCA_035706585.1 Solirubrobacteraceae bacterium | reverse complement strand
GCGCAGCAACGAGATCCCCGACGCGGTCCGCAGGCGCGTGGTCGAGCAGTTCCCGCGGCTGGGCTTCAAGCGCGAATTCGCCGCGCTGTGGCGCGCGGAGGCCAAGCAGGTCCCTCGCGGCCGGGCGTGGTACCTCCACCGCTTCGCCCTCACCGACGTGACGATCCGGATGGCGCCGTTCGGCTGACTGCGGCCACGCCGCGACGAGCGCTCGATGACCGTCCCGGTGTCCGGGCGCCCCTGGCGAAACCATGCGCGAGCGGCTCTGCGATCGGGGGCGTCCGGTTCCCGCGGCGACATGGAGCGAGCGACGAGCAGCCGGCTCGCGATCTTTTCGCGGGCGAGCACGTCGGCGTTCGAGCCGGATCTCGGAGCGTCGGAGCACGGCAGAGAAGGCGATGCGCGCGTGGTCGCGAGAGAAACCGGGGCAGTGCCTCTGATGCGCGACGTAGACGCCGGGTCATTGCAACGGCGCGGGCGGTGGTGGCTCCGGTCTCAGGGCGTGCCCGCCGGAGCCAGCCGCACTGTCGACTCCAGATGTGTCTGCTACGCGAGCGCCCGGCCCAGCCGTGGTCGCAATTGATTTCGCCAAGCTCGTAACGGGCGGCGAGGGCCGACGCGCAGGCCGACCGGCTGGACGTGATCATGGCCCGATCTGGGCGAACCGGCACGTCGTTGCCCGGAGACGAAACGTCAGCTGCCTCCGTAGGTATCTCGGACGGTCGATAGGAGAGCCCGTCCGTGAGCGGGGCTGCCGTTCGACTCGAGCACTTCGACGTCCCAGCCCGAGTAACTCGGCGTGAAGCGAACGTCCTTCCACCGCCGAACGGTCACGCCGCCACTCGCCGCACGCTCGTATCCATACTGCGGCAGGCTCGCTCGGTCGCTCCGAACGTCCCGGCCGTCCGGATGCAACAGCCGCACGCGGAAGCCTTCGATCCCTTCAATCCGAGTCTCGACTTGTCGTACGGTTGCCATGACCGCACATCATGCCTGGCGTCGGCGGCTCGCAGCAACTCGGCCGAAGCCTGTACGGCTGCGGTCGCCCGCCCTCGGGATCACCGACTATCAGGTGCAGACTCTGCCCGGCCACTGCGGCCGAGAACGGCGCCCGCGAGGGCTGAGCGGAGGCGCCCTAGTTGGAGATCAGCACGGTCGCGCTGCCGCCGCGCGGACCGACCGGGGCCAGCGTGATGTGGTTGGAGCGCCCTGGGCGCATGGCCGAGGCGACGTCGAGCTTCCGCGCCTCGCCGTCCTTGAGCCCGTTCACGCCGAACACGCGGCCGTTGACGATGACGGTCATGTGCCGGATGCCGGGTCTGCCGTTGGTGACCGCGACATGGTGCTCCTCCTGCGGCAGGTCCGTGAAGCTCTGGACGTTCGGCCGGCCGCCGTCGGACGTGACCGTGGTCAGGACCGGGTCGCAGAACGACGTGTTGCCCGCGGTGTCGAACAGGTCGATCTGCACGCCGAAGGCCTTCGGGCGGATCGCCGACACGGTGATCCGCACCGGGTCGGTGGTGCCGGGCGTGAAGCTGAACGGCTCGACCTTCGCGTTGGAGAGGTATGTCGTCGCGGTGCGCGCGAGGCCGCTGCCGGTGTCCCTTACCTCGAACACGAGATACTGGCGCCCGTCGGCGTAGCGGCCCGTAGCGGCGATCTGGCAGGTCGGCGGGGACGTGTCCGGCGCGAGCAGCGTGCAGTCCTGCACGAGGATCGGCGTCTGTAGACCGTCGCCGAGGTCTGTGATGTCGATGTAGAAGTCGTTGAGGTCGGGATAGAAGAACGCGTAGCGGAGCGCCGACCCGACCGGCAGCGGGGCGTTGTACTGGAGCGTGTAGACGCCGTGGTTGTTGAACGGCTGGTTGTCGACGACGGTCAGGTCGAACGGGACGTCGACCGTCTTCACGACGACGGGTTCCGCATTCGGGTCCTCGACCTTGCTTAGCGGCAGCGTGCTGCTCCCGGGGTTCGCGTAGACGCCGATCGTCGTGGAGTGCACGACGTCGGGAAGCGGCGCCTCTCCCGGGGCGAGCGGGTGGTCGACGAACTCGACCTTCGTAGCGTCCTTGCACGCGAGGATGTGCTGCGCCATCTGGACGTTCATGCTCCGCCACCCCGCCTGCGCCGTGCCGACTCCGACGGTGAGTGCGGCCGCCAGGGTGGCGGCGATCAGCGCCATGCCCTTCCCGGGATGCGTCATCGCGCGAACCTATCCGCTGGGAGCCAGCACAGGTGGGCCTAACACGACCATCGTCTAGGTGCGTCGGACCCGCGGTCCAGCCGGCGGGTACGCTCGGCGCGCCGGATGACCTCCGCCTGGGTCCCCTATGTCCCGCGCGCCGTCGTGGACGACATCGTTCATCGCGGAGTGCGCGCGTGCCTCGGCCGCGAGCGACGGGCGATGGGCGCGGTCCTGTTCGCCGACGTGTCCGGATTCACGAGGATGAGCGAGGATCTCGGACGCCTCGGCCGGGCCGGCACCGAGCACCTCTCGCACGTGCTGAACGAATGCTTTGCGGCGCTGACCGACACCGCAGCAGGCCACGGCGGGGACGTCGCGCGCTTCGGCGGCGACGCGCTGACCGTCATCTTCGAGGGTCCGGGGGCGGCCGGCCGCGCCCGCCGCTGCGCGGAGGCCATGCAGGCCGCGATGGCCGGCTTCCAGGGGCTCGAGACGCCGGCCGGCCGGTACGACCTCGCGATCAAGGTGGGCGTCGCTGCCGGCACGCTGGTCTCGACCACCGTCGGCGACCCGTCGAGCCAGGTCGCATGCGTGATCGCCGGCGGCGCGCTCGCGGCCGCCTCGGCGATCCAGGACCGCGCGCAGCCGGGCGGCATCGCGCTCGACGCATCGGCTGCCGCGGGCGACGACGACGCGCCTCCGAGGCCGGCCCGTGCGCCGGCGGTCGGGCCGCACGCAGACGACCTCGCCCTCTTGCTGCACCCGCGGATCCGCGAGCGCCTCGCCGCCGGCCTGCCCGACTTCGTCGCGGAGCACCGGATCGTGACCGTGCTGTTCGCCGGGCTCGACGGGCTGTTCGGGCAACGAGCCGACGCGCCGGCGGGGGAGGCGATGCAGGCCTACTTCGAGCGCGTCGTCGCGGTTCTCGCCCGCTACGACGCGACGCTTGTGCAGACCGAGGTGGCCGACAAGGGCAGCCTGTACATCGTGGCGCTCGGTGCGCCCGTGCTGCACGAGGATGACGCCGAGCGGGGACTCCGCTGTGCGCTCGACCTGGTGGCGCTCGCGCCTGAAGCGACGCGCATCGGGCTCAACACAGGGATCGCGTTCTGCGGCCACGTCGGCTCGCCCGCGCGGCGCGAGTACTCCGTCTTCGGCGATACGGTGAACACCGCCGCGCGCGTCATGGCGGCGGCCGAGCGCGGGGAGGTCCTGGCCACCGCTGCGACGCGCGAGCGCGCCGGCGACCGCTTCGCGTGGGGCGCCGTGCGGCAAGCCGCAGCCAAGGGCAAGCAGGAGTCGATGGGGCTCTGCCCGGTGCTCGGCGTGGCCGAGATCGCCGTGGCGCCCGCCACGCGCAGCGACGTGTTGCAGCTGGTCGGCCGCGACGTGGAACTCGCAGTGGCGCTCACGGCGCTGCGTGAGGCGGCGGCCGGCGACGGGCGCGTGCTCGCGGTCAGCGGCGACCCGGGGCTCGGCAAGTCGCGACTCGCGCGCGTGCTGGCCGAGCGCGCTCGCGCCGATGGGGCGCTCGTTCTCGCGGGTGCGGCGCAGTCGTTCGGCACGCGCATCGCCCACTTGGTGTGGCGGGGCGTGTGGCGCGACGCTTTCGGGCTCCAGCCGGGCGAGACGGCCCAGCGCGCGCGCCGGCGGCTCGAATCCGCGCTGGCGGAGGTCGACCCCGGGCTGGTCCCACGAGCGCCGTTGCTCGGCCCGATGCTGGGGTTCACGTTCACCGACACGGAGGTCACCGCGTCGCTGGACCCGGAGCTGCGCGTCGCCTCGCTGCATTCGCTGCTGCTGACCTGTCTGCGCCACCGCGCCGCGCGCGGGCCGGTCCTCGTGGTGCTCGACGACTGCCACTGGATCGACCCGCTCTCGCGCCGCCTGCTCGAGCAGATCGGCGGCACAGTGACCGGCGCGGCCGTCCTGCTTGTCGTGTTGTCGCGTCCGGTCGAGGGACCGGATGCGCCGACGCACCGGCTGGAGCGGCTGTCGCAGACCCGGACGCTGGTGCTGGAGCGGCTCCCGGACGCCGCAGCCCGGCAGCTTGTCCGCGCGCACGCCGAGCGTCTTTGGCCCGACGGCCCGCCCGACGCGGTGGTCGACGCCGTCGCGGAGCGGGCGGAGGGCAACCCGTTCTACATCGAGGAACTCGTGCGCTACCTGCGCGAACGTGGTGACGGTGGCTCCGGCGGCCTGCCCGAGAGCATCGAGGGGCTGGTGCTCGCACGCGTCGACCAACTGGCGGAGCGGGAGAAGAGCGTGCTCAAGGTCGGGAGCGCGGTCGGCCGGTCGTTCCGCGCGCGATGGATCTCGGGCAGCCACCCGGAGTTGGGCGACGAGGCGGTGCGAGCCGACCTCGAGACGACGACTCGGCTCGAGCTGACCGAGCGCGAACGCCCAGACCCCGATCTCGCATACGCCTTCCGCCACGCGGTGATGCAGGAGACGGTCTACGAAAGCCTCGGCCGCGCGATGCGCGCGGCGCTGCACGACCGGATAGGCCGCTTCGTGGAGGCCGCGCACGCGGACGAGCGCGAGACATTGCTCGACGTCCTCGCGCACCACTTCGACCGCAGCGACAACCAGCCGAAGCGGCGCGAGTACCTGCTCGCCGCGGGTGAGGCCGCCCAGCAGCGCTACGCCAACGAGGCCGCGGCTGACTACTTCGAGCGCCTGCTGCCGCTGGTCGCCGGGGCCGAGCGCAGCGGGGTGCTGCGGCGGCTCGCTGAGGTCAAGCAGCTGGTCGGCGCGTGGGACGACGCGGCGGCGCACTATCGCGACGCCGTCGCGCTGGCGGAAGAGGCCGGCGCCAGCCGGGAGCGGGCCGAGGCGGAGACCATGCTCGGACACCTGCTGACGGACCGCGAGGACTACCTCGGCGCGCAGGCCGTGCTGCGCCGCGCGCTCGCCGGTTTCGAGGCCCTGGGCGACGACCGCGGGACCGGCCGAACGCTCGAGTTCCTCAGCGAGCTCTTCTTCCAGCAGGGCGATCGTGTCGCCGGATTGGCCGCCGCGCGGCGCCACCTAGCGCTGGCCGAGGCGCGAGGAGACGCGGTGGCGACCGCCTGCGGCCGCTGGGACTGCGGGCGCCACCGGTTGCGGGCCGGGGACTTCGGCGCGGCCGTGACAGACCTCGATGCCGCGCTCGAGCTCGCCGAACAGGCGGGCGACAGGCGCATCGTCGCCTTCGCCGCCAACGAGCTCGCCGGGCTCTGGCTCGACCGCGGCGACCACGGCCGCGCGCTCGCCCACCTGCGCCGCGCCTATGACGCCACGCGGGAGATGGGCGCGGAGCAATGGGCGACGATCGCCGTCGGCAACGCGGGCGAGCTGTGCCGCGCCCGCGGGGACCTCGCGAGCGCGTACGCGTACTACGCCGAGGCGGTGCGGCGGGCTTCTGAGTTGGGCGACCTTCACTCCGCGCTGCTCTTCGTCGGAAACGCAGGGGCCGCTGCGGTTGCCGAGGGTCGGAGGACCCACGCCGGCGTGCTGCTCGAGACGGTGGTGGATCTCGCCCGGCGCAGAGGAGCCGAGCCGCGACTGTGCGAGATGCTCGGCCACCTCGCCGCCCTGCGCGAGGAGGAAGGTCGTGTGGAGGACGCAGCGGCGTGCAACGACGAGGCGCTGGCGCTCGCGCAGCGGCTCGGATCCGCTGAGTCCGCGTTCCGCGCGACGCTGCTCGCGGCCCGGCTGGCTGCGGCGCGCTCGCCGCTCGAGGAGTTGCTGGTCGCGGAGCTCACGGAGGCGGAGCGGGCCGACGTCCTCTACGAGCTGTGGCGGCTCGACCGCTCCCGGGATGACCTTCGCGACGAGGCCGCGTCGAGCTACGAGCGGCTTTACGCGAAGTGCTTCTCCGCCGAGCACCGTCGCCGCCACACCGAGCTCACCGGCCGCATGCTCGCCGCACCCCCGTCCCTGCAGCCGCTCGACGGTGCTGCCCCCGCCTGCGACGGCCTCGCCACCATCCTCGCGAACCTCGACGACCTCCTCGAACGCGCAGACGCCCTGACGCAAGCGCCTACGCCGCGCTGAGCGACCGGTCCTACACGCGGATCATGATCCGCGGCGGTTTGGCGCCACAGCGCCGTTTGCGGGACCTGGGGAACACAGAAGGGGACACATTCGCGCTGGGGTTGATGCCTCAGCCCGCGGCTCCTGGTGCGACGGTCCGTAAGCCGGCGAGGCGGGCAGCGGCACTCTGGCGTTGGTCGTAGCTGACGAAGGCGTCGATTGGGGAGAGGTCCACAGCGGCAGCGACGTGGATCGCATCAAGCGCGCGCAGCACGGGCTCTGAGAAGGCGCCGGCCGCGGCGAGCAGGGCGCGGTCGAGCCCAAGCTGCGCGACGGCGTCGAGGACGTTGCCGCTCCGGTCCAGCAATGTCCCGAGCGGAAGCCCTGGATCGTGTGCGGCGGCCCGACGGATCGCTCGTGGGACCTCGGTGAGAACGAGCTCGCTGGAGACGAGATCGGCGCCCTCGAGAAACGCTTGCAGGACAGCGGTCTCGGGTTCCTCGCCGACCAGCTTGACGAGTGCCGACGCGTCGACGTAGAACAGTGGCACCGGTCAGCGATCGCCGCGGATCTCGTCGAGCGCGCGGCTGAGTGCGTGTGGGTCGCCCGCCAGCTCAAGCGGCTCGGGCAGGCCAGGTCGCCTCGGTCGCGCGACGCGGCCCTCGGCGATGAGGCGGTCGAGCGCCGCGCCGGTGCTCGGGGGCGGACCGAGCTCGGCAACCGGCCGGTTGCGATCGGTCACCACCAGCCGCTCGCCTCGCGCCACCAGTCGCAGGTACTTGCTCAGGTTCTGCCGGAGCTCGGCGACGCCCACCGTGGTCATGTACATGAAAGCCAGAGCCGGGTCCTAGAAGAGGCCCGCCTTCAGCGCGGCCCGGCGGCCGCCGACCCGAGCCTCGTTCCTCACTGGTGGCGCGGACGAGCGCGGTCGGCCGACTGTGGCCGGCGGCGGCGACTCTCTCAGACGTGCCGTCGGCTGTCGAAGCGCCCAGCCGCGAAACCCCAGCAGCGACGAGCGGCTGCGCGCCGAGCCGGTCCGATGTTGAGGCATCTCAACGCCTGGCGCCTTGTGTGGGCCCGAGTGCAGCGGGATCGTGGCGATCTTCGGCAGGTGTACGGAAGTTCGAGGGGGGAAGGCGAATGAGAACGCCACGTGTGGTCGTCGCGACGGGGGCAGCCGTGCTCGCGCTCGTATGCGCGGCAGCCGCCGGCGCCGAGGAGCGCGTCGTCGAGGTCCTCGTCCCCGACCGCGCCGCGCTCGACGAGCTGGCAGCGACGGGAGCGGACCTCGACCACGGTGTGACCGAGCGCAACGGGAAGCTCGTCGTGCAGGTCGTCGGCGACGACGAGACGTTCGACCTGCTGCGCGCGCAGGGCTACGAGATCGGCAATGAGCTGTTGAGCGAGTCGACGAGCCGCGCACGCGTCGCCGAGCGCGCGCGGGCCATCAAGGCCAAGAAGGCCGAGGCCGCCGCGCAGGACGTGAGCGCCGCCGAGGGAGTGAAGATCCTCAACGCGGTCTGGTTCACCTCGACTGGCGGGCAGGCGCTCTACGTCGAAGCCAAGAGCGCCGACGGCGCGTCCGACACGCTCACGCTCCGATGGGACAGCGGTCCCGGTACGGAGATGGGATCCGGCGGTCAGACGACGCTGAACGACTTCGTCGACATCGGCGTCTACATGTACCACGAGCGCCAGGTCGCGGTAAGCCAGCGGCCGAGCCGGGTCGAGGTGACGTCCGCGGCGACCGGCGTGACCGTGACCGCCGCCGTCACGGAGTGGGTGCCGCCCGTGAAGGGCAACAACGGCGACGACCCGTACCTGCGCGGCTTCGTCGACCACTACATGGACCCGACCGAGCTCTACGACCGGATCGAGGCGCTCGCGGACGAGTTCCCCCAGCTCGCCGAGATCGTCGAGCTGCCGTACAAGACAAACGGCTACCGGCGGCCGGCGCAGACCGTCTTCGGCTCACTCAGCACGAGCGCGAACTCGAGCGGCAACCCGTCGGCGGTGTCCGTGAGCTCGCACGCCTACGGCAGCGAGGGCGGCAACGGCATCACCGTCGAGCTCCGCGATCCGCAGGCGGCGAACGCGCCGCTGGGCGTCACCGTGAGCGGGCGCGACATCGTCGTCCACCTGGCGACTGATGCGGCCGGCGTGATCACGAGCACTGCCGCTCAGGTGGTCGCCGCCATCAACTCGGATGCACAGGCGGCGCAGCTGGTGCTGGCGCATCTGCCGCGGGACAATGCCGGTGCCGGCGTGGTGGCGCCGGCCGGGCCGCGGACGCTCACGGACGGTCTCGACGCGCCGGCGCGCGTCAGCCGTGACCCGTTCACGGTCCGCGCGCTGCGCATCGGCAAGCACCGCGACGGCTCTCGCCTCGGCGTGCTCGCCTACTCGCAGGAGCACGCGCGGGAATGGCAGACGCCGCTGGTGACGATCGAGACCGCCGAGCGACTGCTGCGCAACTACGCGATCGACGGGCAGACCAAGCAGCTCGTCAACAACCTGGACATCTTCATCGTCCCGTCGGTGAACCCGGACGGCGCGCACTTCTCGTTCTACGACCGTGGGTTCCAACGCCGGAACATGACGTACCGCTGCCCGACGCTGCGGTACTTCGACCAGGTGATGTCGAACGCGTGGGGCGTCGACGTGAACCGCAACTACAGCGAGGGATCGGCGTACGACGGCTACTTCGGCGCGTCGACGATCTTCACGACGACCGGCTGCACCGGCGACACGTTCGCCGGCCCGGCCGAGCACTCCGAGCCGGAGGCGTCGAACATCGCGTGGATCGGCGACACGTTCCCCAACATCCGGTTCGCCATGAACGTCCACTCGTCGGGCAACTACTTCATGTGGCCTCCCGGCGCGTACAAGCCGGTCACACGCGAGCCGCTGCCGCGGCCGACGCTCGGCCAGGAGGACTACTTCTGGCAAGCCGCCCGCCACATCCTCGGCCGCGTGAAGGAGCAGCGCGGGCTCACGGTCCCGCTGAGCCGCACCGGCCCGGTGATCGACGTCCTGTACTCGGCCGCCGGCAACTCGGCCGACGAGCTCTGGTACAAGCACGGCATCTACGGCTGGGACTTCGAGGTCGGGACATCGTTCCAGCCGGTCTGGGAGGAGGCCGAGCAGGAGGCGCTGGAGTTCGCCAACGGCCTCGTCGGGTTCATGGAGGTCGCCTACGACTACGCCAAGGACGGCCGGCCGCCGCAGGTGGAGGCCAAGCCGGGCCAGGGCAAGTACAGCGGCACGGTCGGCCTGACGTTCGAGTCGAGCGAGCCGGCGACGATCTACTACACGCTCGACGGCTCCAAGCCGACGACGAGCTCGCCGGTCTACAAGGCCTCCGGCGTCCGCGAGGCCGGCGAGGTGATCCCGATCACCAGCACGACGACGGTGCGCTGGTTCGGCGTCGACGCACCGGGCAACGCGTCGGCGGTGAAGTCGGCGCGGATCGAGATCGCGCCCTGACATTGCGAAGGGCCCCGGCTTCCGTGCAGGAAGCCGGGGCCTTTCGCGCTTGCGGCCTTCCCGCCAAAGGCATCCGCACTGCGGCGGATCCTCGCGCTCAGCAAGCCCGGCCGCCGAACGGGACGACCTGAGATCAACCGCGACGGCCCCCCGGCAGCCCGGGTAACCGGAGGTCTATGAGGACCTTGGCGTTCAGAAGCCAAGGCTGCCTGCCATGTCCGCTTCGCGGAGTGCGCCCAAAACGACGATGCTCGACAGGTGACACCGAGCGGTCGAGGTTCTCGGCCTCCGTGACGCGATAACAAGAGGTCTGATGCCGGCTGCCCGGTTCGTCACATGTCGCGATCCGGGGCCACCGCGCGCGCGAGCGCCAGCGATTCCTCCAGCGAGCGGCCTGCTTTCGCGCTCAGCCAGCAGGCGACGGGAGCGGCGATGCGCTCGGACCCGTGAGCGGCCTCCGCCGCGAGGTCGAGGATCGCCTTGAGCTCGGCTGCGGTCGGCGGCTCGATCTCCAGTTGCGCCGCAAACGCGGCGATCCATTCCTTGGCGTTCACGTGCGACCGTTGGGCAGCGGATGCGGAACGCCCGGCGGCGGTGTCGCGGGACCCGCCAGTGGCGGGAGCGTCACGGGCGCGCCGCCGCTCGGGGTCTGGAGGTCGACGCTCCGGACGTCGACGTCAGCGCGATCGCGCGCTGGGGCGAGCATCTCGTCGAGCGTGGCGCCGGCCTCGGCGAGGGTGCGGGCCTGGAAGGCCAGGACGATGGTGGCGGTGAGCTTCATGGCCTGAGGTTCATACGCAGCACGCCGGGACGCAACCGCCGATCGCCAGCTGGCCGGCGAGGCCCGGGCTGCGGCGAGCCGCGACGGGGAAGCTCCGGTCGGGACACTTGCCGATGGGAGCGCCGGAGCATGATGTGTGACGGTGATGCCGCCGGGGCCTCGCCACTACGGCTCGCAACGACAGCGCCCGTCATGCTTGTCGCGCGTCGGGCATCGGACCCGATGAGCGACGTAGACCCGGGGCCGTTTGGTCTTCCGCCACTGCGCCATGAGG
>DASSUW010000405.1:0-9644 GCA_035706585.1 Solirubrobacteraceae bacterium | reverse complement strand
CGCTGGGTGCCATAGTCGGGTCATGCTTGCCGCGCTGCTGATCGGCGCCTACGCGATTCCGTACGCGCTGCGGGCGCGCACCCTGGCGGCGCGCGGGCGCCCCGTCCCGGCGTGGCGCATGTGGTGCTTCGGCGCGGGGCTGCTGACGCTCGTGATCGCGGTCAGCCCGCCTGTGCTGGACGAGGCGGGGTCCGAGTTCGTGGCGCACATGGCCGAGCACCTGCTGATCGCCGACGTCGCCGCGCTGCTGCTGGTGCTCGGCCTCACCGGCCCGCTGCTGGCGCCGGTCCTGCGGATCCGCGTGATCGACCGGCTGCGCGTGCTCACGCATCCCGTGATCGCGTTCGCCCTGTGGGCCGTCAACCTCTACGCCTGGCACCTGTCGTGGGCCTACGAGGGCGCGCTGCGGCACGACCTCGTGCACGTCCTGCAGCACGTGCTGTTCCTCCTCGCCGGGATGAACCTGTGGATGCCGTTGTTCGGCCCCCTGCCGAAGCCCGCCTGGTTCGGCAACGCCGCCCAGCTCGCGTACATCATCGCCGTGCGCCTGACCGGCACGGTGCTCGCGAACGTGTTCCTGTGGTCGAGCACCGTGTTCTATGGCTGGTACGGCGACGTCGAGGGCCAGAGCGTGGCCGGTGCCGTGATGATGGTCGAGGAGAGCGTGATGACGATCGCGCTGTTCGGCTGGCTGTTCATGAAGTGGATGCGCGAGGGCGACGAGCGCCAGGAGCTGCTCGAGCTGGCGGCCGCGCGCGGGATCGACCTCGACGAGCGCCGCGTCGCCCGTGCCGTCGCCGCCGGGCGCGGTGAGGACCTGCGCAGACGGCTGGCGTGATGGTCGGTGCGCGCCGTCAGTAGCCCGTCGCCGCACGCACGAGCGCGCGCAGGCGCTCGCGCGGCGAGCGGTCGTCGCCGCCGGGGTCCGGCGCCCCGTCCACCCGCGGCCACGCGGCCGCGAGCTCGGCGCCCGCGATGAACGCGCTCGCGGCGAGGAACACGAAGAACATGAACGCGATCACGGCGGCGATCGAGCCGTAGACCGCCCCGTACGTGGCGAACTCGTCGAGGTAGAACGCGAACCCGCGCTTGATCGCCTCGTAGCCGAGGCTGGCGAGCAGCGCGCCGGGCACGCACTGCCGCCAGCGCACGCGGCGCGCCGGGACGAACCGGTACAGCAGCGTGAACACGACCGTCGCCAGCACGAACGGTGCGACCTGGCTGGCCCAGGCCGACACCTCGACCGACAGTCGCGCCGCCACGCTCAGCGCGACCGACGCACCGGCCAGCAGGCCCACCGAGAGCACGAGGGCGATGTCCACGAGCTTGCCCAGCAGCGGCGGCCGCTGCTCCTCGATGTCGAACGCGCGGCTGAGCGCATGCCGCAGCGCGCCCATCAGCCCGCTCGCCGAGAAGACGAGGCCGGCCATGCCGACGACGCTGAACGCCCCGGCGTTCGACGTGACCTCGCGCAGCGTGGCCAGAAGGTCGGAACGGCCCGTGTCGCGCAGCGGCACGTTGCGCATGACGAAATCGACGACCTCCCGCCGCGCGGCGCCGTCGCCGACGAAGAGCCCGAAGCCCGCGACCAGCAGGATCGTGAGCGGGAACACCGCGAACAGCGCGAAGTAGGCGGTCCCGGCCGCCAGCTGCGGTCCACGGTCGTCGAGGTATCCGCGTACGGTCGCGCCGGCCAGTCGGACGGTCCTGCGCCCTGCCCGCCGGAGCTGGCGCGGCGTCATCGCGCCGGCGCTCATGTCCGGGGTCTTGCCGCGGCACGCCCGCCGCCCCACGCCGCCCGTCAGTCGACTGACGATCCGCGTGTCGGCCGGCGCGAACGGGCTAGCGACAGGGATGTCACCTTTCTTGAAAGGAGAATCATGCTCGCCATCTCGCCGAATGCCTCGGAGGCGATCAGCCGCGCGCTCGAGGGCGCGGCGATCCCCGACGGCGCCGGCCTGCGGCTGACCACCGGCGCTCACAGCGAGCGCGGCGTGGCCATCGAGATCGCGTTCGTCACGGCCGCCGCGCCCGGCGACGAGGTCATCGAGACGAGCGCGCCGGTCGACGTCTTCGTCGAGCCGGTCGCCGCGCGCGTGCTCGACGACCAGGTCCTCGACGCCCAGCTCCAGCCCGACGGCGCCCTCGCGTTCGCGCTCTCCGGCCAGGCGTCGAGCAACGGCACCGCCCCCTAGACATCAGGCTCGATCAGCTCGTCAGACGGCGATGCCACGCCGCGATCAGCACGGTGCCGATCGCGGTCGGCAGCCCCCACACCAGCACCGACGCCGGCCAGTCGACCGGCCCGTCGACGGTCAGCGAGACCACGAGGAGCGCCGTGACCAGCGCGATGTAGGAACCGCCGACTCCGTGCACGTAGGCCCTGCTCCAGCCGCGGAACCGCCGTACGGGTGCGGCGTGGCCGGTGGCGGCCAGGGCCCACGTGAGGACGGCCAGCAGCAGGAGCCACCACAGGTCGGGCCAGTCGAACGCGACGAGGCCGGCCGACGTGACGGCGACCACGGCGACTGCCCAGTGGTATCCAGTGGCGCTGCGATCGAGCAGCGGCCGGTCGCGGCTGAGCAGGATCAACCGCGCCCCGACCGCAAGGCCGGCGGCGCCCGCTGCAACGTGCAGGACCATCAGGACGTCGTGAAGATCCATCGCCCCGAACGTCCGGTCAGCTCACGACGGCTTGCGGCACACGATCCGCACGGGATGGGTCCGGCGCTCGTCGATGTTGCGCGCGGAGTTGCGCAGCTTCTCGATCGCTGTCGGCCCCATCAGCACGTGCAGGCCGAGCGGCGGCAGCTCGCCGCGATCGGCGAGCTCGAGCGCCCCACGGTAGGCCGCGAGGTACTGCGCGCCGGTGTCCTCGGTCTCGATGTCCACGAACCGTGCCCCGGCGAGCAGCTCGCGTGTCTCTGAGGGCGTGACGAGGAACTCGCCCGTCCCATCCTCGGACCATGGCACCGGATGATGCGGGCTGCCCACGGGGCCGAGGCCGTGCTCGGTGAGCGCGAAGAACCCGCCGGGTTTGAGTACGCGCCAGGCCTCGCCGAAGAAGCGGCGGCGGTCGGCGACGTTCATGGTCACGTGCTGGGCATAGGCGGCATCGAACGAAGCGTCCTCGTAGGGCAGCCGCTCGCCGTCGCCCTGCTCGGCGACGACCTGGTCGCCCATCCCGAGCAGCGCCGTCAGCTTGTTCGCCGCCACCACGAACGGTCCTGTGATGTCGATCCCGGTGACCCTGCACCCGAAGCGCTGTGCGAAGTAGCGCGCGGGACCGCCGAGCCCGCAACCGATGTCCAGCAGGTCGTCCGCGGGCTCGACGGGCAGCCGATCGGCGAGTTCGACCGTGGCGGGAAGGCCGCGGGCGTGGAAGTGGTCGACCGGTGCCAGATCCTCGGCGGTCAACGAGTCCAGCGGCTTCGACGCCCGCTCGAGCGCGCTCACGATCAGGGCATAGACGTCCTGGTGGGCCCAGTGCTGGGCGACTGACGCTGATGAGGGCAGGTTCGAGGGTCTCGCGAACGTGACGCGTTCGACGTTACGCCACGTCGCGGTCCGTCGTGTGGCCATCGTCGGTTGACATACCGCGGCGCCGCCGACTTGTCGGCCGACCAACGCGCGGGCGCCGGATCACCCGAGCCCGGCGCGCACCGCGAACGCGGCGGCGGCGGCGCGCGAGGGGAGGTGGAGCTTGGTGCGGATGTTGGCGACGTGGCGATGCACGGTGTGCGGGCTCAGGACGAGCTGTTCGGCGATCCCGGCGTCGGAGAAGCCGCGCGCCACGAGCGCGAGAACCTCGCGCTCGCGCTCGGTCAGCTCGCCGACGGCCGGGTCGGCGACCGCCGCGGCCCGCGGCGCGCCGAGCCCGCTCGCGATCACCGCGGCCGTGGCGCTGCCGTCGCCGCGCCACGGCAGGTGCGCTTCGCCCGGGAGCGGCATCAGGCGCGCGTCGGTGACGAGCGTGGCGACCTCGCGGCCGGCCGCGAACGGGATCGTCCGATCGTGGGTGCGGTGCACGACCGACGTCGGCGCCTGCACGTGCGGCAGATCGGCGCGGGCGTCGAGCGCGAACGTGAGCTCGAGCAGGTCGGCGGCGACGTCCGCGGTCGTCGCGGCCCGCTGGAAGTCGATGTACGCGCGGCGCTCGTCGGCGCCGGCGCCGGTCATGAACACCTCGACGAGCACGCGCGAGCCGAAGCCCCACGTCGTGCGCACGAGGTCGACGAGCGCCGCCTGGACCTGCGGCGGTGCGAGCCGCTCGCCGCGCGCATAGCCGCCGTAGATCGCGAGCGCGTCGACGCGCTGCGGATGCCGGGCCGCGAACGCGGAGCCGGTGCATCCGCCGCATGAGAGGCCGACGACCGAGCAGCGGTCGATGTCCAGATGCGCGAGAAGCGCTTCGAAGACGGCAAGCTCGGACGCGAGCGACATCTCCGCGGCGGACCGCCGGCGGTCCGAGAGCCCGACGCCGATCCGGTCGTAGCGCACCACCGTGTGCTCGGCGGCCAGCGCCGTGAAGAACGCGCGGAACGCCGGCTCTCGCCACTCGAGCTCGACGTGGCTGATCCACCAGGACGGAAACGCGATCACCGGGCCGTGCCCGACGGTGGCGTAGGCGACCTTGCGCTCCTCGAAATCGAAGAAGCCGATCTGCTGATCCACCTGCGACAAGGCTACCCGCCGGATGCGACTGGCCCGTCGTGGCCATCGTGCAAGATGGCCACTTGAGGCGATGACGCCGGGCGCGGGAGCCGCGACGCTGACGGCACCGCACAAGCCACCGCAAGGAGCGTCACATGCCGTACATCGACGTCAAGATCATCGAGGGCACGGAGGACGTCCTCGCGCTCGCATCCGGCGCCGCCTCGTGATGGCCGGCGCGCAGGCCGCAGGGCCCCGGTCCGAGGTCGGCGCCCGCCAGGCGCCGCTCCGCGAGACGTACGCCGAGGATCCGCGGACGGCGCTGATCGTGGACCGCGGCCGGACCGTCGATCGCCTGCCCGGAGACGCGGTGCACACGACGGCGGTCCCGGGCGAGGAGTACGCAGCCGAGCAGGTGCAGATCGCCGTCGGCACGCACCGCGGCGTCGGCGGCCTGCACGACGCCCCCAACCCGGGCGAGCTGCTGTGCGCGGCGCTTGCCGCCTGCCAGGACTCGACCGTGCGCATGGTCGCGAACCTGCTCGCGGTCGAGCTGACGGCGCTCGCCGTCGACGTCGAGGGCGACGTCGACCTGCGCGGCACGCTGGCCGTCGACCTCGCGGTGCCCGTTGGCTTCCAGGCGTTCCGGTGCCGGACCCGCGTCGGCGTCGCGCCCGACACCCCGGCCCGGACGGTCGAGCTGCTGCTCATGGCCGCCGAACGCTCGTGCGTGGTGCTCGACACGCTGCGCCGCGGCATCGCCGCGACGAGCGAGTTCGACGTCGAGCGGGTCAGCGCGCCCTCGCGGTCAGCACGTCGAACTCCATGACCATCGTGCCGTCGTCGCCGGCGAACGGCTCCCACCGCTCCGCGAGGTCGCGCGCCAGCGCGGTCCGCGTGTGCTCGTCGACGGCGGCCAGCTGCGGCGCGAGCGGCGTGCTCGAGATGTACTGCCAGAGGAACTCCTCCGGCGGCGCGAGCCGCAGCCGCCGGGTTCCGGACGCGACGGCGACGTCCTCGCACCCCGCGCCGGCGAACAGGTCCTCGAGCGCGGACGCATCGGAGAGCGAGAACACGGTCGCGACGAAGCCCGCCGCGTCGCGCGCGACGTGCTCGGCGAGTGCCTGCTCGAAGATCTCGAACAGCGGCGTCGGGCACGGCACGTTGACGAGGATCCGCCCGCCCGGCGCGAGCACGCGGCGCATCTCCCGCGCGGCGGCCGCCCGGTCGGGGAAGAACTGCAGCCCGAGCTGGCACAGCACGGCGTCATAGGCCGCGTCGGGCAACCCGGTCGTCGCGGCCTCGGCCTCGTGCCAGTCGATCGGCGCGCCGTCGGCGGGCACCGAGCGGGCGACGGACAGCATGCCGGCGTTGACGTCGACGCCGGTCACGGCGCCGCCGGCGCCGACCTGCTCGGCGGCCAGCCGCGCCACCACGCCGGTCCCGCACGCGACGTCGAGGATGCGTTCACCGGCCCGCAGGGCGGCGGCTTCCACCAGCTCGACGGCGAGCGGGAGGCCGATGGCGGGAACGAAGTAGCGCTGATAGTTCGCGGGCGGCGGCCCGCTGTAGCTGCTCAGCGAGACGCCGGCTGTCGGAGCGTGCCGTGTCATGTCGTACCTCCGGTGATCGCGGGGTCGTCAGCAGCGGCGGCCTCCAACGCGCGCACGAACGCCTCGGGGTGGTCGCGCGCGGGGTCGTCGGCGCAGTCGTCGACGACATGCAGCGGCCACCCGTGGCGGGCGCTCGCGGCCTCGGCGATGCGGACGGCGTTGGCCTGGTCCTCGCGGCCCCAGATCAGCGTCGTGGGAACGGCGATGCGCGCGAGCCGGTCCGGCGCGATCGGCGGCAGGCCAACGGCGCGCATCAGCCGTCGCATCGCCTTGGCGCGCGGCGACCGGGCCAGCTCGAGGCTGTAGGCCATGAACGGCTCCCAGCGCGGGCCCATGTCCGCGCGCAGGCGCGGCAGGTCGGCCGAGCAGTGGTCCATGAAGCGGTCGTACGCGCGCTCGGTCGGCCGCAGCTGCAGGCCGATCAGCGTCGCGGCGAAGCCGAGGCTCGGCCGGAAGCGCGCCAGGCCGAGCGTGTCGACGAGCACCAGGCGGTCGAGCCGGTCGCCGTGGTCGACGGCGAAGCGCGCGGCGATCGCGCCGCCGAGGACGTGCCCGACGAGCGTCGGCTTCGCCTCGCACGTGTGATCGATCAGCTCGCCGAGCCAGGCGAGCACGCGCGCCTCGTCGAGCGGCGCGTCCGGAATCTCGGAGGCACCGTGCGCGGGAAGGTCGGGCGCCACGACGCGATGGCGCGCCGCGAGCTCGGGGATCACGCGCCACCACTTGGCCGCGAACTCGCCCGGGCCGTGCAGGAGCACGACCGGGCTGCCGTCGCCGGCCTGCAGCACCGCCGTCGAGATGCCGGCCGCCGTGAGCCGGTGCTCCTCGACCTCGAGTCCGGCAAGGAGCTGCCGGCGCGCGTCGGATGTCGGGACTGTCGTGCGGGTCATCCCCCGCGACGCTACGGGCGGGCGGGCGCGACCGCATCGCGCGGATTCACCAATCGGCGCCGGGCGGATCTACTGCGTTCTCAGTACGCGGCGGGTCGACGAGCCCGTGCCCGAACGCGAACGCTCCGGCGGCGGTGCGCGACCCGACGCCGAGCTTGGCGAAGATGTTCTGGAGGTGGCGCGCGACGGTGTGCTCGCTGATGACCAGCGCGGCCGCGATCTCGCGGTTGCTCCGGCCGCCGGCGACGAGCCCCAGCACCTCGATCTCGCGCGCGGTGAGGCCGTGGCGACCGCCCGCCCGCGACGGCGCGCGGTGCGCCTCGACGCGGTCGCGATCGACCGCCGCGCCGACGGCCGCGAACCCCGCGCACGCGGCGCCGAGCTCGAGGTCGGCGGCGTCGTCATCGCCCAGCGCGCGGCAGGCGAGGCCGATCAGCTCGCGCGCCCGCGCCGCCTCGTACGGGGCCGCCAGCTCCTGCCACGTGCGCAGCGCCGCGCGCAGCTCGCGCAGCGCTGCCGGGTTGTCGCCGTCCGCGAGCAGGACCGCGCCGCGCGCGAGCGCGGCCGTCGCGCGCAGGGCGCTAGTCCCGAAGTCCTGCGCCAGCCGGTCCAGCTCGAGGCTCGCGTCGCGCGCGGCCGGCACGTCGCCGCAGGCGAGCATGATCTCCACGTAGGCCGGCAGGACGCCGGCCCGCCGGAACGGCTCGTCCGCTTCGGCTTCGAGCCGTGCGATGCTCGCGGCGGCGGCGTCGCGCCTTCCCTGCGCGAGCCGCAGCAGCGCCAGCCCGGGCTGCGGTTCGCGTCCGTGGACGCTCGCTTCGCGGTAGCCGGCCTCGGCGCGTTCGAGCTCGCCGCACAGCCGATGGATCTCGCCCTGCCGGTAGCAGGCCTCGCCGGCGGCGAGCTCGCTTTCGCCCTGGAGGCAGCGCCGCGTCGCCCGCCGGGCCTCCGCGAGCGCGTCGGTCCACTCGCCCCGCAGCTGCAGGATCTCGGCCCGGTGGATCCGGCAGCGCCCGCTGAACGCCACCATCTCGGACTGCTCGTCGCACCACTGGCTCAGCGTCTCGGTCCACTCCTGGGCGCGATGCACCTCGTGCGCCTCCCGGCAGGCGAGGATCACGCCGCAGTACACGAGACCGGTGACGATCGGCGACAGCTCTCCCCCGCTCGCGGCGACCATCGCCTCGTCGAGCAGCGCGAAGGCGTCCGCGACCCTGCCCTGGCGGACGCGGATGTGGCCCTCCTCATGGCCCGCCAGCGCGCACAGATCCGCGTCCTGGAAGCGCTCGCCGCACGACCTGGCCTGTGCGGCGGCGCCCGCGGCCGCGTCCCAGTCGCCGCGCGCCTCGTGCTCGAACACGATCGGCAGCAGCAGGTAGCCGGCTTCGACGCAGTCCCCGCCCCGGTCGTCGGCCAGGCGCCGTGCCCGCGCGAGCCAGCCGTTGGCCCGACCGAGGTCGCCGCGGCGCGCGAGATTGAGGCCGAGCCAGTAGGAACACGCGAACGCACGCTCCTCCATCCGCGCCTCGATACAGGAGCGGTACGCGCGCTCGAGCACGGCCAGGTAGTCGGTCTCCTTGCCGACCATGTACGCCGCGGTCGCCAGACACTCGAGGTCCGCCGCGCCGAGCGGCGCGTCGCGGTCCGCGTCCGACAGCGCTTGGTACGCGTCCATCCACGCGCGCCGCGCAAATGATCGCCGGGCACGTTCGAGCGCATCGACGCCGTGCGTCACAGCAGTCATCAGTATGCCCCCCGCCCGGGGCCGCCGTCGTCCGTCGCCTGACGATCGATCTCGCGGCCCCGCTCCGTAGTCCCTAGCGTGCGAGGTCCTCGTGGATCGATCCACGCGAGCTACGAGCCTGCGCGTCGCAGGGGGTGACGCAGCGCCGCGCGCCGCGCGCGACGCCGTCGTCTCGATGCTCGAAGGCCGGGTCGGCGCGCAGGTCCTGGGCGACGCTCAGCTGATCGTCAGCGAGCTCGTGACCAACAGCGTCCTGCACGCGCGCATGGGGCCGGGCGACTCGATCGGCGTCGACGTCGGGCTGTCGGACGAGCGGCTGCGGATCGCGGTCGCCGACGACGGGGCCGCAAGCATGCCGCACACGATCGACCCCGACACAAACTGGCCGAACGGCAGGGGCCTGTTGCTCGTCGAGCGCCTGTCGCACGCGTGGGGCGTGATCCGCGAGCACGGCGGCGCCACGCACGTCTGGTGCGAGCTGCTCCTCACCTCGCGGTAGCCACGGCCCCCGCCGCATCGTCACGCGACTGACCGCCATTGGTCCGAAAGCGGCTGTCGGGCCAGTCCGAGGGCGGTCGCAGCGAGAGGAGCGGTATGGCGGACATCCAGTTCAAGGAGATCACCAAGCGCTATCCGGATGGGTTTGAGGCGGTCAAGAGCATGGATTTGGATATTGGGGATGGTGAGTTCATGATCTTGGTGGGGCCGTCGGGGTGTGGGAAGTCGACGGCGCTCAGGATGATT
>DASSUW010000404.1:0-11587 GCA_035706585.1 Solirubrobacteraceae bacterium | reverse complement strand
GGAGCGCGCCACGGAGCGCGCGATGGCCGACGAGCGCGCCCGCCGTTCGGCCGCCGCCAAGCGCGGCGCCGCGGCGCGCAAGGCGCGCGAGGAGGCGGCCGCCGCCAAGGAGGAGGAGGCCAAGCCCAAGCGCAGCCGCTCGCGCCGCAAGAAGGCCGACGAGGAGCCGCCCGAGCCCGTGCCCGCCGCGAAGGCGTCGCGCGCCGCGACCGACGACGCGGGGGGCGACGCCAAGCCGCGCGGGCGCCGTCGCCGGCGCGCGAAGGCGGACGAGGACGGCGCGGGCGTCGAGGCCGATGCCGTCAAGGCGCTGACCGAGGAGGAATCGCCTGACGCGGGCACCGCTCCGGCCGCCGCAGACGACGCGAGCGAGGACGGCGACGCGCTATCCTCTCGCCCTCGGCGCCGCGGCCGCAGAGGCGGACGGCGCCGTTCGCGCGCGAAGGCCTCGGCCGACGCCGACGGTTCGGAGTGAGTCACTGACATGTCCTACGCAGTCATCAAGACAGGCGGAAAGCAGTACCGCGTCGAGGAGGGCCAGACCCTCCTGGTCGAGCGCCTGCCCGACGAGCCGGGCGCGACGATCGATCTCACGCCGCTGCTGCTCGCGGGCGACGGCGATCCCGTGCTCGACGCCGCCAAGCTCGCCAAGTCGCCCGTGAAGGCCGAGATCGTCGGCCACGAGCGCGGCAAGAAGCTGCGGGTGTTCAAGTTCAAGCCCAAGCGCGGCTACCGCCGGCGCACGGGCCACCGCCAGGAGCTCACCCGCCTCAAGATCACCAAGATCGGGAAGTAGCGACTCACATGGCACACAAGAAAGGCCTCGGATCCAGCCGCAACGGTCGCGACTCGAACGCCAAGCGCCTCGGCGTGAAGGTGTTCGCCGGCGAGGCCGTGACCGGCGGCGAGATCATCGTTCGCCAGCGCGGCACGAAGTTCAAGCCCGGTGACGGCACCGGCATCGGCAAGGACGACACGATCTACGCGAAGGCGCCCGGCGTCGTGGTCTTCAAGACCGGCCGCCGCGGCCGCGTGATCAGCGTCGAGCCGGTCGCCGACTAGCTAGCCGAATGTGAACGCATAGCCGGCGACGCCCGGGTCGAAGCGCAGCAGCAGCTCGTGCTCGCCGGCGCGCGGGCGTCGCATCAGCTCGTAAAGGCGCTGGCCGTCCACCACGACGGTCTTCTCCCGCCGCCCGTCGACCGTGACCTCGACGCGCCCGCTGGAGCCGAGCACGAGGTAGACGGACTTGCCGTGCACACGCGCGCGCAGCGTGGCGTCGCTCACCGCGGTCGCCGACTCGTCGTCGACCTTCCAGCGCCCGCCGAGGGCAAAGCGGTCGGCGTCCAGCCGGCTGATGCCCGGGTAGTCGTGCGTGCCGGGCGTGACGGCCGGCTCCCAGCCCTGCGCGCGGGCGGCGCCGAGGTAGGTCTCCGGCGTCGCGTCCCCGGGCACCTCGCCGGGCTGGTGGCCGACGCGCCTGCCGGGGTCTGGCAGCAGCGAGCGGATCGCCGCCTCGGTCTTGTCGTAGTCGCCCTCGCCGAAGTGCACGTAGCGGACCTGGCCCTTGGCGTCGATCAGGTACTTGGCAGGCCAGTACTGGTTGCCCCACGCGTTCCAGGTGCCGTAGTCGTTGTCCTGCGCGACCGCGTAGCGCAGGTGGTTGCGCGCGATCGCCGCCTCGACGTTGGCGGTGTCCTTCTCGAACTCGAACTCGGGCGTGTGGACGCCGACGATCGTCAGGCCGCGGTCGCGGTAGCGCTCGTCCCAGGCGCGCAGGTACGGCAGCGTGCGCAGGCAGTTGATGCACGTGTAGGTCCAGAAGTCGATCAGCACGACGCGGCCGCGCAGGCTCGCCAGGCTGAGCGGCTTCGCGTTCAGCCAGCGCGTGACGCCCGCGAACTCGGGCGCCGCGCCGAGCTCCGGCAGGCCGTCGCCGGAGGCGGCGAACCGCGACGGGCCGCGCAGATCGTCGAGCCGCTTGGCGACCGCGTCCGACCGCTCGATGTCACCGGTCGGGTTGACGACCCAGGCCGGGAGGTCGTCGGCGATCGTGTTCTGGAACGCGACGTCGCGGTCGGTGGCGATCGCCAGCGCGGTGACGACCATCACGACGCCCATCACGCGCTGCAGCGCGGGGCCGCGGAAGCGGTCGAGCAGCCGGCGGCCGACGAGGCTGAGCGCGAGCAGCGCCGCCGCCGACCCGACGGCATAGGCGACCGCGACGGCGACCGTCTCGCCGGACGCGGCGCTGACCGAGATCACCGCGGCGAGGATCGGCCCGGCGCACGGCGCGTAGACGAAGCCGAGCGCGGCGCCGACGAGCAGCCCGCTGAGGAAGCCGTCGCCGGTCGTCTTCGGGCCCAGGCGGATCAGCGGCGACAGCAGCGCCTCGACGCGGTCGGTCAGCGGCGGCACGAGCAGCAGGACGCCGAAGCCGAGCAGGACGACGACCGCGAGCGAGCGCAGCGACCCGTCGCCGAGCCCGACGCCGTCGACGACCTCGGCGAGCCCGACGATCGTGATCGTGAACGTCACCGCCAGGCCGAGCACGATCCCGAGCGGCCGCCGCCGGC
This sequence comes from Solirubrobacteraceae bacterium, assembly GCA_035706585.1. Lineage (GTDB taxonomy): Bacteria > Actinomycetota > Thermoleophilia > Solirubrobacterales > Solirubrobacteraceae > DASSUW01. Next base: position 9,011 of record DASSUW010000404.1, on the reverse strand, counting down.
CCCCGGTCGCGCTCGCCGACAGCAGCGCCGGCAGGACCGGCAGCACGCACGGCGAGAGTGCCGTGCCGGCACCGGCGACCAGGGCGAACAGCAGCAGCAACGCCACGCGGTAACCGTAGGCCGGGTGGCGTTACAGCTTGATTACGTCGGCTGCGCCGTCGGCCGGATGAGGATCTCGTTCACGTCGACGTGCGGCGGCTGCGAGACCGCGAACATCACCGCGCGGGCGATGTCGTCGTCGTCGAGCGCCCGGATCTCCGGCGGGTTGTCGAAGAACGGCGTGTCGACGGCGCCGGGCTCGATCAGCGTCACCCGCACTCCGGTGTCGTTGTAGTCCAGTCGCGCGGCCTCGCCCATCGCCGTGACCGCGTGCTTGGTCGCGCTGTACAGCGAGCCGGGCAGCGCGCGGCGGCCGGCGACCGAGCTCGTGAGCAGCAGGTGGCCCCTGGACTGCGTCAGCGCCGGCATCGTCGCCCGGATCGTGAGCGCGCAGCCGTAGACGTTCGTCAGCACCATGCGCTTCCAGTGGTCGACGTCGTCCTTGTCGAATCCGCGCGCGCCGCCGAAGCCCGCGTTGGCGAACGCGACGTCGATCCGCCCGTAGTGGTCGAGCGCCCGCTGCACGAGCGCCTGCTGGTCGTCCCACTCGGTGACGTCGCAGCGGACGGCGAGACCGCCGACCTCGTCCGCCAGCACCTGCAGCCTGTCCTCGGAGCGTGCGGCGAGCACGACCTCGTAGCCGGCCTGCGCGGCGTGACGGGCGGTGGCGGCGCCGATGCCGGTGCTGGCGCCGGTGATCAGGAAGACCTTTGCCATCGTCGTACCGTACGGGACGTGTTCACCGACCGCGCCCACCTGGAAGTGCGAGCCGGAGCCGGCGGCAACGGCGCGCTGTCGTTCCGTCGCGAGGCCCACGTGCCCAAGGGCGGCCCGGACGGCGGCGACGGCGGCCGCGGCGGTGACGTGATCCTGCGCTGCGACGACTCGCTGCGCGACCTGCAGTCGTTCCGCCGGCGCGCGCACTTCCGGGCGCCGCGCGGCGGCCACGGGCTCGGCAAGCAGATGCACGGGGCCGACGGCGAGCCGATGATCGTCAAGGTTCCGCCCGGCACGCAGGTCGAGCGCTGGGACGGCACCCGCTACGACCTCGTGCGCCCCGGGCAGGAGGTCACGATCGCGCGCGGCGGGGCGGGTGGCCGCGGGAACACCCACTTCAAGGGCCCGACGCGGCAGACGCCGCGGCTCGCGGAGCGGGGCCTGCCAGGGGAGGAGGGGCGCGTCGAACTGCACCTCAAGCTGCTGGCGGACGTCGGCCTGGTCGGGCTTCCGAACGCCGGCAAGTCGTCGCTGCTCGCACGGCTGACGCGGGCGCAGCCGAAGGTCGCGGCGTACCCGTTCACGACGCTCGAGCCCGTCCTGGGCACCGTCGACGCCGATGATCGGCAGCTTGTCGTCGCCGACATCCCCGGGCTGATCGAGGGCGCCAGCGAGGGGCTCGGGCTCGGGCACGACTTCCTCGCGCACGTCGAGCGCACGCGCCTGCTCGTCCACGTGCTCGACCTCGCGCCGCTCGACGGGTCCGACCCGGTGGAGAACCATGCGGTGATCGAGCGCGAGCTCGCCGAGCACGATCCGCGCCTGGCCGAGCTGCCGCGGATCCTCGCGCTGTCGAAGGCCGACCTCGTGCCGCCCGAGACCGCCGCGGCCGCCGCCGGGGCGTGGGCTGACCGCCTCGCCCGGCCCGATGCGTCCCCGCTCGCCGACGACGTCCCGGTTCTCGTGACCTCCGCCGCGACCGGCGACGGCCTCGACGAGCTGCGGCGCGAGCTGCTGCGGCGCGTCCCGGTCGCCGAGCCGGTCCCGGAGGACGCCGGCGAGGACGAGGTCGCCGAGTTCCAGGTCTTCCGGCCCGCCCGCGGGCGCGCGTTCGAGGTCGAGCGCACCGGCGACGGCGCGTTCCGCGTCACCGGCGAGGCGGTCGACCGCCTGATCGCCCGCCACGACCTGGAGAACGACGAGGCGCTCGCGCACGTCGAGAACCGCCTCCGCCGCATGGGCGTGATCGCCGCGCTGGAGGCGAAGGGGTTCGAACCGGGCGACGACGTCGAGCTCGGCGGCGTGGTGTTCGAGCTGGACCCTTCGTAATCTGCGGGCGGTCATGCCGGTCGCCGTCGTCAAGCTGGGCTCGTCGATCGTCGCCGTTCAGTCGGGCGAGCTGCGCCTGTCGGTGGTCGCGCGGATCGTCGAGGAGGTCGCGGCGCTGCACCGCACCGGGGTCGACGTCGTCGTCGTCACGAGCGGCGCGATCGCGCGCGGCATGCAGTTGCTGGGCATGGGCGCGCGGCCGGCGGCGGTCGAGGACCTGCAGGCGGCCAGCGCCGTCGGCCAGGGGCGGCTGTACCGGACCTACGACGAGCTGCTGCGCGAGCGCGGCATCCAGACCGCCCAGGTGCTGCTCACGTTCTTCGACATGAGCGCCCGCACGCACTACCTCAACGCGCGGCGCACGCTGCAGAAGCTGCTCGACTGGCGGATCGTCCCGGTGATCAACGAGAACGACACGACGACGACCGACGAGATCTCGTTCGGCGACAACGACTTCCTCGCGGCGCAGGTCGCGGTGCTCGTGAACGCCGACCTGCTCGTCCTGCTGACGGACACCGAGGGCGTCTACACGGCCGATCCGCGCGCGGACGCGGGCGCGGAGCTCGTGCAGGAGGTCACCGACCCGGAGTCGCTGTCGGAGCTGCAGATCGGGCACGCCCCGTCGCCGCTCGGGTCCGGCGGCATGCGCTCGAAGGTCGTGGCGGCGGAGATGGCGTCGGCGGCCGGGATCGGCACCGTCATCGGCAGCGGCCTGATCCCGGGGGTCCTGGCACGCGCCTGGGCCGGCGATCCCGCGGGCACCCACTTCGCGCCGCAGCCCGTGCGCCAGTCGAGCTTCAAGCTCTGGCTCAAGTACGCCAAGCCCAGCCACGGGACCCTGACCGTCGACGCCGGCGCCGCCCGCGCGCTGCGCGAGGGCGGCACCAGCCTGCTGCCGGTCGGGATCGTCGAGGTCGCAGGGGCGTTCGACGCCGGCGACGCGGTCGAGGTTCGGGACGGACGCTCGGCGATCGGCAAGGGCATCTGCAACTACTCGGCCGCCGAGCTGCGCCAGGTCATGGGCCTCAAGTCGTCCGAGGTGCGCGAGGTGCTCCCGCGCGCGACCGAGGAGGCCGTGCACCGCGACTACTTCGTGCTCGCGTAGCGCGCGATTCGTCCGCCGGCCGGCCCTTGGGACCGTCCTACCGGGCCAGACGTGGGTGGTGGCTTACGTTTGTGAACCACAGGTTCACTTTCGTCAGCCACCTTCCCCCGATGCGCCGCTGGGGTTCGAATCCATCGTGGCGCTCGTAGAATCTCGACCATGGCCGTCGCCGCCCGCACCGTCACCGACATCTGTCGCGCCGCCAAGGCCGCCGCGCGCGAGCTCGCGCAGGTCGACTCCGCGACCAAGGATCGCGCGCTGCTGGCGATCGCCGACGCGCTCGAGGCGCGGCTCGGCGAGATCCTCGAGGCGAACGCGCGCGACCTCGAGGCCGGCCGCGAGTCCGGGCTGTCCGCCGCGCTGATGGACCGGCTGGCGCTCGACGAGCGCCGCGTCGCCGCGATGGCGACGGGCGTCCGCGAGATCGTCGCGCTCCCGGACCCGGTCGGCGAGGTGCTGGACGGCTTCCGGCTGCCGAACGGGCTCGACGTGCGCAAGGTGCGCGTGCCGCTCGGCGTCGTCGCCGTCGTCTACGAGGCGCGGCCGAACGTGACGATCGACGCCGCGGCGCTGGCATTGAAGTCGGGCAACGCGATCGTGCTGCGCGGCTCGTCGTCGGCAGCGCACTCGAACGCGGTGCTCGCGAGCGTCGCGTCCGAGGCCGCCGAGGCCGCCGGCCTCCCCGCCGGGTCGCTCTCGCTCGTCGCGGGCGGCGGGCGCGAGGAGCTCGCCGAGCTGGCGACGCAGGAGGGCGTCGTCGACCTGATCATCCCGCGCGGCGGCGAGGGCCTGAAGGCCGCGCTGTCGGCGGTCGCCAAGGTTCCCGTCATCTACGCGGCGTCGGGCAACTGCCATGTCTACGTCGACACCGGCGCGGACCTCGACGCGGCCCGCGAGATCATCGTCAACGCCAAGGTCCAGCGGCCCGGCGTCTGCAACGCGGCGGAGACGCTGCTCGTGCACGCCGACGTCGCGGACGCCTTCCTCCCGGGCGCGCTCGAGGCGCTGCGCGACGCGGGCGTCGAGCTGCGCGGCGACGCACGAACACGCGCCGTGGACGGTGCCGTCGGCCACGCGACCGACGAGGACTGGGCGACCGAGTTCCTCGCGCTCGTGCTCGCGGTCAAGGTCGTCGACTCCGTCGACGACGCGATCGAGCACATCAACACGTTCGGCTCCGGCCATTCGGAGGCGATCGTCACCGGCTCGACCGCGGCGGCGCGGGCGTTCCAGCTCGGCGTCGACGCCGCCTGCGTGTACGTGAACGCCTCGACCCGGTTCACCGACGGGGGCCAGTTCGGCATGGGCGCCGAGATCGGCAACTCGACGCAGAAGCTGCACGCCCGCGGCCCGATCGGCGTGCGCGAGCTCTGCACGTTCAAGTACCTGGTCGAGGGTGACGGCCAGGTCCGCGCTTAGTGGCGCGACTCGGGCTGCTGGGCGGGACGTTCAACCCGCCGCACATCGGGCATCTCGTGTGCGCGACGCAGGCGCTGGCCGCCCTCGAGCTCGATCGCGTGCTGTTCGTTCCCGTCAATCAACCACCCCACAAGGCGGCCGAGTCCGACCCGGGGGTCGAGCATCGCGTCGAGCTGTGCCGGCGCGCCGTGGCGGGGAACCACGGCTTGGACGTCTCGCTCGTCGACGCCGAGGTCCCCGGCCCGTCGTTCACGGTCGATACCCTCTCACGGCTGCATGACCGCTGCCCGGGAGACCAGCTGACGTTCATCGTCGGAGGCGACATGGCCTTCTCGCTACCGACGTGGCGCGAGCCTGAGGCCATCCTCGAACTCGCCGAGCTCGGCGTCGCCGAGCGTGAAGGCGTGCGCCGGGCGGACATCGTCGAACGCCTCTCCGATCTCGGGACCGAGCACGTGCGCTTCTTCGACATGCCGCGCCTGGACATCTCCTCGTCGCAGATCCGCCGCATGGTGGCGGCCGGCCGTCCGATCCGGTACCTCGTGCCGGACGCGGTCGCGGAGCACATCGAGCGGGAAGGCCTGTATCGATGACGACCATCACCCCTGACCGCCTCGCCGAGCTCGTCGCCGGCTACGCGGGCGACGCCAAGGCGATCGATCCGGTCGAGCTCGACCTGCGTGACGTCCTCGCCTACACCGACTACTTCGTCATCTGCACGGGCAACACCGACCGCCAGACCAAGGCGATCCACGACCGGATCCACGAGGGACTCAAGAAGGAGCACGGGCTGCTCCCGCGGCGCGTCGAGGGCCTCGCGGAGGCGCGCTGGATCCTCATGGACTACCTCGACGTGGTCGTCCACGTCTTCACGCCCGAAGCGCGCGAGTTCTACCGGCTCGAGCAGCTCTGGGGCGAGGCGCCCAAGCGCGCCGTCGGCGAGTAGCACGCCGGCGGGCGCGGCCCCACCGACCGCGGCGCGGCGCTCGACGGCACGCTCGCCGCCGAGCGCCGGCGCCCGCCGCCACGCCGAGTTCCCCCTCTGAACGACGAAGGCCGCTCATTTGAGCGGCCTTACATCTGGAGTGGAGCTAGCCGGGCTCGAACCGGCGACCTCGTGACTGCCAGTCACGCGCTCTCCCAACTGAGCTATAGCCCCAAACGTGTACTTGTCCGCGAAGTTTATCGCGGTCTCTTGGTTGTTCGCGGCCGGTCCAACCCGCAGGTGAATCCCCGATCGGCCGGCTACGGTCTCAATCGGCAGCTAATAGCACCGCTTGAGCTCGTGGCAGTACACCGCGATTCCGTCGACGTCCTCCGCCGTGTACTTCGTGCGGACATATCCCTGGCTTGGCGTATACCGGCACGTGGCGAGGATGACGGCGATGACGGATCCTTTGAGTCGTCCCGACTTGCACTGCACGCGGAGCAGCTCCGGGCCGGTGTCGATCACCAGGTCGTAGCGGCGGCCCTCAGGAAATGGTCGTAGCACGACGAACCCGAGTTCAACGGCCGCTGCGGTGATCGCCGCCTCGGCGATGGCTCCTTTCAATGTGCTCTCCGACACAATGCGAACACTAGTTCGTGTATCGGATGGAACGGGACGTGCCGCGCACGGCCGCTAACCTCCGCCCGCAATGGCATCCGAGCACCGGTACGACCCGAGCGTCATCGAGCCCAAGTGGCAGCGCGTCTGGGAGGACGAGCGCACCTGGGAGGTCTCCAACGACGAGGTCGACGGCGTGCCGGCGACGTACGTGCTCGAGATGCTGCCGTACCCGTCGGGCGAGCCGCACATCGGGCACCTGAAGAACTATGCGGTGGGGGACGCCGTCGCGCACTTCCAGCGCCGCATCGGCCGGCGCGTCCTGCATCCCATGGGCTACGACGCGTTCGGGCTGCCCGCCGAGAACCACGCGATCAAGACCGGCGAGCACCCGCGGGAATCGACCGCGAAGTCGATCGAGGCCTTCCAGCACGGAATGCGCCGCTGGGGCATCTCGATCGACTGGTCGCGCGAGTTCGGCACCCACGAGCCGCGCTACTACCGCTGGACGCAGTGGATCTTCCTGCAGCTGTTCGAGCGCGGCCTGGCCTACCGCAAGGAGGCCGCCGTCAACTGGTGTCCCAAGGACGCCACCGTGCTGGCCAACGAGCAGGTGATCGACGGCCGCTGCGAGCGCTGCGGCACCCCGGTCGAGGCGCGCCAGCTGGAGCAGTGGTTCTTCCGCATCACCGACTACGCCGACCGCCTGCTCGACGACCTCGAGACGATCGAGTGGCCGCCGCACGTCAAGACGATGCAGCGCAACTGGATCGGTCGCTCGGAGGGCGCCGAGGTCGTGTTCAGCTGCCCCGAGGCCGGCGTCGACTACCCGGTCTTCACGACGCGTCCGGACACGCTGTTCGGCGCGACGTTCTTCGTGATGGCGCCGGAGCATCCCGACGTGCTCAGGCTGGCAGCGGGCACCGAGCACGAGGAGCAGGTGCGCGAGTACGTCAACCGCGCGCTGGCGGAGAGCTCGGAGGAGCGTGCGGAGGCCGACCGTACGAAGACCGGCGTCCCGCTCGGCCGCACGGTGATCAACCCGGTCAACGGCGAGCGGATCCCGATGTTCGTCGCCGACTACGTGCTGATGGAGTACGGCACCGGCGCGATCATGGCCGTCCCGGCGCACGACCAGCGCGACTTCGACTTCGCCACCGCCTTCGACCTGCCGATCCGGCCGGTCGTCGAGCCGGTCGACGGCGCCCCCGAGGACGGCCAGCCGTTCGTCGCGCACACCGACAACGAGGTGCTGGTCAACTCCGGTCGGTTCACCGGCATGCCCGCGCCGCAGGCCAAGGACGCGATCATCGACTGGCTGGACAAGGAAGGGCGCGGGCACCGGTCGATCAACTACCGCCTGCGCGACTGGTTGCTCTCCCGCCAGCGCTACTGGGGATGCCCGATCCCGATCGTCTACTGCGACCGGTGCGGCATCGTCCCTGTGCCCGAGGATCAGCTGCCGGTCGAGCTCCCGGACATCGAGGATTACACGCCGCAGGGCCGCTCGCCGCTCGCCGCCGCTGAGGACTGGGTCGCCACGACGTGCCCGAACTGCGACGGCCCGGCACGCCGGGAGACCGACACGATGGACACGTTCGTCGACTCGTCGTGGTACTTCCTGCGCTACACGGACGCGAGCAACGACGAGGCCGCCTGGGATCCGGCGATCACCGACCGCTGGATGCCGGTCTACCAGTACATCGGCGGCATCGAGCACGCGATCCTGCACCTGCTGTACGCGCGCTTCTTCATCAAGGCGTTCGCGGACATGGGCCTGCTCGAGACGCAGGAGCCGTTCCAGCGCCTGTTCACGCAGGGGATGATCACGCGCGACGGGGCGAAGATGTCCAAGTCCAGGGGCAACGTCGTCAGCCCGCAGCCGATCATCGAGCGCTACGGGGCCGACACCGCGCGCACGTACATCCTGTTCATCGGCCCGCCCGACCAGGACGCCGACTGGAGCGACGAGGGAGTCGAGGGCGTGCATCGCTTCCTGGGACGGCTGTGGCGGCTGGGCGCGGACGTCGCCGCCGCCGGCCCGCAGCGGCCGGCCGATCCGGGCGCGGGCGCCGGCGAGGGCGACGACCTGGAGCTGATGCGCAAGGCCCACTGGGCGATCGACAAGGTCACGAACGACCTCGCCGGCCGGTTCGCGTTCAACACCGCGATCGCCGCGGTGATGGAGCTCGTGAACGAGGCCTACCGGCGGCGCGAGGGCGCGTCGCCTGATGCGCTGCACTTCGCGACCGCGACCGCCGCGTCGCTGATCTTCCCGTTCGCGCCCCACGCCGGGGCCGACGTCTACGAGATGCTGACCGGCGCTCGCCTGTGGGAGCAGCCGTGGCCGGCGGCCGACCCCGAGTACCTGGAGCGCGACACCGTCGTGGTCGCGGTCCAGGTCAACGGCAAGCTGCGCGACCGCATCGAGGCCCCGCCGGACGCCTCCCGCGAGCAGCTCGAGTCGCTGGCCCGGGAGCGCCCGAACGTCGCGCGCCATCTGGACGGCCACGAGGTCGCGAAGGTGGTCGTGGTACCGGGGCGGCTCGTCAACTTCGTCGTGCGCTGAGGCCGGGGCGTGCGGCCGCCGCGGGCGTGGATCGCCGTCGTCGGCCCGGGGTCGGCGGCCGGCCACGAGCTCGCGGCGGCCGAGGAGGCAGGCGCCGCGATCGCCGAGGCCGGCTGCGGGCTGATCTGCGGTGGCTTGGCCGGCGTGATGGAGGCCGCCTGCCGCGGCGCGCGCTCGCGCGGCGGACTGACGCTGGGGCTGCTGCCGGGCCTCGATCGCGACGCGGC
>DASSUW010000403.1:0-12200 GCA_035706585.1 Solirubrobacteraceae bacterium | reverse complement strand
GACTCCTCGATCAGCTTCTGGTGGCGGCGCTGGATCGAGCAGTCGCGCTCGCCGAGGTGCACGACGTTGCCGTGCTTGTCGGCCAGCACCTGCACCTCGACGTGGCGCGGATCCGGCAGGTAGCGCTCGAGGTAGACGGTGGCGTCCGAGAAGAACTTCTCGCCCTCGCGCGCGGCGCCGTCGAACGCCTCCTCGAGCTTGTCCGGCTCGAGCGCGACGCGGAACCCCTTGCCGCCGCCGCCTCCGGCCGCCTTGACGGCGATCGGATAGCCGATGTCCTCGGCGATCGTGCGGGCGGCGTCGATGTCCGGCACCGGGTCGGTCGTGCCGGGCACGATCGGCACGCCGGCCTGCTTCATCAGCTCGCGGGCCCGGGTCTTGGAGCCCATCGCCTCGATCGCTGACGCGGGCGGGCCGATGAACGTGATGCCGGCGTCCTCGAGGCGCTTCGCGAACGCGGCGTTCTCGGCCAGGAAGCCGTAGCCGGGATGGACCGCCTCGGCGCCGGAGGCCTCGATCACCTCCATCAGCTTGTCGACGTTCAGGTACGACTCCGCGGCCGGCCCGGGCCCGAGGAGGTACGCCTCCGCGGCCCGCCGCACGTGCTGGGACTCGCGGTCGGCCTCCGAGTACACCGCCACCGACGGGATCCCGAGCTCGTCGAGCGCGCGCATCACGCGCACGGCGATCTCGCCACGGTTCGCCACGAGGACTTTCGAGAACATAGGGGCGGTGATGGTATCTCCAGACCGGATCGTCCTCATTCGCCACGGCGAGTCCACGTGGAACGCCGAGGAGCGCCTGCAGGGACAGCTCGACCCGCCGCTCTCCGAGCGCGGGCGCGAGCAGTCGCGCAAGCTCGCAGGGGTCGTCGACGGCGTACCGGAGGAGCGCATCGTGTGCAGCGACCTCGGGCGGGCGCGCGAGACGGCCGCGCTGATCGGCCTGCGGCCGGGACGGCTCGACCCGCGCTGGCGCGAGATCGACGTCGGCGAGTGGGGCGGCCGGCGGGCGGCGGAGATCGACGCGCAGGGCAGCGAGCTCACGAACTGGCGCGGCGGCCCGCGCAAGGCGCCCGACGGCGAGTCCTGGACGGCGTTCGCCGAGCGGGTGTCGGGCGCGCTCGACGAGCTGGTCACCGCCGGCGGGTCGTGGCTGGTGGTGTCCCACGGCGGCTGCATCCGCGTCGCGGCCGCGCACATCACCGGCGCCGACCGGCTGCATCTCGGCTCGCCGCCGAACGCCAGCATGACCGTGTTCGAGCTCGGCGAGCGGCCGCGGCTGCTGGTCTACGGGTCGCTGCCGGACGGCGGGCTGCCGACCGGCCTGTACTGATGCTGCCGGCCCGCGTCCGCACCGCGCACGCCGACGCCCGGGCGGTCGAGGGCACGGTGCGCACGCCCTACGGCGGCGGCGCGGTCACGCTGCGCGGCATCCGCGTCATGGCGTCCGGGCTGCCGCAGCCGCAGTTCAACAGCGCGGTCGTCACGGGCCCCGACGTCGACCTCGACGGCGCCCGGGCGTTCTACGCCGAGCGCGACGTTCCCTGGGGCGCCCTCGTGCCCGCCGGCATGGCCTGGAGCGCCGGCCGCATCGTGGGCTCGCTGGCGCTGATGGGCGTGAGCCGCGGCGGCCTCCGGCGCCCGCCCGACGTGCCGGAGCTCGTCCTGCGCACGGCCGGCCCTGACGATCTCGAGACCGTCCTGCACGTCGACACCACGGCGTTCGGCTCGGACCCCGACGAGTTCCGGCCGTGGACCGAGCCGCACCTGCACGGCGGCCCGTTCACCGCCGCCGTGGCCGAGCTGGCCGGCGAGCCGGTCGGCACCGCGTTCACCGTCCGCAGCGCCGGCCCGGCCGGCCCGGCGGTCTACCTCGGCGGCGTGGCCGTCCTCGAGGCCGCGCGCCGCCGCGGCATCGCCGCCGCGATGAGCGCCTGGCTGCTGGAGCGCGCCCTCGCCGACGGCGCCCGCCTCGCCCATCTGCAGGCCGACACCCCCGCGGCCGCCCGCGTCTACGCGCGCCTCGGGTTCAGCCCCGCCGGGGCGCTCGACATCTACGTCGACGTGTAGCGGTCGTCGAGCTCGAGGGCGACCAGTCCGGCATCCGTTCCGACGACCGCCGTCGCGCGATGGATCGCGAGCGCGCGTACCGGCGAGCCGATCGTGATCGCGAACTTCGGCGCGCCGGTGGGCGACCAGACGCGAAGCGTGTAGTCGTCCCCGCCCGACACCACGACCGGGCCGCCGGCCAACCGGCCGAACGCGAGCGTCCTGACCCAGTCGGTATGGCCGATCAGACGGCCTGCCTCGCGTTCGCTGTCGAGGTCCCAGATCCGCGTCGTGCCGTCGATGCCGGCCGACACGGCGACGACGACGCCGTCGAGGTCCTCGAGCGCGACCGCGGTCACGACCCGCGCATGCCCCTTCAGCGTGGCCACCGGGCTCCCGTCGAGCAGGTCCCAGACCACGAGGCTGCCTTCGCCGCCTCCGGTGATCGCCGTCGGCCGGCCGTGCAGCGAGGTCACAGCCAGCGCCGACACGCCGCCTTCATGGTGCGCACCGTGCATCCGCGTCTCGGTGCCGGACCCCGCATCCCACAGGCGGAGCCCGCAGTCGTGACTGGCCACGACGGCGAGCGCGCCCGCGACCGATGCGCACTGCACGCGCCGGCACGGCCCCTCCCGGCTCGACACGGCCGCGGAGCGGAGCTGCCCGTCCGCCAGCTCGTGGGTCTGGAGTCCGGTGGCCATGCCGACGGCGACGAGCAGGCGGCCTTCGACCGGGTGCACCGTGACCGTCTCGGGGCTTCCCGGCAGCTCGACCGGGTCCCCGAGCGATTCTCCGGTGTCCAGGGCGCGTAGCTGGAGACGGCCATCGCGACCGATGCTCGCCACGACCGTCCCGTCGTCCGGGGTCTCGACCACCGCGACGCTGCGGACGGGACCCGGGTACCCGGGCGGCGCCGGTGTCGTGTGCAGTCCGGCCCGCAGGTCCCAGACCCGGACGGTGCCGTCGTCGCTCCCCGAGATGATGACCGGGCGGCCTTCCAGGCGCCCGAGAGCGAGCGACGTGACGCGGCTGGTATGCCCCACGAGCGGCCCGCCGATCGGCGCCGGCGCCGTGAGGTCGACGACCCGAAGCGCGCGATCCGTGCCGGCGACGACCGCCACGGGAGTGCCCTCCACTTCGCCGTAGGTGACCACCTCCAGAGCGCCGACGCCGCACTCGAGCGGCTCGACGAGGATCTTCCCGGAGATGGCGTCGCAGACGGCCACGCTCTTCTCGACGACGTACGCGACGACGGGGCGTCCGTCCATCCGCCCGCCGGCGACCTCGCCGGCTCGGATCGTCGCGGGAAGCTCCTCGCCGAGTGGCCGTCCCGTCTCCAGGTCGCACACCCGGTTGGGATGGTTGTCCTTGCCTCCGACGAGAAAGCGCGCATCGCCGCAGCGCAGGAAACCGGCGAAGTCGCGAGTGCGCTGGACATGCGAACGACTTTTCGTCTCGAGCGTCGTCTCCAGCAACGGCTGAAGCTCGTCGACGTCCACGAGCTCCGACACCGACGTCCGGATCAGACGGCGGAACGTCGTGCCCTCCTCGAAGAAGCGGTCGAGCACGAGGACGCCGAGGCGGCTGATGTCGACCGGCCCACGGTCCTGCCCCTGCTCGGTGGCCAGTGGGATGCCGAGGAGGCGGCCGGTCTCCCAGTCCCAGACCTGTATCTCGCCGCGGCCGGTCACGACCACGATCACGGTCAGGCCGGCAAGCTCGGTCGCTCCGACCACGCGGATCCTCCGGGTGTGCGCCAGTCCCGTGCCGGCGGTTTCAGCGTCGGGAGGGAGCAGTGGCCGCCCGATCGGCGCGCGCGCGTCGAGGTCCCACAGCCGGACGGCGCGATCGCTGCCGCCCGAGACCGCGATCGCCCGTCCGTTGATCACGTCGGTGGCGACACACGAGACCCAGCCGTCGTGCCGGCCGGCCACGAAATGCTCGGAGTCGGCGAGGAAGCTCGCCCACGTGACGTGCCACGGCCGGTTCGGGAAGCGGTCGGCGATGCGGGTCGCGAGCCGATCGGCCTGATGGCGGTGCGCGTACAGCTCGACGTAGCTCGCGCGCTCGCTGGCGGAGGCGCCTTCGAGCATGTGGAACGCGCTCGAGTAGACGCGGCGGACCTCGGGGTCGACATCGGCGGTCGCGGCCGCGAGGGCGCGCAGCAGGCGCGTCGGATCCGCGGAGACGAGGTAGCCGAGATCCTCGATCAGCGACTCGAGGACTCCGCCGTCCGCCGCATGGGTGGCGAGGTGCGTGCGGACGTAGTCGCTCGCCGCGGACCAGGCGCGCGTCCCGTCGGCCATCGGGACGGTCTCCGTGAGCACTACCGCGATGCGCTGCTGGATCGAAGCGACTCTGTCGGCCGGCCGCAGGTGCTCCGCGAGCGCCTCGTGGAACAGCCGGTAGGCGGAGCGGTCGGCCTGGCGGGTCTCGACCACGAACGCGCCCGCCACCTCCAGGAGCCACTCGATGTCGGTGTCCCCGTAGCCGCTGCCCGAGATCGCCGCGGCGATCGGCGGCCAGATGTTCTCCCACGGCAGGCCGCCGCCGTTCGCGAACGCCAGCGGACGCAGCAGGTCGCGGACGCGCTGCTTGTCGGGCCCGAAGCGGTCGAGCCACTCGTCGAACGCCTCCCCGACGGTCCGCGGGAGCCGCGCGATCCAGCGGTCGTCGCTGTCATCGACGACCGTCTGCCGCTCGGCGAGCGACCGCGCCACCAGACGCGCGATCAGGAACGTCCCCTGCGCCCGCAGGGCGACCTGGCGCGCGACCTTGCGCCGGAGCTCGGGAGTCTCGGCATACGGGGACCGCCGGCGGTTGAGCGTGACGGCTTCGAGCAGGCGGTCCACGTACCGCTCGACATCGGAAGGGTCGAGCCAGCGCGACCGGTCGTCGAGGTCGATGATCTCGTCGGCGGCCGCACCGAGCGCAGGGATCACGTGCGTGCGCGTGCCGACCACGAGCTTGACGCTGCGGGATTCCGCGAGCGGGCGCAGCAGCTCGCGGGCCAGGCCGCGCGGGTCGAGCGCCTCGTCGAGCGCGTCGACGAGGACCACCGGCGGCCGCCGGCGCGTCGCTGCGGCCTCGGCGATCATGGCGACGACCGGATCGGCGTCGAACGCCTCGGCGACCTCGGCCGTCACGTCGGCCACGGTCTTCCCGCGCGCATGGATCGCGACCTCCACGGCGCCGATCGGCGGCAGCGTCCCGGCCTGGGCGCGCCCCACGTCGACGGAATCGCGGGCCTCGGCATCCGACAGGACGGCGAGCCGGGCGAGAACGGCCGACTTGCCCGAGCCGGGACCGCCGGTCACGACGCGCTGAGTCGACGTGGAGTCCTCGGCCTCCAGCCAGGCGACGATCGCGCGCAGCGCCTCCACGCGGCCTTCGAAGAAGTCGCCGGCCTCGCTCTGCAGCGTCACGCCCCGGGCCCGCGGTCCCCAGTGGGCGAGGAGATCGGGTTGGCTGAGCAGTCGCCGTCCTGCCTCGATCTCGATCCCGTCCGGCAGGCGTTCGTCGTGGCGCGGATTCGGCAGGAGGGGCGACAGGCCGCCGCCCGAGCCGATCACGTTGATCACGGCGCGGTGACCGGTGCGCTCCTTCTCCATGCGCTCGTTGATCCCGCCGACGACGAGGAGGGGGTCGAGGAACGCCTGCCGCCATCCGCCGTGTCGCTGAGCGTTGACGGCGTCGACCAGCATCCGGCTGAACGCGCCCTCGCGTGCGACCTCGCGCGGCCGGGACGCCGCGACGAGGTAGATGGCCGACCTCATGTCCTCGGCCTGCGGGCGCGAGGCCTCCAAGGCGTGCTGGAGGGCGCCCAGATCGGAGATGCCCTCGCCCGCGTAGCAGGTGTCCAGGAGCAGGAGGAGATGCCTCACCCGGCTCCCGGCCAGCATGCGCCCGAGCTCCTCGGTGGCCAGGGCGTGCGCCAGGAAGTTGTGACCGTCGAAGCCGCGACCCAGGAGGTAGTGGCGCCGATCCGGGCCCGTCTCGCCGTGGCCTGACCAGTAGATCGTGACGCGGTCGCTCTCCTGCCGGTCGGCGGCGAGCAGCCAGCTGGAGAGCCGCTCGCGGACGGTCCCCGCCCGCGGCGAGACGGCCAGGTCCTGGAGCTCGCGCGTGTACCGCAGATCGCCGCAGAACAGCTCGGTCACGATGCGGACATCGTCGGCCGCGGACGGCAGCTGATCGCCCTCGCCAAGACGGTCGTACTCGCTCACGCCGACGGTGATCAGCAGGTGCCGTGGCTCAGTCATCCGCACCAGTCAAAGGGAACTCGCGATCGCCTGTCCAGTCTCCTCGGCCGTGAGATACGGTCGCGCATCGTGCGCCGTCGCGCCGTTGTGGACGAGCCGGTCCTCGACGGCGCCCGAGAACATCGGTGCCAGCGACTTGGCGAGTGCGACGACGTCGCCTCGGTCGGCGACGTTCACCCACGACCGCACGTTGCCGGGCCACGCTCCGCGCTCCTGTGGGGGCGGCGTCAGCCGGTGGAAGACCAGGTTCGGTATCCCCAGCGGTGAGCCGAGCGTCACGAGCGTCGCGACGTCGGGGCACGCTCCCGAGGCGAGCACCTCGTACGCGACGACCGAGCCGAGCGAGTGGCCGACGAGGACCCGCGTGTCCGGCGCGACGGCGGCGGCGACGCGCTGCTGCACGACCTCGCGCACGCGGCCGGCGGTCATGTAGGCCGTCACCTGCTTGAGGTCGCCGATCATCGCCCGGTCGCTCAGCCCGCCGAAGAATCGTGAGGTCGCCAGCGCCCGCAACGCGCGCTGCGCCACGAGCGGGGTGCGTGCCTTGACGGCGTCGCCGGGTCCGGCGACCTCGGGTTCCTGCCGGGCCGCCTCCTGCCACCACGCCAGCAACAGCGGGAGCTCGAACGCGGCATCCACGTCGTTGGGCCCGTAGGCGGGCTCTCTGAGCGCCTTGCTGCCGGGTGGCCGGAAGACGTCGCCGTAGAACGCACACGCCAGCTCATCCGCGGCGAACGACGTCACGCGGGCGCGTTCGAGGCCGTCGCGCATGGCCGGGTACCAGTCGTCGTGCAGGGTGTGAGCGCCCTTGAGCTGCTGGCCTATCCCGTGGACAGCGACGACGGCTGGCACGGGCTCAGCCTATCCGCGCCCGTTGCCGCAAGTTCTCGGGCGGCGCTGCGTTGAAGCGGTCACAACCGTGCCACGACTGCCCTCCCTGGGGTCAACGGGGCAGAACCTGGGCGGGTGACCGCTCAGTCCGACGGAGACGCGGGTCGGTCCGCATTCATGGGGCCGCGGGCCGGCTCGCTCTCCGTTTCAGGCGACCATGCCGGCGCCGACCCGATCATCGGACCATGCCGGCGCCGACCGTGTCGTTCGTCGCAGGGTCGACGACGATGAACGCACCGGTCGCGCGCAGTTGGTCGTACGGGTCCGGGACGAGCGGCGCGCCGAGGCGGAAGCGCACGCGGCCGAGCGCGTTGAGCTCGAGCTCGTCGGCCGGCTCGTGCGCGAGCGTCGTCACGTCGAGGCGGTGCTCGATCGCGTCCAGCCTCGCCGGCACCGAGCGGGTGGTGTGCTTGATCAGGTAGCGCGCGCCCGGACGGGCCGGCTCGTCGCCGAGCCAGCAGACCGTCGCCGTCAGCTCGCGGACCGGCGCGGGCGCCTCGGCGGGGCGGGCGAGCAGGTCGCCGCGCCCGACGTCGAGCTCGTCGGTCAGCGCCACCGCGATCGAGCGCGGGGCGGCGGCGGTGTCACCGCCGTGCTCGAACGCCCGCACGCGAGTACGAGTCCCCGACGGCAGCACCACGACCTCGTCGCCGATCTCCAGCGTGCCGCCGGCCAGGCGGCCCGCGTACCAGCGCTCGTCGCCCGAGCGGATCACGTACTGGATCGGCAGGCGCGCCGGGCCGTCGGCCACGCCGTTGGCGGCCGGCGCCGCCTCCAGGTGCTCGAGCAGCGACTCGCCGCCGTACCAGGGCGTCGCGGCCGAACGCTCGACCACGTTGTCGCCGTGCAGAGCGGACACCGGGATGAAGCCGACGTCGTGCAGCCCGAGCCGGGACGCCCAGTCGATCACCTCGCGCACGACCGCGTCGAAGCGCTCCTCGGCGTAGCCGACGAGGTCCATCTTGTTCACGAGCACGGTCACGCCCGGCACGCCGAGCAGCGCCGCGATCGCCAGGTGGCGGCGCGACTGCTCGGACATCCCGCGCCGGGCGTCGACCAGCACCAGGGCGAGATCGGCGGTCGACGCTCCGGTCGCCATGTTGCGCGTGTACTGCGCGTGCCCCGGGCAGTCGTGCAGCACCAACCGCCGCCGGGGCGTGGCGAAGTGGCGGTACGCGACGTCGATCGTGATGCCCTGCTCGCGCTCGGCGCGCAGCCCGTCGGTCAGCCGCGCGAGATCGGCCGCGGTGCCGATCTCGTCCGCCATCAGCGACTTGGAGTCGTGCAGCAGGCGGCCGATCAGCGTCGACTTGCCGTCGTCGACCGAGCCCGCCGTCGCTACCCGGAGCACTAGAAGTAGCCCACCCGCTTGCGGTCTTCCATCGCGGCCTCGGAGACCCGGTCGTCGGCGCGCGTCTCGCCACGCTCGGTGATCCGCGTGGCGGCGATCTCGGTCACGACCTCGTCGAACGTCGCCGCCTGCGAGCGCACCGCGCCCGTGCACGTCATGTCGCCGACCGTGCGGTAGCGGACCGACTCCTCGAACGGCTCCTCGCCGTCGCGCAGCGGCAGGAAGTCGCTCACCGCGTACAGCATCCCGTCGCGCTCGAACACCGGCCGCGTGTGGGCGAAGTAGATCGGCGGCAGCTCCAACTCCTCGACGCGGATGTACTCCCAGACGTCGAGCTCGGTCCAGTTCGACAGCGGGAAGACGCGCACGTGCTCGCCCCGCCGCACGCGGCCGTTGTAGAGGTCCCACAGCTCCGGCCGCTGGCGGCGGGGATCCCACTGCCCGAAGTCGTCGCGGAACGAGAACACGCGCTCCTTCGCGCGCGAGCGCTCCTCGTCGCGCCGCGCGCCGCCGAACGCGGCGTCGAAGCCGTGCGCTTCGATCGCGTCGAGCAGCGTCGTCGTCTGCAGCTGGTTGCGCGACGGCTCGTCGCGCACACGGCCGCGGTCGATCGACTCCTGGACCGAGGCGACGAGCACGTCCGGGACCACGCGGTCGCGGAACTCGATCACCTCGGGGAAGTTGTGCCCGGTGTCGACGTGCATCACGGGGAACGGAATCTCGCCGGGCCGGAACGCCTTGCACGCGAGCTGCAGGAGCACGATCGAGTCCTTGCCGCCGCTGAACAGCAGCACGGGCTGTTCGAGCTCCGCGGCGACCTCGCGGATGATGTGGATCGCTTCGGCTTCGAGCTGCTCGAGGTGATCCATCAGACCGCGCACTCGCCCTCGCCGCGCTGGACCTCGAACGGGACCTTCTTGGTCCAGTCGATGAACTCGTTCATCGTCTCCAGGCCGAACTCGACGGGCATGGCGAGGTCGCGGACCTCATCCTCGAAGCGCTTGGTGCCGATGCGCGCGACGTAGGCGTTGAACACCTCGCCGGCCTCGCGCTCGGCCTCGTAGGCGCGGATCCAGCGCTCGACCGCCTCGGGCACGCGCTTGGCGGGCAGGCGCACCTTCAGCCGCGTGCCGTAGACGATCTCGCCGCCTTCGTAGTTGCCGCCGATGTGGGCGACATAGGCGGGGATCGTGTGCTGGCCGACCTTGATCGAGGCGCCGTAGAACCCGATGTTGCCGATGTGGTGCTGGCTGCAGCCGTTCGGGCAGCCCGACATCTTGATGTGGATGCCGCGCGTCAGCGGATCGGTGATGTTCATCGCCTCGATCCGCTCGGTGATCGCGCGGTTGAGCCCCATCGAGCTGGTGATGCCGAGCTTGCACGAGTCGGTCCCCGGGCACGACACGACGTCGTTGATCTGGTCGGCGCCGGCCTCGCCGAGGCCGAGCGCCTTCAGGCGGTTCCAGACGTCGTAGACGGCCTCGTCGCGCACCCAGCGCAGCACGAGGTTCTGGTGCACGGTCGTGCGCGCGTAGCCGCCGGAGTACTCGCGCATGATCGCGGCCAGGCCGCGGAACTGCTCGGGCGTCAGGTCGCCGCGCGTGACCTTGACCTGGACGGCCGAGAAGCCCTCCTGGCGCTGCGGCTCGACGTTGGCGGCGCGGAAGCGCAGGAACTCGGTCAGATCGCCGTTGGGGGAGCCGGCGGAGACCGGCGGCGCGGGCGCGTTGGCCTCCTCGTCGTGCAGGAACAGCCGGTCGTCGAGCGAGAAGTCGCGCTCGTCGACCCAGTCGCCCTGCAGCTCCTCGTCGACGAGCTCGCGGAACGCCTCGATCCCGATCTTGTCGACCATCACCTTCAGCCGCGCGCGGGCGCGGTTGGGTCGCAGCCAGTCCTGGCGGTCGTAGATCCGCAGCACCGCCTCGGCCCACTTGAGGTACTCGCCGTCGTCGGCGCGGACGAAGTCGACGAGCGCGGGCGCGACGCGCGGCATGATCGACGTCCCGCCGCCGATGCGCATCTCGAAGCCCTTGACGCCGTCGCGCTCGCGGGCGATGTACGCGATGTCATGGATGCCGGTGAGCGCGCGGTCCGTGTCCGAGCCCGTGAACGCGGTCTTGACCTTGCGCGGCATCAGCTGCGTCGTCGGGTGGCGCACGAAGTAGCGCACGAACGCGCCCGCGTACGGCGTCGGGTCGAACGTCTCGTCGTGGCAGATCCCGGCCCACGGGTCGGCCGTCACGTTGCGGACCGTGTTGCCGCAGCCCTCGCGGCTGGAGAGCCCGGCGTCGGAGACCTCGCGGATCAGCGCCGCCGCGTCGCGCAGCGGGACGTGATGCATCTGGATGTTCTGCCGCGTCGTGATGTGCCCCTTCTTGAGCGGCACCCAGCGTTCGACGACGTCGGCGAACGTCTCCATCTGCTCGGGCGTGATGCCGCCGAACGGCAGCTTGACGCGGACCATCTGTACGTCCGGCTGGCGCTGGCCGTAGACGCCCTGCTTGAGCCGGAAGCCGATGAACTCGTTCTCGGTCAGCTCGCCGGAGAGGAACTTCTCGGCCTCATTGTCGAAATCGTCGAACTCCCGCTGCAGGATCGGGATGACGTGGCCGGGGACATCTTCGCGGACTTCAGGGTTCTCGAGCGAACCCGGTCGGGCACTCATGCGCCCAAACTACCAAATCCGTATCGGATTTCACCCTAAAGGCTGAAACGGCGGTCAGATCACGTCGGGCTCGCGGTCCACGGCCTCGCGGCGCGCGGCGCGGACCCACGGGCTCTCGTGCGCCTCCGACGGCGCGGGCGGCGGCGCGGTGTCGCGCAGGAACTGCTCGACGGCCGCCATGACGGCGGCGGCCTCCTCGCGCGTCGCGCTCGATCCGTGCAGCTCCAGCCGGGGACGGCGATTGACCATGGCCCGAAACGTAGCGGCCGGGTTGGGATCGCCGCAATGTCGCCTCGCCGGCTGCTGCTCGCGCTGGCGCTCGCGCACCGCCGGTCGCTGATCGCGCTCGCGCAGCTGACCGACCCGCAGATCGCCGACGAGCTGTCGCCGGCGCGCGGCTGCGGCTCGCATCCGGACCGCCGGATCGTCGCCGAGCGCGAGTACCGCCGGCTGATGCGCGGCCACGGCTTGACGAGGACGCCGGGCAAGCAGCTCACCGCGTCGAGCGGGACGGCGAGCTACTCCGCGTTCTCGCCGAAGCCCGGCCTGCGGTTCGTCGTGCTCGACACGGTGGCCGAGGGCGGCGACGACACCGGCAACCTGGACGATCCGCAGTATCGCTGGCTGAAGGCCGAGCTCCACCGGCCACGCACGCGCCACCGGCTCGTCGTCGTGTTCGGCCACCACACGCTCGCGAACGCCGTGCGGTTCTTCCGCGGCCGCCGCGGCCACGGGTTCTGGCAGATCAACACCGCCTCGCACATCGACTGGCCTCAGCAGAGCCGCCTGATCGAGATCATCCACAACCGCGACGCCACGCTGTCGCTGTTCGGCACGATCGTCGACAGCGCCGCGCCGGCGGCGGCGCCCGCTCCAGGCAGCGCGAGCGCGTTCACGCCGCGGCAGCTCGCCTCGCTCGCCCGCACGCTCGCGTACAACGCCCCCAGCACGAGGGCGGCGCGGGCGCGCCGGATGAGGCC
>DASSUW010000402.1:0-6775 GCA_035706585.1 Solirubrobacteraceae bacterium | reverse complement strand
GGCCACGAGCTGGCGCCGGCCGAGCTGGCCGCCCTGTTCGCCGAGCGCCGCCCCGAAGTGGTGGAGGACATCCGCCAGGCCGCCGACGACCTGCGCGCCGAGCTGGCCGGCGACACGGTCACGTTCGTCGTCAACCGCAACATCAACGTCTCGAACGTGTGCATCGTCGGCTGCGCGTTCTGCGGCTTCGGCGTCGGGCGCCGCTCGCCCGACGCCTACGAGCACGACCGCGACGAGTTCGTGCGGCGCGTGCACGAGGCCGTCGCCTACGGCGCGACCGAGATCTGCATGCAGTCCGGCATCCACCCCGACTGGGATCTCGAGGACTACCTCGGCTGGCTCCGGCTCGCCAAGGCCACGGCGCCGCAGATTCACCTGCACGCCTACAGCCCGATGGAGATCGCGCACATGTGCGACGTGTCCGGCCTGGCGCCGGAGGCCGTGCTCTCGCAGCTCGCCGAGGCCGGGCTCGACTCCGTGCCCGGCACCGCGGCCGAGGTGCTCGACGACGGCGTGCGGCAGCGGATCAGCCCGAACAAGCTGCCGGTGGCGCGCTGGGTCCAGATCATCGAGGCCGCGCATCGGGTAGGGCTGCGCTCGACCGTGACCGTGATGTTCGGGCACATCGAGACGCCCGAGGAGCTGGCGGAGCACATGCGCGTGGTCCGCGCGCTGCAGGAGCGGACCGGCGGCTTCACCGAGTTCGTGCCGCTCTCGTTCATCCCGTTCCATACGCAGCTCGGGCGCAGGCACGGAATCGCCGAGATCAGCCGTGAGGAGAACCTCAAGCACACGGCCGTGTTCCGGCTCGCGCTCGGCCGTACGATCACCAACCTGCAGGCGAGCTGGGTGAAGATGGGCCTCGACGCGGCGACGGAAGCGCTGCGCTGGGGCGTCAACGATCTGGGGGGGACGTTGATGGAGGAATCGATCTCACGGATGGCGGGCTCCTACCACGGCGTCAAGCTCGACCCTGAGGACCTGATCGCCGCGGCGCATCGCGCCGGACGTCCCGCCGCCGAGCGGACGACGCTGTACGGCATCCGCCGCAGGCACGAGCCGGCAGCCGCCGCCTGATGGCCGGTCTGATCCTCGGCCCGATGGCGCGCTGGGCCAGCACGTCGGAGGCGACCGTGTGGGTCGAGACCGACGCCGCATGCCTCGTGACCGTGACGCCGCAGGCGGGCGGCGCCGCCAGCGAGCGGACGTTCGAGGTCGAGGGCCATCACTACGCGATCGTGCGCGTGAGCGGCCTGCCGGAGGACACGGCGACGCCGTACACCGTCATGCTCGACGACCAGCTGGTGTGGCCGGAGCCCGACAGCCCGTTCCCGCCGTCGGCGCTGCGCACGCACTCTCGCAACGGCGCGGCGCACATCGTGTTCGGCTCGTGCCGCACCGCCTATCCGCACCACCCGCCGTACAGCCTCACGCCGGACGAGGCGGACGTGGGCCGCGAGCTCGACGCGTTGCGGGCGATCGCGCTGCGGATGGCGGCGGGCGAGCCGCAAGACTGGCCGCACACGGTGCTGCTGCTCGGCGACCAGGTGTACGCCGACGAGGTGTCGCCGCAGACGCTCGCCTATATCCGCGGGCGGCGCGACACGACCGAGCCGCCCGGCGAGGGCATCGCCGACTTCGAGGAGTACACGCAGCTCTACCGCGAGGCGTGGAGCGACCCGCCGATCCGCTGGCTGCTGTCCACCGTCCCGTCGGCGATGATCTTCGACGATCACGACGTCATCGACGACTGGAACACGTCGAAGCAGTGGGTCGACCAGATGCGCGCCACCGACTGGTGGGACCGGCGCGTCGTCGGCGGCTTCATGAGCTACGTCCTCTACCAGCACTGGGGCAACCTGTCGCCGGACGCGCTCGAGGAGGACGAGATCTTCCGCAAGGTCCGCGAGGCCCGGGACGGCGGCGTGCTGCTGCGCGAGTACGCGTACCGGTCCGACCGCGAGGTCGAGGGCGCGCGCTGGAGCTACTGCCGTGACATCGGGTCGACCCGGGTCGTGATGATCGACTCGCGCGCCGGCCGCGTGCTCACGCCGGGGGCGCGCAGCATGGTCGATCAGGGCGAGTGGGACTGGATCACCGAGCACGCGACCGGCGGGTTCGACCACCTGCTGATCGGCACGTCGCTCCCGCTGTTCCTGGCGCCGGCGCTGCACTACCTGGAGGCGTGGAACGAGGCGGTGTGCGACGGCGCCTGGGGCAAGCTCGCCGCGAACCTCGGCGAGAAGCTGCGCCAGGCCGCCGACCTCGAGCACTGGCCGGCGTTCCGCCTGTCGTTCGACCTCATGTGCGAGCTGCTGCGCGAGGTCGGCTCGGGCCGCCGCGGCGACCCGCCGCGCTCGATCGTCGTCCTCTCCGGCGACGTGCACCACGCCTACCTGGCGGAGGTCGGCTTCCCGGCGGGAAGCGGCGTCCAGTCACGCGTGTGGCAGGCGACGTGCTCGCCGTTCCGCAACCCGCTGAGCACGAAGGAGCGCCGCAGCGTGAACTTCGGCTTCACGCGCACCGGCGCGTTCATCGGGCGGCTGCTGGCGCGCTCGGCCGGCGTTCCGCCGCCGCCGGTGCGCTGGCGCTTCCAGGACGGCGACCCGCGGTTCGACAACCAGGTCGGGACGCTCGAGCTGAACGGATCGGACGCGCTCGCGCGGCTCGAGCGCGCGATCCTCGCCGACGACGGGGACCACACGCATCCGGTTCTCGAAATTGCGGACGAACACGGGCTGACGTGACGCGCGAGCCGTAATTTCTTCTTCGCACTCCCTTAAGACATGAGCAGGGTGCGGCGTTCATGATGGGTTGAGCGAACCGTCCGGAGAGGCGACGCACCGCATGACCAGAACTGACGCCGAGCTGCTCATAGCGGCCAGTGAGGACCCACAGGCATTCCGGGAGTTCTATGACCGCTACGCGGTCTGGATCCGCTCGTGGTTCTTGCGGCACACCGGGTCCGAGACCGCGAGTCTCGACCTGACCGCTGAGACGTTCGCGCAGGCCTGGCACGCATCGCGGCGGTTCCGGGACGAGGCGAACGGCTCCGGTGCTCCGTGGCTGTTCGGCATCGCCCGCAACCTGCTGCGCCAGTACCACAAGCACAACCGCATCGAGTCCGCGGCTCGCGTGCGGATGGGGCTTCCGGCCTCGTCCGTGGACTGCGAGGACTACGAGCGGGTCGATGAACGCAGCGAGGCCGGCGCTCTGGCACCGCTGCTCCGGCATGCCCTGCGGGCCCTGCCCGCCGAGCAGCGGCGGGCGCTGGAGCTGCGGATCGTGCACGGGCTCCCGTACGAGGCGGTGGCGGCGCGGCTCGAGTGCAGCCAGAACGCCGCGCGGCTGCGTGTATCGCGTGCTCTCCGGGCGTTGACAACGCAATTGAGAGGCGCTTCAGCGTGAGCGCGATGAGAGGAGGCTGATGGCAGCCCACCCGGTCACCCCAATCCCCGGCGCTCATGAGCGCCGGGTAGCGGAGCGCACGCGTTCCGCGCGCCTGATCCGCGACTCGATCTCGCTGTTGAGCTCGAAATGGTCGGTCGACATCCTGCTGGCGCTCGGTGACGGCACCCGCCGCTACCACGAGCTGCTCGAGGATCTCCAGCCGATCTCGGAGAAGGTGCTCACCCAGACGCTCCGCGGCATGGAGCGCGACGGGCTCGTGGCACGCCGCGTGCACGCCGAGGTCCCGCCGCGGGTCGAGTACGCGCTGACGCCGCTGGGCGCCACGATGGCGCCGCCGCTGAAGGCGCTCGGGTCCTGGTCGCTGGCACATGGCAAGCGCGTCGAGGAGGCGCGCGACCGGTTCGACGCGAGGCTGGCCGCCAAGCGGGCCGCCTGACAACCGCCGATCTCGCCCGGGTGGTGGTCGCCACCCGGGGTGGTCAGCGGAACAGCCCACCCGCGGTGGGCAGCGGAACAGCCACCGTGGTGGTTCAGCGGAACAGGTCGTCCTCGGGTGGCCGGACGAGCGCGGCGGCCCCCGCGCCGTCCTCGGCGGTGACGTAGCGGTCCAGGCCGCGCACGCGCACTGCGGGCTCGCGCGAGTCCTTGCCGCGGACGAGGTCGGCCGCGGCGGCGACCTCGTCGGCGATGGCGATCACCGTGGCGGTCAGCTCGCGGTCGCCCGCGTCCGTCCGCCCGCGCCAGTCGTCGGCGCCGATCAGGCCGGCGCAGCCGATCGCCACCTCGGCCTGACCGTGGCGCCACGGGCGGCCGAACGAGTCGCTGATCACGATCGCGCAACCGAGCTCGTGCCTGAGCGCGCGCGCTGAGGCGTCCGGGTCCTCGGGCAGCAGCACGACGGTGCCGGGGCGGCCGGTGTTCGACGCGTCGACGCCGGCGTTGGCGCACACGAAGCCGTGCCTGGTGCGGCAGATGATGCGCCCGCGGTCGGCGCGCAGGACCTCCTGCGCCTCGTCGAGGATCACCTGGACGTGGTGCGGGTCCTTGCCGTGCTGCTCGGCGAGCTCGTGCGCCTGCCAGCCGGGGAACACCTCGGCCAGGCGCACGATCCGGCCCTCGGCCTTGGAGACGACCTTATGAGCGATCACCAGCACGTCGGTGGGCTGGAGGCCGCCCTCGAGCCGGGTCGCCGCCGCGGCGAGGATCGCCGCGAGGTCGTCGCCGGGCCCGATCTCCGGCACGTCGGGGAGCGCGGCGAGCGTGATCACGCCGCCACGAGGCGGTTCAGCACCGCGCGCGTGCGCTGCGCGGTGTCGGGCCGCGCGGCGAGCGCGCTCCTCAGCGCCGCGAGATCGTCCGGCGTGTCGACGTCGAGCCCGAGCGACGGCAGCTCGCAGACCTTCACCGCCGCGCCCGCGGCGCGAGCGCGGGCGGCATGGCGGGCGAACGAACCGGTGCCGAACGACGGCTCGACCGCCCCGGGGGGAGCGAGCAGCAGCGCGTTCGTGCCGCTCCCGTGCCGGTCGGGGACGATCACCACCGACGGCGTCCGGTCGTCTCGCTCCAGGAGGCGCGTGACCTCGGCGGGCTCGAGCGCCGGGCAGTCGCCGGGGACGAGCAGCACACGGCCCGCCTCGCGGGCCAGCGCGGCGTCGATCCCGCGGTTGGCCGCCGCCGACTGGCCCCACTCGTCGGGGTCGTGGACGACGACGGCGCCGGCGCGCTCGGCCTCGCCGGCGGCCACCGGCTCGGCCGTGACCACGATCACGTCGTCGAGCCGCGGCACGCGCGCCAGCGCAGCCAGCACATCGCCGACCATCGCCGCGGCGAGCGCCTCGCGGTCAGTGCCGCCGATCGCCTCGCCGAGCCGCTGCTTGGCCTTCGCGAACGACTTGACGGGCAGGACCGCGGCGGTGCGCACGCGCCGATCTTAAGGGGGTCAGACCCCTTTAAGTGCCGCCGCGAACGCGAGCGTCTCCTCGGCGACGCGGCGGCGAGCGGCGGCGTCGGGCATGTCGACGTCGGTCATCAGCGTGGGGATCGAGGCGGCGCGCTCGTCGGCGACGAGGCCGTCGACCAGGCCGCCGTAATGGGCGACGATGCCCTCGGACGTGAGCGGGTGGCCGGCCCAGGCGAGGAACGCGTCGGTCGGGCCCTTGACGACCGCGCCGCGGACCAGCGGCGAGACCGCGACGACCGGTGCCCGCACGGCGTCGCGCACGACCGCCAGGATCGGGCCGATCGAGATGACCGGGTTCGAGGGGCCGATGATGACCGCGCGCGCCGCGGCGAGCGCTGCCTCGACCTCGGGCGTCAGGCGGGCGTTCTCGATGCCGTCCAGCCGGACGTCGAGCACCGGTCCGGCGGCGCGCTCGCGGATCATGAACTGCTGGAAGCCGTGCCAGCCGGCCGCGTTGCGGACGTGCGTGCGCACCGGCTCGTCGCACATCGGCAGGACCCGCGCGGGCACGCCGAGCGCGCGGCGCTGCTCGTCGATCGCCGCCGTGAGACGCGCCCCCTCGCGCAGCCGCCGCGCGCGGCGCACGCAGAACGCCAGGTCGCGGTCGCCGAGGTTGAACCACACGTCGTCGCCGAGCTCGCGCAACCCGTCCATCACATGGAACGTGTCGCCGGCCAGCCCCCAGCCGCGCTCGTCGATCCGGTCGGCGAGCCAGAACGTGACGAGGTCCGGGTCGGGCGAGACGTGGGCGCCGTAGATCTCGATGTCGTCGCCGGTGTTGGCGATCACCGTGAGCTCGTCCCCGACGACGTCGAGCAGCCCGCGGGCGAGCTTGGCGCCGCCGGTGCCGCCCGCGAGCAGGACTACCACAGCTCGTCGGGGAGACCGGTGAGCCGGATCCCGGCGTGCGTCTTGTAACGGGCGTTGACGCCGATCAGGAGCGCGGTCAGCGACTCGGCGATGCGCGCCGCCTCCAGCGAGCCGCCGTTGACCCCGCGCAGCCCCGGGATCAGGTCGATCAGCGCGGCGACGCGCTGCTTGTCGGCCTTCTTGTCGCCGCAGATCAGCACGTCCTCGTCGAGCGTCGCGTCGAGGTCCCTCAGGCCGGGCGCGTTGACGGTGTGCAGCGCGGCGACGACACGGACCCCGTCCGGGACCATCTCGGCCGCCTGCTGCGCGGCCGACCCCTGCCAGACGCCGAGCATGCGCGTCGCCTTGCCGGACACCGCCGCCGCGAGCGGCACGGTGGCGTCGACGA
Source organism: Solirubrobacteraceae bacterium (assembly GCA_035706585.1). Lineage (GTDB taxonomy): Bacteria > Actinomycetota > Thermoleophilia > Solirubrobacterales > Solirubrobacteraceae > DASSUW01. The sequence continues at coordinate 146 of DASSUW010000402.1, read as the reverse complement.
GCAGCTGCCCCTCGCGCAGGTGGCTCCTGAGGTTCGTGAGCGTCTCGGACTGGTTGCGGAACGGCACGCACAGGAACACGATCTCGCTCGCCTGCGCGGCCGGTCCGTTGGCGAGCCCGCGGACGGTCGCGTGCGGGACCTGGTCC
>DASSUW010000401.1:0-6762 GCA_035706585.1 Solirubrobacteraceae bacterium | reverse complement strand
GGCAAGGCTGGCACCGCGTTCGTCGTCACCGACCGCGCCGATCATCGCCACCCGGGCGCCGGCGCGCGCCGCGGCGACCGCCTGGTTCGCGCCCTTGCCGCCGCCGTGCCGCGCGAACGTCCCGCCGCTGACCGTCTCGCCGGCGCGCGGCAGCTGCCGCACCGTGACGACGAGGTCGGCGTTCACCGACCCCACAACGACGACCGCACCAGACATGTGGCGCCGAGGGTATCCGGCCCGGCTGGTCAGGCGACCACGATCAGCGCCGCGCACACGGCCGCCAGCACCGTCGCGAGCGCGAGCTCGCGCGGCGAGTGCGCGCGCAGACCGGCCGCGCCGACGACCAACGCCGCCGCGACGGCCAACCACGCGTGCGTGTGCGTGAGCAGGAGCACCGAGATCAGCAGGAACGCCAGCAGCGAGCGCTCCCGGGCGAGCGTCGTGCGCTCGCGGAACTGGGTCTCAGGTGCGGATGGCACCGACCACCACCAGGACCGCGATCACGACCGCCAGGACGGCGATCGCCGGCGGCACGAAGCGCGGCGGGCCGATCACCGGCAACGGCTCGCGCAGACGCATCGCGCGCTCGTTGGCCTCCCAGCGGCGGTAGCTGGTCAGCGCCAGCAGCCCGCCGAGCAGGATCGGCGGCAGCGAGATCACCAGGCGCACCCACTCGGCGTCGAACTGAAGCAGCTGGCCGGCCGCCAGGCCGCCGCCGATCAGGCCCAGCGCGGTCCGGTTCCAGGCCAGGAACGTGCGCTCGTTCGCAAACGTGAATCGCGGGTCGGGATCCTCACCGACGTCGCGCAGCGACCCGCGGCGCGGGGACTCTGCCGCCATGCCGCTGATTATGGTTGGCCGCTCGTGCTCCGTGTCTCCGCCACCGCCGCCCGCCGCCTCGCGATCACCGCCCAGCGCCTCGACGGTCCGGCGCCGCGCGCGCGTCCCGGCACCGACGCGATCCTCGAGACCGTCCGCACCCTCCGCTGCCTGCAGCTCGACCCCACGAGCGTCGTCGCCCGCAACCACCTGCTCGTCGTCTTCAGCCGCCTCGGACCGTACGACGTCACCAAGCTCGAGCGGCTGGTCACCGAGGACCGCGCGCTGTTCGAGTACTGGGCCCACGAGGCGTCGCTCGTGCTCACCGAGGACCTGCCGCTCCACCGCTACCTGATGCGCACGTGGCGCCACCGCCGGCTGCAGCGCTGGTGGGACGTCAACGAGCGCTTCCGCACCTACATCCTCGACCGGCTGCGCGCCGACGGCCCGCTGCCGGCGCGCGCGATCGAGGACCGCGCCGAGGAGCCGTGGCTGTCGACCGGGTGGACGAACCAGCGCAACGTCTCGCGCATGCTCGACCTCATGTGGATCCGCGGCCACGTGGGGATCGCGGCGCGCGACGGCGGCCGGCGCCTGTGGGACCTGATGGAGCGCTGCCTGCCGCCCGACCCGCCGGCGGAGGAGCTCGCGGACGCGGAGGTCACTCGGCGGTCGGTGCTGCTGGCGCTGAAGGCGCTCGGCATCGCGCGCACGCCGCACATCCGCGCGCACTTCACCCGCGGGCGCTATCCGCAGCTGCCGGAGGTGCTCGCGCGGCTCGAGCGCGAAGGCGCGATCGTGCCGGCCCGGATCGAGGGCGTCAAGGGCGCCTGGTGGCTGCGCGCCGAGGACGTCGAGGCCGCCCAGGGCGACGGCTTCAAGCCCCGCACCGCACTCCTCTCGCCGTTCGACAACCTGCTGTGCGACCGCGGCCGCACCGAGGAGCTGTTCGGCTTCTCGCACCGGCTCGAGATCTACACGCCGAAGGCCAAGCGCCAGTGGGGCTACTTCGTGCTGCCGATCCTGCACGGCGACCGGCTGATCGGGCGCGCCGACCTCGCGGTCGACCGCAAGGCGCAACGGCTGATCGCGCACGCGGTCCACCGCGAGCCCGGCGCGCCGCGCGGCAAGGCGGTCGCCGCGGCGGTCCGGCGCGAGCTCGAACGGCTCGCACGATGGCAGGGCGCGAGGGACCTGGACGTGCGCCAGGCCCCCGACGCCTGGACGCTCTAGTTGTTCGCCGGCTCGGACGAGATGTCGGCCAGCGCCGACTCGGTGTCGCGCTCGATGGCGAGGTCGCCGATCGAGACGATGCCCGCCGGACGGCCGTCCTGGACGACCGGGATGCGGCGCACGTTCTGCTCGCGCACGATCTTGATCGCCTCCTCGACGGTCTGATCGGGCGTCAGCGAAGCGACGTCGCGGCTCGCGACGTCGCCGACCTTCGTCGACGACGGGTCCTTGCGCTCGGCGATCGCGCGGACGACGATGTCGCGGTCGGTCAGGATGCCGGCCAGCGAGCCGTTGTCCTCCACGAGCACGGCGCCGATGTCGTCACGACCCATCTCGCGTGCGGCGTCCTCGAGCGTCGCGCTCGCAGACACCGTCCGGGGGTCGGATGTCATTACCTCACGGATGCTCTGTGCCATACGGCGAGCCTTCCCGGGACCCCGCAGCCGCGAACGTCAGCAGTCGCCTAATGAACCATCCACGAGCATCGCCCGCGTGAGCTCGATCCAGGCGCGGCCGTAGTAGGTCGGGTGCTCGGCGTCGAGCTCGTCCGCGCGGTCGAGCAGGTCGCGCGCCGCCTGGTGGTCGCCGGCCGCCCAGGCGGCGCCGGCCGCGCCCGCGAAGGCCGCCGCATGGTCGGTGTCGCCGGTGGGCGGGCCGTCCAGGCTGCGCTGCGCCGCGCCCGGGTCGTCGCGCAGCGTGTCCCACATCCCGGCCGCGAGCCGGCGATCGGCGGCATCGCACGACTCGGCCAGCCGGATCGGGACGCGCAGGGCGTCGTAGGAGTAGCCCGGCTCGCCGCCCGACGGCGGACCTGCCGGGAAGATCCCGAACGGCTCGACACGCGCCCAGTCCGGCGGCAGCGCCGACTCGAGCAGCCGCTGCGTGAGCTGCCGCGACGACTGCTCGACCTTCTCGAAGCCGAGCTGCTGGAACGCCTTCGGCGACCAGTACGACGGGTTCACCATGATCCTCCCGTCGCGCGCCCACGGCCCGGCGACGAGCACGGTCCGGTCTGCGGCCCAGGTCGTCTCGCCGTCGACGATCGCGCGCTTGAGATCCATTGCCGCCTCGCGGTAACGCGGCTCGTGGAAACGCCGGCCGGCGAGCAGCAGCGCCCGCGCGGTGTCGAGGTCGGCGTCGGTGGCGGGCTCGTCGTCCACGACGTGCCCGTCCGCCCAGCGCCAGGCGAGCAGCCCGTCGGAGCGCCGCAGGTGCGTGCGCGTCCAGTCCCAGACGCGCGCGAAGCGCTCCTGGTCGCCGGCGGCGACCGCCAGCAGGAGCGCGTACGCCTGGCCCTCGGAGACCGTGTCGCCGCCCTGGTCCTGCCGGACGACGCGGCCGTCGTCCTGCACGTAGCGATCCAGGAACCCCGACGGCTCGTGCTCGCCGCAGCCCGCGAGCGCGGCGAGCAGGACGATCACGAGCGCGAGCCGCTTCACGTCGGCACGGGATACGGCCGCGGCGCTGCCAGCGGCAGCGGCCGGCGCCGCAGCGCCGGCAGGACGCCGGCGAGCAGGACCGCGATGTGCAGCGACGCGAACGCGACGTTGTTGAGCGTCGCCGGGTCGCGGTCGCGCAGCAGGCCGTAGGCGGCCACCGCGGTCAGGACCGCGATCGCGACGAGCGCGGGTGCGACGGCGCGCGGCTGGCGCCCCTCGACGCCCTCCTTCGGCGTGACCACGAAGCCGCCGCGGCGGCCGAGCAGCGTGAGGATCGTCGACTGCACGTGGATCCAGAAGCTTGCCGCCTGCAGCGCGAACGCCCGGAACGTGTAGGCGCCGGCGCCGAGCACGGTCACCGCGAGCAGCGACAGGCCGAAGTACGGCGCGAAGTGGCCGAGGAACTGGTCCGCCGTCGTCGACGCCAGCGGCTGCGCGCCGGTCAGCAGCCGCACGACCGGGAACGTCATGTACACGAGCACCGTCCAGCCGCTGAGGAAGAACGACGCCGACAGCGCGTACTGCACCTTCTGGCGCAGCGGCAGCGCCGAGCGCAGCACGGTCGGCAGCGCCGACAGGCAGCCGCGCGACCAGCGCTGCTGCTGGCCGACGTAGGACGCCATGTCCTCCGGTCCGAGCCCGTGCGCGAGCACCTCGGGCACGTAGCGCGAGCGCCAGCCGCGCTCGTGCAGCGCGATCGACAGCTCGAAGTCCTCGGTCACGGAGTCGATCGGGAAGCCGCCGGCGTCGACCAGCGCCGCGCGCCGGAAGACGACGTTGGTGCCGCAGCAGAACATGGCGTCGTGGCCGTCCTTGCCGCGTGCGATCGGCCCGAAGAACAGCGCCTGCTGACCCCAGGCGGCCGCCGGCACCTCGCCGCGATCCCAGTTGGCGTAGTACTGCGGCGTCTGCACGAACGCGACGCGGTCGTCGCCGAAGCAGCCGAGCGTCGCCTCGAGGAAGTGGCGCTCGGGCACGTGATCGCAGTCGAGGACCACCACGAACGGCGCGTCCGTGTGCGCGAGCGCGTTGTTGATGTTGCCCGCCTTGGCGCCCTCGTGCTCGGCACGGCGGATGTAGCCGGCGCCGGTACGCGCCGCCATCGCCTGCATCTCGTCGCTGTTGCCGTCGTCGAGCACGTGCACGCTGACGGCCGCGCCGGTCAGCTCGCTCGCCGCCCGCACCGTCGGCTCGACCACCGTGACCGGCTCGTCGTAGACCGGGATGAACACGTCGACCGCCGGCGGCGGGGCGTGCCAGACATGGCGCCGCCACGGGCGCTCGCGCGAGCACGTCCACCAGAAGCCGAGCGCCTGACAGGCGTTGAACAGCTCGGCCGCCACCAGCAGCGCATAGAGCACGGGATTGCCGACGCGCGCGGGCTGGAGCAGCCATGTGAAGTAGAACAGCGCCAGCGGCACCATCGCGACGAGCAGCAGCCGGATCCACCGGCGCCGCACGCTGTTCGGCCCCGCGGCGTTCCAGGCCGGGCGCCGCAGGCGGGTGTCGGTGATCGTCGTCATCGGCGGAACTCCCAGATCAGGATCTGTGGGACCTTGTCGCGGCGCACGAGCTCATGGCGACGCGACAGCTTGCGTACGGCGTCCTGCGTGGCCTTGCGGTACTGCGGCTTGTCCTGGAAGGACGCGAGCAGGAACAGCTTGTGGCCGCGGCGGGGCTCGGGCAGGCCGTTCTCGAGCGGCCGCATCCTCAGGCCCTCGTCCTCGTAGTAGGCGATCACGTGGTCGAGGTAGGGCGGCGTGAAGGCGATCACGTCCCCGGGCTCGGCGCGCGCCTGGATGCGGCTCACGGCCGACTTGAAGTCGTACACGCGCGGGTTGGAGCCGTTGAGCTGCTGGTCGGCGAGCCCGAGCCCCATGACCGCCACGACGGCGGCGCACGTCCCGGCCACGACGACCGGCCGCCGCGCCCAGCTCGTGACCGCGCGCGCGATCAGCATCAGCGCCAGCGGGACGGCGCCGATGAAGTAGCGGACCTCGAACACGAACGGCTTGAGCTGGCCGAGCACGAACAGCCCGATGCCGGGGACGAGCGCGCAGGCGACGACGAGCATCGTCGGCCACGAGCGCCCGCGGCCGAGCAGCGACAGCGCAAGCAGCAGGCCAAGCGGCCACATCGCCGCCAGCGCGGTCATCGTCGCGTTCGAGTGGTAGCCGAGCACCGCCCATGCCAGGTTCGTCAGGGCGGCGTACGCGCCCGGCGCGGCGCCGGGCTCGACCGACCCGCCGGCCTGCGCCGGCTGCTGGAAGCCGCGGCCGGCGGACTCGTTGGCCGCGAACTGGTCGAGCGCGAACGGCACGAGCGGCGCGATCAGCAGCACGAGCAGCGCGCTCCAGGCCGCGAAGCGGCGCAGCGGCACGACGCCGCGCGCGATCGCCACCGCGAACGCGAGCTGCTGCGTGCCGACGAACAGGAGCCCGAAGTACTGCGTGTAGACGAGCGCGGCCGCCGCCACGACGTAGCCGATCCATGCGGCGGCGCCGCCGCCGCGCAGGATCCGGACCTGCATCCACAGGGCGAGCAGCGCGAAGACCATGAACAGCGCGTACATGCGCGCCTCGTCCGCGTACCAGACCGCGAACGGGGCGACGCTCGCCAGCGTGGCGGCCGCCATGCCCGCGCGCCGGTCGTAGATGTCGCGCGCGGCCGCGTAGATCAGCGGGATCATCGCCGTGGCGGCGATCAGCGACGGCACCCGCACGGCGAACTCGCCGGTGCCCAGCAGCCGCACCGTGCCCCACAGGATGATGTGGTGCAGCGGCGGGTGGACGTCGATCGTCCGCAGGTTCTCGAGCATGCCGCTCATCGACATCTGCGCCTGGTGGATCTCGGTCGCCTCGTCCAGCCAGATCCCGCGCGTCGCGAGCAGGCGCAGCACGAGGCCGCCGAGCGCCAGCGCGGCGACCCACGCGTACTCGCGCGGGATCCGGACGGCCAGCGGACGCGGCATGGCGATCGCCGCCGCGCCGGCGGTGAGGACGGTGGTGGAGATCAGCGTCGCGGTGGCGACGCCCGCCGCGTCGCCGCCGAGCGCGACGAGCAGCGCCACGTGCAGCACGGCGACCGGCGCGAGCACGAAGACGGCGCGCCGCGCGCCTCCGGTGGCGCAGGCGTGGGCGACGAACACGCGCGCGACGCCGAGCAGCGCCATCGCCAGCACGTACGGCACGGCCAGCGCGCCGACCTCCTCGTAGCGGCCGCCGAAGATCAGCGTCACGAGCGCGCCCGGCGACACGGCGACCACCGCGAC
>DASSUW010000400.1:0-5621 GCA_035706585.1 Solirubrobacteraceae bacterium | reverse complement strand
GCCGGCGAGCTTGTCGTACATGCGGAAGTAGTTCTGCAGCGTGATCGTCGCGAGCGTCTGGTTCTCCTCGCGGACGCGCACGCCCTCCTTGGCCTCGACCGCCTGGTGCAGGCCCTCCGACCAGCGGCGGCCGTCGAGGATCCGCCCGGTGAACTCGTCGATGATCTTGACCTCCCCGTCCACCACCGCGTAGTCGACGTCGCGCTTGTACAGCGACTCGGCCTTCAGCGCCTGGATCAGGTGGTTGACGAGCGGGCCGTTCTCGGCCTTGTAGAGGTGGTCGATGGCGAGGAACTTCTCCGCTTTGGCGACGCCACGCTCGGTCACCGAGACGCTCTTGTGCTTCTCGTCGAACTCATAGTCGTAGTCGGCGAGAAAGCCCTTCTTGGTGCGCGGGTCCATCCCCTCCGGCTTCTTGCCGGGCTCCATCATCGGCGCGAGCTTGGCGAAGCGCTCGTACCAGTCGGCGGCCTGCTCGGGGGCGCCGGAGATGATCAGCGGCGTCCGCGCCTCGTCGATGAGGATGTTGTCGACCTCGTCGACGATCGCGAAGTGGTGGCTGGTGAGCGGCTTGCCGTCCTCGTCGTAGCGGCCGCCGTGCTGGACCTTCTCGTCCATCGTCGTGGCCATGTTGTCGCGCAGGTAGTCGAAGCCGAACTCGGAGTTCGTCCCGTACGTGACGTCCGACGCGTAGGCGGCGCGCTTCTCCTCGTACGGCTGCATGTTCTGCAGGATCCCGACGCTGAGGCCGAGCGCCTCGTAGATCGGGCGCATCCAGTCGGCGTCGCGGCGCGCCAGGTAGTCGTTGACGGTGACGACGTGAACGCCCTCACCGGCGAGCGCGTTGAGCACGACCGCCGTCGTGGCCGTCAGCGTCTTGCCCTCGCCGGTCTTCATCTCGGCGATCGACCCGTCGTGCAGCACCATGCCGCCGATCATCTGGACGTCGAAGTGGCGCATGTGCATGCGGCGGCGGCTCACCTCGCGGACGAGCGCGAACGTCTCGGGCAGCAGATCCTCGAGTGACTCGCCGTTGCGCGCGCGCTCGCGCAGCGCATCGGCGTTGGCGCGCAGCTCGTCGTCGTCGAGCAGCTCGAGCTCCGGCTCCCACGCGTTGATCCGGTCGACGCGCTTGGCGTACTGCTTGAACTGCTTCGCCTCGCCCAGGCGGAGCGCACGATCGAGGATCGACATGCAACCAAGCCTAGCGGCTCAAACGCCGCGTTCGACGGGGCTCAGAGGGCCGTGGCGGCGCCGCCCTCCGGCTCGCTCACCGGAGGCGATGCCTGGGCGGCTCCGGCCCGCTGCTCACGCCGCTTGCGGCGCTTGTCGCGGTGCCGTTTGACCTGTCGCGCGAGCTCGTCGGCGACCAGGTTGATCGAGTGCTTGCTGTCCCGGGACGCGTTCTTCGCCCGCAGCGTCACGCCCTTGAGGTAGAGGGTCGCCTCGGCCACCATCTGGTCGGGGTTGGCAGGGTTGCGCTCCTCCGACAGCTCGACCTCGAGCGTCGCGAGCTCTGAGACCTGCTTGTCCACCTTCTCGAAGCGCCGCGCCACCACCTCGCGCAGCTCGTCGGTGACCTGAAGGTTTCGTCCCTTGACCTCGATCCGCATGGGACTCCTCTCCGAAGTGGACTAGATCTGGATGCTAGACGACGCGTCCAGATCACGATGCCGGTGTGCCGCAGGACCGCATTTTCCGGACAAGTTCGGCCGGTCGGCTCAACGTTTGCGGCCAGCGGCCGACATTGGGAGGGATGAGCGCAACTCTTGATCGACCGGAGGTCGCCGTCGTCCGGCACCCGATCGCCGACAGTCGCAACAACGTCGTCGGCTACGAGCTGCGCTTCGGCGGCGCCGTCGACCTCGGCGACCCGTCGCGCGACGCCAAGGCCACCTCCGCCCTGCTGGTCGAGGCGTTCGGCGACATCGGGCTCGAGCGGCTCGCCGGCCGGCACCCGGCGTGGGTGTCGATCGCCCGCAACTTCCTCGTCGAGATCGGGCCGCCGCCGGTCCGCCCGGACCGCGCCGTCCTGCAGATCGACGCCTACCCGGCCCAGGACGACCTCCTCGGCCTGCTCCAGCAGCTCTCGCGCTCGGGCTACACGCTGGCGCTCGGCGACTACGACGGCCGCGGCGACATCGAGGAGCTCATGTCGCTGTGCTCGATCGTCAAGATCAGCGTCGCCGAACGCGAGGAGGACGTGCTGCGCGCCGTGCTCGAGGCTCCTCGCACCCAGGGCGCGCTGCTCGTCGCGACCGACGTGGAGGACCACGCCGCCTTCGTTCGCGTCCAGGAGCTCGGCTTCACCTACTTCGAGGGCGACTACTTCGCCAAGCCGCGGCTGTTCCGCCACCGCGGGGTCGCGACGGCCGGCCTCGGCTCGCTCCGCCAGCTTTCGGAGTTGACGGCCGGCGACGTGTCGTTCGAGGACCTCGAGCGGATCATCTCGTCCGATGTCGGGCTGTCGCTGAAGCTGCTGCGCTACGTCAACTCGGCGTTCTTCGCGCTGCCGCGCACCGTGTCGTCGGTGCGTGAGGCGCTCGGACTGCTGGGCGTGCGCACCGTGCGCCGCTGGGCGACGGTCATGGCGATCTCGGCGATCCCGGACGTGCCGGACGAGCTGGTGGCGCTGGGCCTGCGCCGCGCCCGCATGTGCGAGATGCTCGCCGGCAGCGCGCTGCCCGAGGAGCGCGAGACGCTCTTCACGATCGGGCTGTTCTCGGTCGCCGACGCGCTGATCGACGCGCCGATGTCCGAGGTGCTCGACTCGCTTCCCTTCACCGACGAGATCCAGGCGGCGCTGCTGCGGCGCGAGGGCCCCAAGGGCGAGCTGCTGTCGGCCGTCACCGCCTACGAGCGGGGCGACTTCCCGACCCTGCAGAGCGCCGATGCGGGCGTGTCGCTCGCCGGCGCCTACCGAGCCGCGCTCGAGTGGGCCGACGACGCCGGCCGGGCCATCGCCTGATCGCCGCGACGGCCCACTGAGGCCGACGACGCCGGCCGGGCCATCGCCTCAGCCAGCAGCGCCCAGACCGCTTCGAACGCGTCGTCGGTTCCGGGCTTCGCCCACTCGTCGGCGTGCCGCGGGTCGTGCCAGCGCGCGGTCGCGTCGAACAGGGCTCGCGCCGTCTGCTCGTCGCCGACGATGCGGGTGAGCTGCCGGATCAGGTGGTCGACGTGGCGGTTGACCACGTCCCCTGACTCGCGCGCGAGCGCGACGTAGGTGGCAAACAGCTCCGGGTCCTGCTGGGCGCGGGCGCGCTTTCCCGCGATCAGCGCGTCGAACCACTCCTTCGGGTCGTCGATGTCCTCGAGCGGCGCGCAGACGGTCTCGAGGAACCGCTCCGCCACCGCTTCCCTGAGCGCGGCCTTGCTCGGGAAGTGGCGGTAGACGCTGCCGTGGCTGACGTTGAGCGCGCGCGCGACGTCGACCACGTTCGTCTTCGCCGGCCCGTGGCGGCGGAGGACCTCCTCCGCCGCCCGCAGGATCTCCTCGCGCGTCAGCGGGGCCACGGCTATCGCTCCGAGTCGAGCATCTGCATCTGGCGCGGGTCGTAGCGGTCGCCGGCCGCACGGTCGGCGGGCACGGCCCGCTCGAGGCGCTCGGCGTCGAGCTCGAGATCGAGCGCGCCGAGCGCTTCCGTCAGCCGGTCGCGGCGACGGGCGCCGACAAGCGGGACGACGTCCTCGCCGCGGCTGAGCACCCAGGCGATCGCGGCCTGGGCGGCGGTCGCGCCCTGGTCCTCGGCGACCTGGGCGAGCTGGTCCGCCAGCTCGAGGTTCCGGTCGAGATTCTCGCGGCTGAAGCGCGGCGAGCGGCTGCGGAAGTCCTTCGCGCTCGTCTCGCGATTCCTGGTCCAGTGGCCGCTGATGAGGCCGCGACTGAGCACGCCGTAGGCGGTGATGCCGACGCCGAGCTCGCGCGCCGTGGGAAGGATCTCGTGTTCGATACCGCGGCTGATGAGGCTGTACTCGATCTGCAGGTCGGAAACCGGGTGCGTGGCGTGCGCCCGGCGGAGCGTCTCGGCGCCGATCTCGGAGAGGCCGACGTGACGCACATGCCCGGCCTCGATCAGCTCCTTGATCGCGCCGACGGTCTCCTCGACCGGCACGTTCGGGTCCAGCCGCGCGGGACGGTAGATGTCGACGTAGTCGGTGTCGAGCCGCTTGAGCGTGTACGCGAGCGCGGTCTTGACCGCCTGCGGGCGGGCGTCGTAGCCGAGCCACATGCCGTCGGGGTCACGCTGGGCACCGAACTTGACGCTGATCTGGACGTCCTCTCGGCGCGCCGCGCGCAGCGCGTCGCGGATCAGCAGCTCGTTGTGGCCCATGCCGTAGAAGTCGCCGGTGTCGAGCAGCGTGATCCCGGCGTCAAGCGCCGCGTGGATCGTCGCGATGCTCTCGTCGCGGTCGGCAGCGCCGTACAGGTCGGGCGACATGCCCATGCAGCCGAGCCCGATCGCGGACACGGTCGGCCCGGTCGCGCCGAGCCGCCGCTCGGGGAGGTGGGACGGGGAGGTCATACACGAAGCGTGACAGATGGACTGACAGATTTCAATTTTTGTTATTACGTCGGCGCGGTGGATCGTGTTCGCGCCACCCGGCGGCGGCGCGCCGGTGGCGTTGTCGGCGCTCGTCCACCTCGAGCCGGCGTGGGGTTGCCAAGTAGCGCATATCGCTACTGCGCAACCCCACGCGCCCAAGTGCTCGCCGCGCCCACGCTCCCGGGCGGCGCCCGACGCGCGCGCGGCGCGGCCGACCCTGCCGGCGCCCTACCCAGCCGCAGTTGACGTTCGCGCGCGCCGCGCCCCGGCAGCCGCCGCTCAGGCCGGCTTGGTCCACGCGAGTACGCTCGCCAGCCCCGGTCGGCGAGGCGCCCGTCCCGCGTCCACGTCGGCGCGCAGCCGCGCCAGCCCCGCACGCAGCTCGTCGGGGTGGTCGCGCTGCAGGCGCTCGAAGTAGCTCGTCTGCCGGTGCCAGGCCGGATCGACGAGCTTCTCCGGGTACGCCGAGAGCGCGGCGAGCGAGCCGTCCTCGAGGTCGCGGTAGACGACCTCGATCTGGCGGGCGCCGGGCAGCAGCGCGAGCAACTCGGCGCGGGTCGCGTGGGTTTCGAGCATCCAGGCGCGCGTGCTCGGGAAGTAGTCCGACAGCCAGCTCTCCTCGGTGTCCTCGCGCGTGAACACCATCAACGCCAGGCGGCCGCCGGGGCGCAGCACGCGCTGCGCCTCCGCGAGCGCGGCGGCCGGGTCCTCGACGTGGTGGAGCATCGAGACGAGCATCACGGCGTCCACGCTCACGTCGGCGAGCGGAAGCCGCTGCGCGTCACCCTCGACGGTCTCGAGGCCCTTGCCGGCCGCGTGGGCGAGCATCGCCGGCTCACGGTCGACGACCACGGGATCCCAGCCTTCGTCGCGCAGCGCCCGGGCGTAGTTGCCGGTGCCGCCGCCGATGTCGGCGAGCCGCCGCCCCGGCGCGCCGGCGAGCGCCGCGCGCAGCGGGGCCAGCACCGACGGGCTCGCCGCGCGCGTCTCGTCGTACGTCCGCGCCTGGTTGGAGTAGTCGCGCAGCAACGTCATCGTCGGTGCCAAAGTACCGCCCGCCAGGCCGCGATCGAC
>DASSUW010000399.1:0-2404 GCA_035706585.1 Solirubrobacteraceae bacterium | reverse complement strand
GTAGAGGACGTTCGCGATCGGGAGCGCGCTCTTCGGCGTCGCCCAGTAGCCGAGACCGATCCCGAGCAGGCCGAAGGGCACGATCGCCGCGACGAGGACGGCGGCGAGCTCGAGCCAGCGGACCGGGTCGAGCGCGGCGTCGGTGAGCGCGAGCGCGACCGCGACGACGATCGCGGCCGACGCGGCTGCGAAGATCGCGCCGCAGGCGAGCCGGGCGAGGATCCGGTCGAGCGGCGAGATCGGCAGCGTCCGCAGGAACGTCTCCCACGGAGACCCGCGCTCGACGGCGATCCCGACGCCGAACTGGAAGAACGCGACGCCGATCACGGCGAAGGCCGCGAAGCTGCACATCCCGAGCGTCGCGACGTAGCCGCGCGCGGACGAGCCGAAGAAGACGAAGAACATCGCCGGGAAGAGCAGCGTCGGGACGACGTAGCCCGGGTAGCGGCCGAGCTCGAGCGCCGATGCGCGCGCGTGGGCGAGCACGAGGCTCATAGGACAACCTCTGCTGTGGTTGTTCTTGTTCCTTGAAAACTGAAAGTCCGCCCGCATGTAGTCAGTGAGGGCGACGTCGACCGGCGCGGTTCGTAGCGTCGTGTCGTGGCTGACCACCGCCGGGAGAGCGCCAGGCTCGCTTGCCGCTTGGACGGCCCGCGTGAGACCCGCGCCTCCCGGCGGTGTGAGGCGCCCGGAGCGGCGACAGGGCGTCGCCCCGCCGAGGGCCCGCCTATGAGCACCCGCCACGGTACCTCGCCGGTCGGCCCGCATCCACCATCCAATCCTGAGGAGGGCAACGTATGCAGACAACGGCAGGTCTCGACCTGGCCAGCGAGGAGCACCGGCTCGCCGTCGTCGACGAGCAGGGGCGGCAGCTGGAGCAGCTGAGGATCCGCCACGACGAGGCCGGGATCACCGCGCTCTGCCGACGAGTGGTCGAGCTCGGCGTCAGCCGGGTCGCGATCGAGCGGCCAGACGGCCTGGTCGTCGATCGGCTGCTCGACGCCGGCATCAGCGTCGTGCCCGTGCACCCGAACCAGCTCGCCGCCAACCGCTCCCGCTACAGCGTCGCCGGCGGCAAGTCGGATGGCTTCGACAGCTACGTGCTCGCCGAACTCGCCCGCACCGACATGCACCGGCTGCGCACGATCGAGCCCGACGCCGACGAGACGAAGGCGCTCAGGGCGCTGACCCGCAGCCGCGAGGACCTCGTCCAGACACGCGTCCGGCTCGCCAACCAGCTGCGCGCCGAGCTCGAACGCTTCTGGCCGGGCGCCGCCTGCATCTTCAGCGCAGTCGACTCGCCGATCGCGCTCGCGTTCCTCGAGCGCTACCCCAGCCCCGCCGACGCGCGCGGCCTCGGCGGCAAGCGCCTGCAGGGCTTCCTCAGCCGCAACGGCTACTGCGGCCGGCGCAGCGCCGATGAGCTGCTCGAGCGGCTGCGCTCGGCACCGCAAGGCCGCGCCGGCGAAGCCGAGCAGGAAGCCAGACGCAGCGTCGTGCTCGCACTCGTCGCGGCGCTCAAGCCCCTGGTCGAGCAGATCAAGCTGCTGACCAGCCAGATCGCCGGCGCGCTCCGCGCCCACGACGACGGCACGATCTTCCTCTCGCTCTTCCGCGACCCGAAATCGGTCGTCACCGCCGCCGAGCTTTTGGCCGAGATCGGCGACTGCCGCGACCGCTACCCAAGCGCAGAAGCGCTCGCCGCCGACGCCGGCATGGCGCCCGTCGCCGTCGAGTCCGGCAAACGCAAGGTCGCCTGCTTCCGCTGGGCCTGCGACAAACGCCTCCGCAACGCCTGCGCCACTCTCGCCGACAGCAGCCGACACCACCACCCCTGGGCACACGACGTCTACCAACGAGCCCGCGCCCGCGGCCACGACCACCCCCACGCCATCCGCATCCTCGGCCGCGCCTGGCTCCGCGTCATCTGGCGGATCTGGCAGAACGGCCAGCCCTACAACCCCGCCCACCACGGCAACCTCAACCGCCTCCTCACAGCCCAGGGTTGACACAGGGCGGCTCACGACGCGACCTGCTCGAGCGCCGGTGCGGACGCCGCCGCCGCCCGCCTGCCGGCCCGGTGAGTCGCGATGTGCTTCGCGACGCGCTCGGCATCCCTCGCCGCCCCCGCGATCAGCATCGACGCGAACGAGTGCAGGAAGAGCATTCCCACGAAGTAGAGACCGGGAGCGGAGGCGACTGAGCCGCGGTATTGCACCGGGTAGCCGTCCTCGCCGACCTCGAGCGGCACGTCGATCCACGAGTAGTCGGGCCGGAAGCCGGTGCACCAGACGACGTTCCGGACGTCGAGGACGCGGCCGTCGTCGAGCACGGGGAGGCCTTCCCGCACGCCCACGGTCCGTGCCGGCACCCGCTCGACCCCTGCGGCGAGCAGATCCTTCCG